>DKNG01000069.1:3600-4455 GCA_002470185.1 Arcobacter sp. UBA7394 | reverse complement strand
ACATTACTTGAACTTGATACATATTTGCAAGAAAGAAGTAGTTCAACACCTAAGTCTTTAATTACTTTTGCAAACTCTTTTGTAACTTCTTTTGGATTTACTGTAGCAGTACTTGGACATAAAAGAGCTTTTTTATGAGTTTTGATATTTGGATAAAGTTCATTTAATCCATCTTCATCTAACCAAATTAGTTCAACTCCATTAGCCTCACCTCTTCTTTTTAACTCTTCAAGACCTTCAACTTCTTTATCATCAGTAGCAACTACTACTTTTTGACATTCATTGATTTTAAGACCTCTACTTTTAACAAACTCTTTTAAAGCAATATTTCCCTCTTTTGTGAACTTTGCTTTTAAAGAATCTGCTGAATAATAAAACCCTGCGTGTAAAACTCCTGAGTTTCTACCTGAACTATGCTGAGCAACTTCATCTTCTTTTTCAAGTACTAAAATCTTAGATTCTGGAAATCTCTCTTTTAAATTTTTTGCAATATTTAAACCAATAATTCCCGCACCTATTATTAAATAATCATACATTTTAAAATCCTAAATCTTCATCTACTAAAACTAGTATTATTCTATCTTTCTCATCTGCTTTTATATAAGAGAATTTATTAGCAATATTATCAAGGTTATGTCTTGGTTCTTTTCCCATCTCTATTGCTTTATTATTCATTCTATTTATATTTTTTACAGCTGAAACATCCATTACTCTGGCAAATCCATCTTCTAAAGTATCAACTATTTTATTTTTTCCTACAATTACTAATACATTCTTAGGACCAAAAATCATAGCAGCAACTCTATTTCCACTACCATCAGCATTTACAAGTTTTCCATCTTTTGTTAGAGCATT
>DKNG01000069.1:3200-3461 GCA_002470185.1 Arcobacter sp. UBA7394 | reverse complement strand
ATAATCAAGTAGACCTATTTCTTGAACACTAGTTGAACCACCAAGTCCTATACTCATTGATGATTGAATATATGACTTTGAAATTTCTAATGCTTCGTTTTTGTCTTTTGCACTATGAACCTTGTACCCACAAGATTCAAGTGTATTAATTAGCTCTTGCATAAGAATTCGCTTCCTTTGATAACATTTTGTGTAATGCCATTGATACAGCAAAGATTACAAATCCAATAACATGTGTATTTTGAATTACTCCTAAATATG
>DKNG01000069.1:2877-3077 GCA_002470185.1 Arcobacter sp. UBA7394 | reverse complement strand
ACTCTCTCTAAAATTTTCATCTTCTTATCCCAGTAACCTTCCATAACAATAGAGAAAGCCATGATTCCAAGTAATGCAAATCCAAATACTTCAAACCGCTCGAACCAAGTACCATTAATAAGTGGAGTAAAGGCAAATAATAGAGGAATAATATACATTCCTTTTCCTACTTTCCAAGCTGTTAAACCCGTAGCCATTGG
>DKNG01000069.1:2595-2759 GCA_002470185.1 Arcobacter sp. UBA7394 | reverse complement strand
GAATCCTGTGACAACCAGAAGATTATCAAGTGTGCGGATAATAAATACATAGTAACTTCAGGTATTTGAATTCCTGCATTTACTAAAGCTGCCATTTCAGGGCTTAACATAAGTCCTACAAGTGCTGGTGCTGAAAGTACTGATAATACAACATACGATGCAGT
>DKNG01000069.1:0-2477 GCA_002470185.1 Arcobacter sp. UBA7394 | reverse complement strand
GAGAATGTAATACCAATACCAGAGATATTAATAATTCCTACAATAATACCAACAGCAATAAGTAATACTCCAGTTACGACCATATTTTGAGCCCCAAGTGCAAATGCACCTAAAATCTCTTTGATTCCCATTCTTTTATTTTTTGTTAAATAAGAAGAGAAAACAATAGCAAGTATGGCAATACCAGCTGAATAAGTAGGAGTAAATCCATAAATTAATAAACCAACTAAAGTTGATAATGGAATAATAAAATGGAAACCTTCTCTTAAAATTGGTAAGATTTTAACATCTGATTTTTCACCTTTTACATTATGTTCTTTTGCATGAATATTAATATAAAATGCAATAGAAGCAAAGTATAAGATAGCAGGTAAAATAGATACCGAAATAATAGTAACAAATGGAATATGTGTCATTTGAGCCATAATAAAAGCCCCTGCTCCCATAATTGGAGGCATGATTTGTCCACCTGTACTTGCTGCTGCTTCAACTGCTGCTGCAAACTTGGATTTGAATCCTGCTTTTTGCATCATTGGAATTGTAATAGATCCAGTTGATACAGTATTTGCTACTGCTGAACCTGAAATTGTTCCCATCATAGCTGATGATATTACAGCAACGTGACCAGTTCCACCAGTATATTTACCAGCAACTGCATTTGCTACATCTACGATGAAATCCCCTGCTCCAGATTTTAGTAAGAAAGCAGCGAATAAAATAAACATAAATACATAAGTAGAAGAAATTGTGGCAATTGGCCCAAATAAACCTTCACTTGTATAGAACATTCTATATAAAAATCTCTCAGGATTCATACCTGCAAAAGCAAATATTCCATCAATATGTTGACCTAAAAATAGTAAATATGCAATACAGAAAATTATAATTCCTGGAATAATATATCCAGTAGATTTTCTAACCATTTCAATAGCTAAACCTATTGTCATAGCTGCAACTATTAAGTCACTTGTTCTCATTTGACCATTTGCAACAGCATAAAGACTCTCTTCGAAAGCCATCATATATATAAATGTTCCAAGAGATAAAACTGCAAAAAGTATATTAAGAATACTTACTTCATTTTCATTTTTTCCTGCTTCATAAGTTAAGAATCCTAAAGAAGCTAATAATGCAAAGTGCGCGGAGTTAAACCATAAGTCACTAATACCACCCCAAATATTTATACCAAAATGAAATAGTGATATAAAGATTGCGTAGACAAAAGTGATTTCTTTAAAGTATTTTATTTTTATCATTTTTTATTCCTAAATTTATATAAACTACATAAACAATTTATAATTACTTACATAATCCATATATCAAAAGAAGAGAGTCTTCTTTTGATATGTCAGTATTACTTAGCCATTAAAGTAGCAGGGATTTTGATACCTTGTTCTTTATAGAATTTTGCTGCACCTGGGTGAAGAGGCATTGGAAGCCCAGCAATTGCTTTTTGAATTGACATAGCTTTTGTAGCTTTATGTACTGTATTTAAGAAAGGTAAGTTTTCATAAATTGTTTTAGTTAAAAGATATACAGTCTCTTCTGGAGTATCTTTTGTTACAACTAGTAAGTTTGGTTGAGCGATTGTATTAATATCTTTGTCTTGTCCTGGGTATGTTCCAGATTTAATAGTAAATGGAGTCCATACAGGATAGTTTGCATTAATTGCGTCTAAGTTCTTTTTGTCAAAATCTAAAACTTTAATTTTATCATTTCCAATAGAAGCGAAAGCATTTGTAACTGCTGATGTTGGAGGACCTGATGGAGTATTCATTCCATCTACTTTACCATCTTGTAATGCAGTTGAAGATGGAGTATATCCTAAGTATTGAATATTCATTTTATTAAAATCAATAGCAAGTGAACTCATAATAGTTTCAGCTGAAACTCTAGAACCTGAAGATCTACCACCAATTGAGAATTTTTCACCATAAAGGTTTTTTAAATCCATAATGTTTCCAGTTTTTGCATAATCTTTTCTGATTGTAAACTGTTCAACATTTTGCCATAACATAGAAATTGATCTAAGATTTTTCTTTGGAGCACCTTCGTATTTAGCTTTTCCTTGCCAAGCCATAGAACCAAATAAACCTTGTAAAATTGCAAAGTTTACTTCACCTTTTTGAAGCATATCTACATTTTCACCTGAACCTGCAGATGTGATAGCTGAAAAAGTTGTTTTATGTTTTTTTGCTAGTTTTAACGAAGCGATTGTTGCAATCCCAACACCAACTGGATAATAAGTTCCACCTGTACTTGCTGTTGCAATTACATATTTAGTCTCTTTTTTTGCTGCATTTGCACCAGTAATCATAGCTGCTGTGATTGCTGATGTAACAAAAATCTTTTTTAAAATTGATATTTTAGACATGTTATTTCTCCTTAGTTTTTGTACTAGAAGCAGTATAACATATTTTGAAACTAAATTGTTTCAAAATTGTTTCAAATTTATAAATTTGTGTAAGAGTTATGTA
>DKNG01000092.1:10112-15345 GCA_002470185.1 Arcobacter sp. UBA7394 | reverse complement strand
TGTTTTTTAGGAATCATAATATCAAGTTCTAATTTTTTAAGAATTTTAACTAGTGAATCACCTGTATTAGTATATGTATAATTACTCATACAACCAATAAAAATTGCCACTTTATTCTTTTTATTTTCTTCAATTTTTTTATGTTTTGCAAAAATATTTTCAGGATATTTTCTTAAGAAACTTCTCATATCAGCAAAAGGTAAAGCTCTATCTTTTTTAACGATTGGAAGAGAGAATCTTGGAAGTCCTGATTGTTTCTTTTTATCAAGCTTTAATGCACAAGTTTGGAACATCCAACCAAGTGATGATAATAAATCCATAGTTTTTCTATGTCTTAATAAGTAGAAAAATAGTCTTTTGTACCACGCAATTCCATATTTCTTAGCAATATCACTTCTTACTTGCTCAATTACCATATCCGTAGGTAAATCATTTGGACAGGCCTCAACACAGTTAGTACATAAAAAACATGATTCGAAAATATTTTTTGCATTTTCATCTAGTTCTAATTCATCATTTTCATAAGCACCAAGCAAATCAATAAATCCTCTTGGACTTGTTGTTTCATCTTGATTAATATTAAAAATAGTACAAACTGGTTTACATTTACCACACTTTACACAATCATCTACGATTGCATTATAATTAAATTTATTTGTTGTTGCCACTTTATCTTAACCCTTAATTTATAAATATTTATATTTAATATAAGCAATTTAATATACAATAATTTGTGTTAATAGTTTATAAATAGTAGCAGTACGATAGCAAAGTAGGGATATGATTAAATTTTGTAAAGAGATTTATAAAGGAAAGAAAAAAGAAATTCTAAGACTAAATAGTCTTAGAAAATCTTCTTTTATCTTCAGGGATTTTATTTAAATATGCATCAAATGGCATACAAATATTTCTAATAAGCATAGTTCCTGTTTGTGAAACTTGAATCTTATCTTCATTAATTTCCACAAGTTCAGCTTCTACAAACTCTTGAAGAGCTTCAATTGCATCAGCAAAGTATTCATTAAAGTTTACATTAAATTCTTCTTCAACTCTTTTGATATTTAAAGAGAAGTTAGACATAAGTTCCATAATTACAAACTGTCTTAATTGATCATCATCAGATAATCTATAACCTTTGAATACTGGTAAATCACCATTATCTAAAGCTTCTTCATAAGTTGGAATATCTTTAAAGTTTTGAGCATAATAATCAACCCCATTACCAATAGAAGTTAAACCAATACCAATTAAATCAGCTCCACCTTTTGTAGTATATCCTTGGAAGTTTCTATGTAACTCACCCTTTTCAATAGCTTTGAATAATTCATCTTCAGGTTTTGCAAAGTGATCCATTCCAACCATTTTATAACCATTAGATGTAAAGAAGTCAATTGTATCTTTTAACATCTCTAGTTTTTCTTCTGGTTGAGGGAAAGTTGATTCATCAAACTTTCTCATTGTTTTCATAAGCCATGGAACATGAGCATAATTAAATACAGCAAATCTATCAGTATCTAATGTAATCATTTTTTCTAATGTTCTTTTGAAACTTTCTCTTGTTTGATGAGGAAGTCCATAAATTAAATCTGTATTAACAGAGTGAATTCCAGCTTCTCTTGCAATTTTGATCACATTTTGAGTTAATTCAAAAGGTTGAATTCTGTGAATTGTTTTTTGCACAGTTTCATCTAAATCTTGCACACCAAAACTTAATCTATTACATCCACCAGCTTTAAGTACATCCATATGCTCTTTAGTAAAGAATCTAGGATCAACTTCACATGATACTTCAGCATCAGCTCTAAAGTTAGGAAAAACTTCTTTTACAGCGTTAATAACTTCTTCTAATTGCTCCGGAGAGAAAAACGTTGGAGTTCCTCCACCAAAGTGCATTTGAGTTACTTCTCTATTAGTGTTAAGATGATCTTTTAATATATTAAGTTCTTTTTTTAAGTATGTAATATATTCAACTTTTTTCTCTTCTTTAGAAGTAAAAATTGTGTTACATCCACAGAAATAACATGCACTTCTACAAAATGGCATGTGAATATAAATTGATAAAGATCTATCATCACTTTGATTTTTATAATATTCTTTTAAATCATCTTGTGTAAACTCTTCACTAAACTCAGGAGCTGTAGGATATGAAGTATATCTAGGTCCTGGTCTTGAGTATTTTTTAAATTTTGAAAAATCAATCATTATACGTTTCTCTTTTTATCTAGCCAAACCATTACACCTTTTTGTGCATGTAATCTGTTTTCAGCTTCTTGGAATACTAAACTTCTTTCTGATTCAAAAACTTCTTCACTTACTTCATAACCTCTATAAGCAGGTAAACAATGTAAGAAAATTGCTTTATCTGAAGCAGAATTCATCATTTCAGTATCAACAATATAACCATCAAATTCTTTTACTTTTTGCTCTTTTTCATCTTCTTGTCCCATTGATACCCAAGTATCAGTTGTAACAACAGTTGAACCCTCTACTGCAGCTTTAGGATCATTACCAATAATGATTTTTGCTCCAGATTCTTTTGCAAACTCTTGTGCAGTAGCTAAAATATCAGCATCAACTTCATAACCTTTAGGAGTTGCAATTCTTAGTTCAAATCCTAATTTTGCAGCCATATTAAGCCAAGAGTGCGCTAAGTTATTACCATCACCAACATATGCAACTACTAAGTTTTCATCTAATCCAGCTTCTTGAATAGTCATATAATCAGCCATTAATTGTACTGGATGATATTCATTTGTAAGCCCGTTAATTACAGGAACTTTTGAATGATGTGCAAATTCTTCTAGTTTACTTTGTTCAAAAGTTCTAATCATTACCATATCAACCATTCTTGAGATTACTCTAGATGTGTCGCTCATAGGCTCACCACGTCCTAGTTGAATATCATTTGATGAAAGAAATAGTCCAACTCCACCTAATTGGTAAATACCAGTTTCGAAAGAAACCCTTGTTCTAGTTGAACTTTTCTCAAAAATCATTCCCAAAGTTTGTTTTGGCATATAATCTTTAAATTCTCTTCGTTTCGTCTCATCTTTGATTTGCTTAGCTAAATCTAGTATTTCAAGAATCTCTTCTTTTGAATAGTCTGCTAATGTTAAGAAATGTCTCATAATTATTCCTCTGTAAATTAATAAAAACAAACATTCTATTTAATTTAGCTTTACTTCTAACTTAAATTTTATTCTTTTTGTATTTATTTTGAGAAATTATTGATGGCTATCAAGCTTCGTATTACAAGCTAGAAAGCCCATAAAATGACACTTTAGTGACAAAATATATTATACGACATTAAGAGATTCTGCTTTAGAATTACAAATATTTTTAAGGATAAATTAATGGTAGAAGAGATTTTAAAACGAGATGGCAAAAAAAAGAAATTTGAGTCATTTAAAATAGAAGATGTAATAAAAAAAGCATTCAAAAGTGTAAATATTAAATACAATCAAGCTATTTTTTTTAATATATTAGATTTAATAAATGAAAAAAGAGTAATCACAGTTGAAGATGTACAAGACATAATAGAAAAAGAGTTATACAAAGCTAGATACTTTGATGTAATGAAATCTTTTATGCTATATAGACATTTACACAAAATTCAAAGAGAACAAGTTCTACAAATTGATAAAGATACTACATACATAAACTCAACACAAACTATTCAAGAGTATATTGATGGGACTGATTGGAGAATTAATGCAAATTCAAATACAGGTTACTCTCATGCTGGACTTATTAATAACAGTGCAGGAAAAGTAATTGCAAACTACTGGCTTGATAAGATTTATTCGAAAGAAGAGGGTTATGCACATAGAAATGCTGATTACCATATTCATGACTTAGATTGTCTTAGTGGATATTGTGCAGGTTGGAGTTTAAGAGCTTTACTTGATGAAGGATTTAATGGAGTTCGCGGAAGAGTTGAAAGTACTGCACCTTCTCACTTTAGAGAGGCTCTTGGTCAAATGGCTAATTTCTTAGGTATTTTACAAAGTGAGTGGGCTGGAGCTCAAGCCTTTTCATCATTTGACACATATTTAGCACCTTATGTATTCAAAGACAAATTAGAATTTAATGAAGTAAAAAAACATATTAGAAGTTTTATTTATAATTTAAATGTTCCTGCAAGATGGGGACAAAGTCCATTTACAAATATTACAATTGATTGGGTAGTTCCTAGTGATTTAAAAGATCAAATTCCTACAAGAAATCAGAATCACTTACTAAAAGATGTAAATGATGATGAATTATTAGAAGTAATCACAGATAAAGGTTATAACTCATTTGAAGAATTAACATATAAAGATTTTCAAAAACAAATGAATATGATTAATAAAGCTTATTATGAAGTAATGACTGAAGGGGATAAAACAGGACAACCATTTACATTCCCAATTCCTACTGTAAATATTACTGAGGATTTTGATTGGTATGGTGAAAATACTGATTTATTATTTGAAAACTCAGCAAAAGTTGGTTCTTCATATTTCCAAAACTTTATTGGTAGCCAATATATTAGAGATGAAAATGGTAAATTAGTGGAAAACGAAAGTGCTTATAAACCAGGGCATGTTAGATCTATGTGTTGTAGATTACAATTAGATTTAAGAGAACTTCTAAAACGTGGTGGTGGATTATTTGGTTCTGCTGAGATGACAGGAAGTATTGGTGTTGTTACAATAAATATGGCAAGACTTGGGTTCTTATATAAAAATGATATTAATGGTCTGTTAGAAAGACTTGAAGAGTTAATGATATTAGCAAAAACTACTTTAGAGAAAAAAAGAGTATTTATACAAGACTTATATGATAGAGGGCTATTCCCATATACACAAAGATATTTAACAGGTTTTAATAATCACTTCTCAACTATTGGTATTAATGGTATGAATGAAATGGTTAAAAACTATTTTGAAGATCAAACAGATTTATCATCTGAATTAGGAAATACTTTTTGTATTGAAGTATTAGACTTTATGAGAGAAAAAATAGTTTCTTATCAAGAAGAAACAGGAAATTTATATAACCTTGAAGCAACACCAGCAGAAGGTACAACTTATAGATTTGCAAAAGAAGATAAGAAAAGATACAAAGATATTATTCAAGCAGGTACTGGTAAGAATATCTATTATACAAACTCTTCTCAATTACCAGTTGACTTCACAGAAGACCCATATGAAGCCCTAGAGTTACAAGATGAATTACAATGTAAATATAC
>DKNG01000092.1:0-9969 GCA_002470185.1 Arcobacter sp. UBA7394 | reverse complement strand
GGATACATAAATGGAGAACATGAATTTTGTCCAAAATGTGATGAAGAAATCTTAAAAAAGGAGGAAGAAGAAAATGCAAAAACAAGAAGTGCTTGAGAAAAACTCTCATAAAAGAAGTAAATGTATAGTATATACTAGGGTTATGGGTTACCATAGACCAATCGAAAGTTTTAACATTGGTAAAAAAGGTGAACATGAACAAAGAATTAAATTCGTTGAATCTAAAAAATGTTTATAGTCTAACTAAATTTACTACTACAGATTACGCAGGACATTTGTCTTGTGTAGTTTGGCTAAATAGATGTAATTTTAGATGTTTGTATTGCTATAATGATGATTTAGTGTTTAACAAAATTGCAAATCATACTTTAAATGATGTTTTAGAGTTTCTAAAAAAACGTATTGGATTATTGGATGCTGTAGTTATCTCAGGTGGAGAAGCAACACAACATGATTTAATAGATTTTTGTAAAGAAGTAAAATCTCTAGGCTTTAAAATAAAACTAGATACTAATGCTACAGATTTAAAACAAATACAAAAACTCATAGAATTAAATTTACTAGATTATA
This sequence comes from Arcobacter sp. UBA7394, assembly GCA_002470185.1. Classification (GTDB taxonomy): domain Bacteria; phylum Campylobacterota; class Campylobacteria; order Campylobacterales; family Arcobacteraceae; genus Poseidonibacter. The sequence goes on along the minus strand of DKNG01000092.1, from coordinate 9,399 downwards.
TGGCAATAGATTTTAAAGCCCATGAAGATAAATTTTATGAGATAACAAAAAAGAATTTATATAGCAAATTTATAAAAACTATTAAGTATTTAATAAGTATAGATTTTGATTTTGAATTAAGAACTACGGTAAATTCACTTCTTTTAGATGAAGAAGATATAAATAAGATGATAGACATATTAATAAAACTAGGTTATAAAAATACATATTATTTACAAAACTTCTTACTTACCTCATCAAATATTGGAAATATTAAAGAGGGTTTAGACTTAGACACAAGCCTAATTAATGCTAAAAGTTTAGATATACAATGGAGAAATTAAATATCCTTGCCCTGAAGCATTTTCTATAATATCTTTAGAAGTTTTAAGTCTAAGTCTTTTAATAAATGTCCTAAGTCTTTCATCACTTACAGGATCATCCCATAATATATCTTTTATCTTTTGGGAATCTACTACTTCATTACTATGTTTTAATAGAATATAGAAAAACTCTTTTTCTCTTTTTGTAAGATTAACTAACTTATCATTTTTATACAAAGATCTTGAGTTATTATCAAAAGTATATGAATTCTTTAGTTTGATCTTTCTTCTTTTATTTAAATTAGGAGCAATTTTATTAATATGTTCTATTAACTCATCTGGATCAAAAGGTTTAATAAAATATTTATTAATTCCTATATCAATTGCTTTTAATAGTTTCTCTTTATCAGAATATGCACTAAGAACGATAATAGGTATTAACTCATCTATATCTTTAATACTCTGAGTCATTTCTAATCCATCACAATTAGGCATCATAATATCTGTAATTACGATATCTGGCTTATTTGCTTTGAACTTCTTAAGTCCTTCATTTCCATCTCTTGCTATAATAACTGAGAAGAAGAACTCTCCTATTGCGTCTTTTAAAAGTTTTGATAATCTATCTTCATCTTCAACTATCAATATTTTAAGTGTTTTTAATAAATTGTAATCCATCTATATTATTCCATTGGTATGCTAATTGTAAATTTTGAACCATTCTTATAGTTTTTATGCTCAATTGTACCGTCTAAACTTTTTTCTATAATCATCTTTGACATAAATAATCCAAGTCCTGTACCTTGACTTTTATGTTTTGTAGTAAAATATGGTTCAAATATTTTATCTATGTTTTCTTTTGATATACCACAAGCATTGTCATATATGTTTAAAACAGCATAATTCTTCTCTGAAAGACTTTTCTGCTCTAATGTAATATCAATATACCTATTTTTAATATCTTTGCTTATAAAGGCATCTTTTGCATTTTGTATTAGGTTTATTATTACTTGAGATAACTCATTTGAAACACCTATTACTTTACAATCACTTTTTATTACAAGATTAATATCAATATTTTCTTTTAGTATTGTTTTATTTAGAATATTAACAGATTCATCTACTGCATCTTTTACCATAAAGCCTTTTTTTTCTTTCTTTGGATTAAAAAAGTTTGTAAAATCTTCTATTGTATTAGACATATTCTGTATTAAATTCTTACTATCAGTATATAACTCTATTACCTTCTGTTCATCATTTTGAGCTGAAGCTTTTTTCATATTAAACATCACTAAAGATAACTCTGTTAATGGTTGTCTCCACTGGTGTGCAATATTACCTAACATTTGACCAAGACTTGCCATTCTTGATTGCCAAAATAGGATTTTTTGTTTTTCTTTATTCTTAGCTACTTCTTTTTTAACTCTTTTTTCTAAATTAGCATTTAAATCTTTTAATTCTTTTGTTTGTTGCTCAACTCTATGCTCTAATGTTTTATTTAGAAACTCTAACTCTTTTTCTTTTAACTCTAAGCTCTTTTGTAATTCCACTTCTTTAGTAACATCATAACGAATAGCAATAAACTCTTTAATATCCCCATGTATATTAAGAATAGGAGTTATTGTAGTATTTAAATATACCGTATTACCATTTTTACTTAAGTTTTTAACTGTAGCTTTATATGGTTTTTTAGAAAGGATAGTATCCCAAAGTAGTGTAAAATTTGTAGGTGAAACATCAGGATGTCTTACGATATTATGGTTTTGACCAATTAATTCATCATAAGAGTATCCTGATATTTTACAGAACTCATCATTTACAAAAGTAATTATTCCATTTATATCTGTTTTTGATACTATATTAGAATTTTCAATTGCATCTTGATAAGTTGTAGTCATATTAGTTTTTTCTTAGTAATTCGCAAGCTTCTTTAGCATGGTAAGTAATAATCATATTAGCACCAGCTCTTTTAAAACCAATTAATGTTTCCATCATTACTCTTTCATAATCAATTAGACCTGCTGCTCCTGCATTTTTAAGCATAGCATACTCACCACTTACGTTATATACACATAATGGTAATTTAGTTTCATTTCTAATATCTCTAATTACATCTAAAAATGCAAGTGCTGGTTTAACCATTAAGATATCTGCACCTTCTGCCTCATCTGCTAATGATTCTTCAATAGCTTCTAATCTATTTGCAGGATTCATTTGGTATGTTCTTCTATCACCAAAAGATGGAGTTGATTCTGCTACATCTCTAAATGGTCCATAATAACCACTTGCAAATTTAGTTGAATATGCCATAATTGGTAAGTTCTCATATCCATTTTCATCTAATGCAGTTCTAAGTGTGCTAATAATTCCATCCATCATTCCAGAAGGAGCAATCATATCAGCTCCAGCCTTTGCATGAACAATTGCTTGTTGAGCTGAAATTTCTAATGTTTTATCATTATCAACAGTTTGTGTTTTTGGATCTAAGATTCCACAATGTCCGTGGTCTGTGTATTCACAAAAACATAAATCAGTAACTACAAACATCTCTGGATATTTTTCTTTAATAGCTCTAATAGTTCTAGAAATAATACTCTCATTACATAAACACTCACTACCAACTGAGTCTTTTACATCTGGAATAGCAAATAATATAATAGACTTAAGATTAATACTCATTAAGTATTCACACTCTTTTAATATTTCATCAATACTCATTTGGAACACACCTGGCATTGAAGAAACCTCAGTTTTAATACCAACACCCTCTCTTACAAACAGTGGATATATAAAATCATCACAAGAAAGATGTGTCTCTTGTACCAAGTTTCTAAGTGTTTCATTTATTCTTAATCTTCTAAATCGTTTAAACATTCTATTTACCTCTTTTGGTTATAATCACGAATTCTAACAATATAAGGTTTAAAAACGAATGAATATAATACAATCAAATATTGCTAACCTACCTACAAAACATGGAAAGTTTAGAATTAAAGCGTATAAAGACAATAATCAAGAACATTTAGCCATTATGAGTGAGGACTTTGAAAATATTGAAGCACCTTTTGTGCGAATTCACTCAGAATGTCTAACAGGCGACACACTAGGAAGTTTAAAGTGTGATTGTCAAAACCAATTAAATTTAGCATTAGATTTTATTTCAAAAGAGGGTGGATTAATAATCTACCATAGACAAGAAGGAAGAAACATAGGATTACTAAATAAAGTAAATGCCTATTCTTTACAAGATAAAGGTAGAAATACTATTGAAGCTAATATTGAATTAGGTTTTGGAGAAGATGATAGAGATTATAGAGTAGTTGAATATATTTTTGAGGATTTAGGAATAAAGAAAATTAAACTTATTACTAACAATCCTAAAAAAATTGAATATGTTGAAGGTATAGGAATTGATATAGTTAAAAGAGTTCCAGCAATCACAGTTACAAATAAACACAACGAAGATTATCTACAAACAAAAAAAGATCAAATGGGACATATGCTGTAATGAGTTTAAAACAATTAATAGAATCTAATGATTTAAAATTCGATGACAAGTTTTATGAAGACTGTGAAGTTTTCACTAAATTACTTAGACAATGGGGTCAAATACATAATCTTACAGGTAGTTTACAAGTTGACGATATAAATGAAAATATCTTAGATTCAGTATATCCACTAAAGTTTATAGATAAACATGAAAGTTTTGCTGATATTGGAACAGGGGCAGGGTATCCTGGTCTAATTCTTGCTATGGCTTTAAGAGATACAAAAGCATATCTAATAGAGCCTAGAATTAAAAGAGTATCTTTTCTAAACTTTGTAAAAGCAAGTTTAAAACTTGATAATCTTAAAGTTATTTGTAATAGAGTTGAAAAAGTAGAAGATTTAAATGTAGATTTAATTACTTCAAGAGCAGTTACCAATACTAACTTACTTTTAGATATTACAGATAATATTAAAGAAGATACGAGTTCATACCTTTTCTATAAAGGTTCACTAGTAAATGATGAAGTAGAAGATGCAAAAGTTAATAACTATACGATAGTAAATAGAAAAGATAGAAATTATCTTTATATCAAAGGCAAATAATGATTTTTAAAATAATAGCAATATTAGTAGTTTTATTTTTAGTATATTTAGTTTTTTTCAAAAAAGGAAGAGAAAAAGAAGTAGAAATAAATGCAAAAAAGAAAAATGAAAAAATCTCTGATGAAATGGTAGAATGTCCATCATGTGGAACTTATGTTTCTCAAAATGAAGCAATACTTAGTAATGGTAAATTTTACTGTTCAAAAGACTGCCTTAATAATAAATAGGAATTACTATGATATTAATAGGTGATAAACTTGTACCCTTTGAAGAGATTTTTAATATATCAAATATTGAAGATATTAAAACAACAAAAGCTAATAGTACTATTGCATTTGGATACAACGAAGAGTTAATAAAATACTCTTTTGAAAATGATTTAAATAGTGCTATTATTGTAAACTCAATAAAAGAGTCTATTTATGCAAATGCTTTAAATGCAAAATATATTATTGCTAGTAAAAATTTAGCAAAAGATATACAAAAAATTGCAGAAAACTATATGTTTGATTCAAAAGTTTTAGCAGTAATTGAATCAAACGAAGAAATAGAAGAGATTGCATCTTATGAAATAGATGGAGTTATCTATAAAACATTATTAGGTTAATACTATGAAAAAAATTCTTTTTTTACTAATAAGCCTTTCTATATACACTTTTGCATGTAGTGGAAACTGCATGCAATGTCATCCAGTTTTAGAAAAATCTATAAAAAAACAACATCATCAAATACTAACTTCATGTATAAAATGCCATACAACTACTCCCCAAGGAATGACTGAGTGTGGAGGGGATTGTTTTGCTTGTCACTCACAGAATAAATTAATCAAATCAGATAGAATAGAGCATCAAAATCTAAGTACTTGTAAAGAGTGTCATATCAATAAAGAAGATTTATTTAAATCTCCGGGCATTGACAATAGCTCAAATATGATGGATTTATTAGGAAAATAAATACTATAACTCTTTAGTATTTTATTATTCCCATCACTACCTACTTAACTTATATAAATAACAATTAAAAACATAACCAAAAAATAAGCAAGCATTAGATAAAATAGCCACTTTTATAATATGAATACATTAGGATAAATGTGAAAGATATATTAGACACAATAATACTTATTATGTTTGTTATTATGGTTGCTTTGTTTATCATAAACTTCAACAGACAACAAATAAAAAAACATACAGATAAATTTGAAGATAACGAAAAGAAGACTTCGACTAAGGATACAACAGATGAATAAACCATTATTAATAGAGATTGGTGTTGAAGAACTACCAGCAATTCCATTTTTAAAAGAATTACCAAATATTGAAAAAAAATGGAGTGATATTTTAGAAAAAAACAGATTATTATGTAATTTTGATTTTTACTATACACCAAGAAGATTAGTATTATGGCATAGAGAGTTCCAAGTAAAACAAGAAGATTCTATTCAAGAACAATTTGGAGCTCCTGTTAAAATCGCATTTAAAGATGGAGAGCCTACTGGTGCTGCATTAGGTTTTGCTAAAAAATGTGGTGTTAGTGTTGATGAATTAGATAAAATTGATCAAGGTAGAGGGGAAGTACTTTATTTCAAAAAAGAAGTAGCAGGTACTGATGCAAAAGATTTATTAAACGACATGGTTAATGAATTCATCAATTCTTTAAACTTTGGTAAATCAATGAGATGGGCATCAAGAACTGATACATTCATTAGACCAATTAGATCTTTATCTATGATTTTAGGTGAAGAAGTAGTTGAGGGTGAATTATTCGGAGTTAAATCATCTAACTTCTCATTTGCTCATAGAATGGTATCTTATGAACCATTTACTTATAATTTCGCTGGAGATTATTTTGCAAAATTAGATAATAATGGTGTAATTTTATACCCAGAAGATAGAAGAAGTAAAATTTTAAATCAAATGAAAGACATCGAGCAAAGACATGGTGTTAATATTGAATTAGATAAAGAATTATTAGAAGAAGTTGTAGCTATTACTGAATACCCAACTGCTTTAATTGGAAAATTTGATGAGGAGTTCTTAGAACTTCCAGAAGAAGTAATTGTAACATCTATGAAAGAGCACCAAAGATACTTTGCGGTTTATAAAGATGGAAAATTAACAAATAACTTTATTGTAGTTTCTAACTCAAAAACAGAAGACTTTGGATATATCATCGCTGGTAATGAAAAAGTATTAAGACCAAGACTTGCTGATGGTATGTTCTTCTACAAAAATGATATTAATAATGGACTTAGCAATGAAGGTCTTAAGAAATTAACATTCGTAGAAGGTTTAGGTTCTATGTATGAAAAGTCACAAAGAGAAGCAAAAATTGCATCTTACTTAGCTGACATTTTCAATGTTGAACAAAAAGACTTAGTTGAAAAAGCTGTAATGTTAAGTAAAGCTGACTTAATGTCTGAAATGGTATTTGAATTTACAGAATTACAAGGTCTTATGGGATACTACTATGCAAAACTTGCAGGCGAAGACGAATTAGTATATACAGCACTTAAAGAGCAGTATTTACCAGATGGTGAAGATTCAGAATTACCATCAAATAAATTCTCATCGATTATTGCACTTTCTTACAAACTAGATAACTTAATGGGCCTATTCTCTGTAGGAAAAATTCCATCAGGTTCAAAAGATCCATTTGGACTTAGACGTGCAGCAGCAGGAATTGTAAAAATTGCAATGGAACATGAACTTCCAGTAGATTTAGGAAAAATCATTGATGCATTAGCAACTTCATACCCAGGATTAGACAAAAAACAATTAGTAGAATTCTTTAATGAAAGATTATTTAAAATCTTTGAAGTAAACCCATCTGTATTAAAAGCAGTATTAGGTTCAGGAGAAACTGATATTTTCAAAATCTCTAAAAAACTATGTGCTTTAAACCCAGTTGTTCAAAGTGATAACTTCAAAGAATATACAACTACATTTAAAAGAGTTGCTAATATCATCAAAGATGTTGATATTAACTCTGAATTAAATGTAAATGATTCATTATTAGAAGATGCAGCTGAAAAAGAATTATACTCTGCATTTACAACAGTAACATCAAAAGATTATACTTGTTATGAAGATGAATTAGAAGCGTTATTCGCATTAAAACCACAATTAGATAACTTCTTTGATAATGTATTTGTAAATCATGAAGATGAAGCTATTAAAACAAATAGAAAAAATACTATTGGTTTAGTTTACCAAGAATTTAGAAAAATCGCTGATATTAAAGAAATTACAATCTAATACAAATATTCATAAAGAGCCAATAAATTGCTCTTTATGTTTGCTATCTATATACAAAACCTACAAATTCCTAATAGGTAAATAATAAGTCGCATCAACTCCATTCTCTTCTAAAAAATGATTTTTATGCATAATAGCATAAGAAGGTTCAGTTGTTGTTTCAAAACCGCTATTAGGCAACCATTCTTGATATGCCCATTTTATAAACCAGCCAATTTCACTTTGATCTCCATAAATCTCAAAAGTTGCATATAAACCTCTTGGTAAAATTGTATGAGGTAATTTTGTGGTACTTTGAATATTATCAATTGTTGGACTAATTGCTGCAATATAAAAACAATCTTTATGGGGAGTAATAGCGGGATTATCATGAAAAATACTTATCTGTTCATAATTTTCCAGACTATTAGTATATACCCATGCTTGCAGTTGTTGCCATTTTTCTTTTGCTTCTTCTGTTTTATAACCTTTTTGCCTAATATAATAAATTACTTTTGATTCAGTTTTTACAATCTTTACTTTTGATTTATCAAAGTTTGGTAAATAGTTAATTAATTTTGAATTTTCAAATATCTTTTTTGAATATTCTTCATAACCTCTATTTCTCCACTCTTTTGGTGTTTTCTCAAATCTTTTTTTAAAAGCTTTAATAAATGAGGATTGAGAACTATAACCGCAGATATTTGCTATCTCTGTAATAGTTGAATACTTATTTGTTAATAATAAATTTGAAGCTTTTTGAAGACGAATCGATTTTATAAATTCGTATATATTAATATCCATTTGTTCTTTAAATACATTATGTAAATGAATTTTACTAATATTAAAACTTAATGCTAATTCATCAATATTTATAGAGGTATCTATATTTTGATAAATATAAGACATTGTTTCATTTGCTATTTTTATGTGAATATCACGTGTATTTTTCTTTTGCATAATATATTTTAACATAAAAAACAATTTTATGTTTAATTATGAACACTTTTATAAATATAAAAAGACAAATAAATTATTAAAAATGATAAAGAATAAAATTTAATCAATAGATATAATTCATACAAATAACAAAAGGATTAAACTTGAATGATATATATACAATATCAATGATAATTTCAATATCAGTCTTTATATTAACAACACATATATCACCAGGACCTACAAACATAATACTTTTGTCATCAGTTCTAAATTTTGGCTATAAAAAAAGTATGCCTTTTATGTTTGGATGTATTGTCAGTTATCCCTTACTAATGATATTTACAGGTTTAGGAATTGGTTTTTTTTTAATACAATATCCAAGTTTAATGCAACTATTAAAAGTCATTGGAATAATATACTTATTGTGGATGGCATACAAAATTTTAAAAGACAATAGTTCTTACGATACAAATAAAAGTATACAAAATAAGCCTTTTACATTCTTACAAGCTTTTACATATACCTTATTAAATCCAAAAGCATGGGTTGTATATACATCAGCTATATCAATTTTTGTAACATCAAAAGAAGAGAGCTTTTGGCAAATTAGCATAATAGTATTTATAACACTAATTGCAATGATAATCACAGTATATACATGGTTGTTTGGAGGAATAGTATTAAAAAGATTTATAAAAAATGAAAAGTTTATAAAAAAAATAAATATTACTATGGGAATTTTATTATTAGCATCAATAGTACCAATCATCATTTAATAAATAGAAAATCTCTCATATTTTGATTTTAGTACATTTGTTGTAGACTAC
>DKNG01000153.1 GCA_002470185.1 Arcobacter sp. UBA7394 | reverse complement strand
AAAGCTGGTAAATATAAAGAGTCTGGAACACCAACTAGAAAATGGTTTGATTATGAAAAACAACAATTACAAAGTATTATTGATGATACTTATCAAATGTTTATAAGTGATGTTGCAAATGCAAGAAAACTTAATGTTAAAGATCATACTATTTATGCAGATGCAAAAGTATTTACTGCAAGACAAGCCAAAAATGTTGGTTTAGTTGATGAGGTAGCTACTATTTCAAGTGCAAAAAATCAAATTGCAAGACTAGCAAAAGTAAAAGTTTCAGTTTGGAATAAACAAGATAAATTTGAAAAGTTCATGGATAAATTGATTAGTGAAACTGTGTCAAAAGTTTCAATGAATTTTGCAAGTACTCTAAAAGCTTATTAAAACTAGTAAAAAAAGAGAAAAATATAACTTCTCTTTTTTTACAAAAATTAGTTAAATTTCACATTTTTGTGATATACTCCCGAAAATCATAGTAATAAACTACATTTTCTTCATTTCGAAAACTATAACAATTTCATAGTTTCATTAATCAAAAAGATCTTTTTTATAAATTACTATAGCAAACAAAAGGTAATTAATGTCATTTACACAATTAGGTTTAAATAGTGATATCCTAAAAGCTATTAAAGAGCAGGGATATACAGAACCTACACCAATACAAAAACAAGCTATTCCCGTTATTCTTCAAAAAGAAGACGTTTTAGCAGCAGCTCAAACAGGAACAGGAAAAACAGCAGGTTTTACACTACCAATGTTAAACTTACTTAGTGCAAAATCTCCTAAAAAAGGTAAAAAACCTTATGTTAGAGCCTTAATTTTAACGCCTACTAGAGAGTTAGCTTCTCAAGTTGCACAAAATGTAGAAGAATACAGTCAATATCTTCCTATTAAAACTTCAGTGATATTTGGAGGAGTTGGAATCAATCCTCAAAAAGCACAATTAAGAAAAGGTGTAGATATTGTAATCGCTACTCCTGGAAGATTGTTAGATCACGTATCTCAAAACTCTATAGATTTATCAAGAGTTGAATTTTTAGTTCTTGATGAAGCAGATAGAATGTTAGATATGGGATTTATTCATGATATTAAAAAAGTAATATCAAACTTACCTTCTCATAGACAAAATCTTTTATTTTCTGCTACTTTTTCAGATGAAATCAAAAAATTAGCAAGTGGATTTTTAAATAATCCAAAGATAATAGAAGTAGCAAGAAGAAATACATCTTCTGCTCAAGTTGAACAAATTGTTCATTATGTTCAAAAAGATAATAAAAGAAATTTATTATGCCATATAATTAAAGAAAATAATTTATCACAAGTTTTAGTATTTACTCGTACTAAACATGGTGCAAATAGATTAACTGATTATTTAAAGAATTATAATATTTCTGCTTCTGCTATTCATGGTAGTAAATCTCAAGGTGCTAGAACAAAAGCATTAGCTGATTTTAAATCAAATGAAATTAGAGTTTTAGTAGCAACAGATATAGCAGCTCGTGGTATTGATATAGAACTTTTACCAAATGTAATTAATTATGAATTACCTAATGTTCCAGAAGATTATGTTCACAGAATTGGTAGAACTGGTAGAGCTGGTAATGTTGGAATTGCTATGTCTTTGGTTTGTAATGAAGAGTATGAATATTTAAGAGATATAGAGAAGTTAATTAAAAAAGATTTAGAAGTAGTAGCTATTGATGGATATACAGTATCAAAATTAACTAAAGTTAAAAAAGATACTAGTAATAAAAACAATAATTCTAGAAACTCAAATCGAAACTCTAAACCAAAAGAGAATAAGAGAGAAAAAAGATCAGATAGAAAAGACGATAAAAACCCTAGAAATAAATCTACAAAAGATAATAAAAAAAGATTTGATAAAAAAAGTGAAAATAAATCTTTAATTGAAACTTGGGAAAAAGAGTTAAAAAAAGAGAAAGCAAAGCCTAGAAATAGAAGAATTTCTAGTGAGTCTCAAAGAAGAGTTTCTTCAAGAAATAGCTAAAATATAAATTAAGAAATAAAAAAGGGGAAGACATTTAAGTCTTCCCCTTTTTATTATGTAGTAAATATTACTCAGAAATTCCAGAAACGATTTTGTAAGTATCATTAGCGATAACATACTCTTCATTTGTAGGAATAACAAAAATTCTACCAGATGAACCATTAGTAGAGATATCTCTAGCTTCACCAGATCTTTTGTTATTTTTAGTTGGGTCAATATTTAATCCCATGTAATCTAAACCAGCACAAACTTTTTCTCTAATTAATGCAGCATTTTCACCAATACCACCTGTGAAACATAATGCATCAACACCATCAAGTGCAGCAGCATATGAACCAACGTATTTTTTGATAATGTAAGCAATCATATCAACTGCTAATCTACATCTATCATCACCATCTTCCATACCTTCAAGAACTTCTCTTAAGTCAGATGATTTTCCAGAAATACCAACAATTCCAGATTCTTTGTTAAGTACATTTAACATTTCTTTGATTGATAAACCTTCAGTATCCATCATGTATTGAATAGCACCTGCTCCAATATCTCCAGATCTAGTTCCCATCATTAAACCTTGAACAGGAGTAAGTCCCATTGAAGTATCAATACATTTACCATCAAAGATAGCAGAAACAGAAGAACCATTTCCTAAGTGACAAACGATTACTCTAGTATTATGTTTTTTATCTAACATTTTAACTGCTTCATTTGATACGAAGAAGTGAGAAGTACCATGGAATCCATATTTTCTAACACCATTTTTAGTGTATTGCTCATATGGAAGTGGATACATATATGCATAATCAGGCATAGTTTGGTGGAATGCAGTATCAAATACAGCAACATTTGGTTTACCAGGCATTAAATCTTGACAAATTTCCATACCCATAATATTTGCTGGGTTGTGTAATGGAGCTAAAGGAATTAATTCTTTCATTTTATTAATTACTTTATCTGTAACCATAACAGAACCAGCGAATTCTTCTCCACCATGAACAGCTCTGTGTCCAATTGCATCAATATCATCAACAGAATTGATAACAGAACCTTCACCATCAGTTAAAGTTTTTAATACTAACTCAATTGCTTCCTTGTGAGTTGGCATAGAAACTTCTAATTTAAGCTTTTGATCTTCACCAAATTCATGTTTGATAACTCCATCAATTCCGATTCTTTCACATAGTCCTACTGCTAAAGTCTCTTTTGAAACTGGGTTCATTAATTGGTACTTTAATGATGAACTTCCTGCGTTTAAAATAAATACTAACATATTTCTGCTTCCTTTTGTTTAGTTTAAATTAAAATTATTTGATTTGAGTTGCAGTAATTGCAACTAAATTTGCGATATCTTCTACTGAACATCCTCTAGATAAGTCATTAACCGGTTTTGCTAAACCTTGAACAACTGGTCCATGAGCTTGTGCTCCTGCGAATCTTTGTACTAATTTATATCCAATATTTCCAGACTGTAAGTCAGGGAATACTAATACATTTGCTTTTCCAGCTACTTCTGAACCTGGTGCTTTTTTAGCTCCAATTGCTTCAACGATAGCTGCATCTGCTTGCATTTCACCATCAAAAGAGAAATCAACATTTCTTTCTTCTAATAAATCAACTGCATATTGTACTTTATCAACTAATGGGTGTTTTGCGCTTCCTTTTGTTGAGAAAGATAACATAGCAACTCTAGGATCAAGTCCAACCACTGAACTAGCTGTTGCTGCTGTTGCACAAGCGATATCCGCTAGTTGCTCTGCATTTGGCTCTGGAATTACTGCACAGTCTGCAAATAAAATAAGACCATTGTCTCCAAATTTACCATCAGCTGTTTCCATAATAAACGCAGATGATACTGTGTTGATTCCTGGTGCAGTTTTAATTACATGAATTGCTGCTTTTAATACGTCAGCAGTTGGTGAATTAGAACCGGCTACTAAACCGTCTGCATCTCCAAGTCTAACCATCATACAACCAAAGAATCTTGGCTCAGTAGTCATAATTTCAGTAGCTTCTTCTCTAGATAAACCTTTTTTCTTTCTTAATTCAACTAATTCATCTATATATGTATCAATCTTATCAAATTTCTTAGGATCAATAATTGTTGCTCCATCAATAAATGCACCACAAGCTGCTGCATCAGCTTTAATAGTTTCTTCATTTCCAATTAATACAACATTTGCTGTTTTCTCATCTAAAACTTGTTGAGCAGCTTTTAATACTCTTTCATCTTCAGACTCTGGAAGAACAATTGTTCTTAACTGTAATTTTGCTTTTTCTTTTATGCTTTCAATTAAACCCATTTAAGTTATCCTTTCTAGTTTAAAACTTGTGAAAGATTATAATTCAAAACCGTAGCATATAAGTAGCATCGGTATATAATCTTGTTCAAGTTATATTGTATATTATATTTTTCGAAAAGTACATAAAATATACATTAAATTTACAAAATATTTAAAATGTGCATAATTGTAATAAAATAGGGTGTTTATAGGCTTTTAGGGGATATTGTCAAGGAGATAATGTACTAAAGTTGTACGTAATGTTTAAAATTTAAGCGTTATTGATTTCTATTAACAAAAGCTGTTACGCTTTTGTTAAATTGTAAGTATCTTTAGCAATTACTAATTCTTCATTAGTAGGAATTACAAAGATTTTTGTTTTAGATGTTTCTTTATTGATTTCTCTATTTTGATCGTTTCTAACTTGATTTTTTTCATTATCAATTTCAACTCCCATAAATTCTAAACCAGAACAAACTCTTTCTCTAATTAAATCTGCATTTTCACCAATTCCAGCAGTGAAACAAATAGCATCAACACCTTCTAACATTCCTGCATATGAACAAATGTATTTTTTAATTCTATTACATTTCATATCAATAGTTGTATTTGCTCTTTCATCACCATTTGCAGCAGCTTCAATAATTTCTCTTAAATCAGATGAAATACCAGATACTCCAAGTAAACCAGATTTTTTATTTAAGTAGTTAGTCATTTCATTTGCAGTCATATCTTTTCTTTCCATTAAGTAAGATATAACAGCAGGATCTAAATCTCCTGATCTAGTACCCATCATTAAACCTTCAAGAGGTGTAAGTCCCATTGAAGTATCAATTGATTTTCCGTCTCTAACTGCACAAATTGAAGAACCATTACCTAAGTGACAAACGATAACTTTTGAATCATCTTTATTTAACATTTGTTTTGCTTGATTAGATACATAAGAGTGCGAAGTTCCATGGAATCCATATTTTCTTACTTTATGTTCTTTATAATCTTCATATGGAACAGCATACATAAATGAACTAGCTGGCATTGTTTGATGAAATGCTGTATCAAATACTGCTACATTTGGTTTTGAAGGCATTAATTCTTTACAAATTTCAATACCAATAATATGAGCTGGATTGTGTAATGGAGCTAAAGGTATTAACTCTTTTAATTTTGAAATTACATCTTCATCAATAATAACTGAAGAAGAAAAATACTCTCCACCATGAACAACTCTATGGCCAATTGAGTCGATATCTTCAATTGAATCAATAACTTTATTTTCACCTTGTGTTAAAACATCTAAAACAATTTCAATTGCCTCTTTATGAGTAGGCATAGATAAATCTTTTTTTGTTTTACAATCATTAGCTTCATGTACTAATCTTCCATCAATACCAATTCTTTCACAAAGTCCAGAAGCTAAAACTTCTGTAGTTTCAGGGTTCATTAATTGATACTTTAATGATGAACTACCTGCATTTAAAATAAATACTAACATTCAATAAATCCTTATATTTTTTTTATTCTATCGACATTATATGTCATATTTATGTCAAACAAATGACAGGGATCAATAAAACTACTTTATTTTTACTTTTGGTAAGTTTTTTAACTTAATAAAAATTAAAGAAGTCATTAATGCATCATTATATGCATCATGTTTACCCATTACTGGAATATCCAAATCTTCCATGATTGTGTCAAATCTAAGATCAATATTTGCTTGGGGTATTTTTTCTATTTTATAATCATAATAAATTTCAGAAACTTCTAAAGCTTTATTTGGAAGTTTAATACCAATTTTTGGTTTTAAATATTTATTAATCATAGAAATGTCAAATTCTAAGAAATAACCAACTAAAGTTCTATTTCCGATATAATCAATAAACTCTTCAATTACATTATTTATATCATCTGCATCTTCAAGATCACACTCACGTATGTGATGAATTTTTATTGCATCTGCTTGTAGTTTTGTTTTAGGTTTTACAAATCTTACAAATTTTTTACTAGATATAACCATGTTATTTTTTATAATAACTGCACCAATTGAGATAATATCATCTTTTTTTGGATCTAATCCTGTTGTTTCACAATCAAAACATACATACTCATCTTCATGTGGTTTATCAAAAAGATAAGAGTAATTTTGGTCTTTTAGCCTTTTTTTTCCAAAGTAATTATTTATGATTCTAAACATAGTTTAACTTAAAATGATATTCTAATTTTTTCTTTAGTTTATTAATGATTTTAAATGAATCTTTTAATAAATCTTTTTGCATAGTATTTAGATTATCTGGATTAATATAATTATCAATAATCTCATTTTTATCAAGTTTCTCAAGGTTTGATTTTAATTTTAAATTTGATAAGAAATTAAATGCCATTATTAACTCTTGTGCAAACTCATCATCAAACACACCTTGTTCTGTTAATACTTTAATTCTTTTATTTGTATTAGTATTAAATAGTTTTTTCTCTAAACTTAAAGCTCTAACACTTTGTACTAATATGAATATACCACCTTTTTTAATATCAAGCTCATTTTTATGATCATTGTTAGCACTATCAAATACAAATCCATCAAAGAACCCTAAAGGTACATCAAAATTCATAATTACTTTTGCAAAATTAGATTTAAATGCTTGTGAATCACCACCTGCTTTAAATAGGTATTCTTTTAGTTCTAGTATTGTATCAATATCACCTGATGCACAAACAGAATCATAGAAAATTGCCACATTCATTAAGTTATCAGGATTTGGTTCATTTACCCATGAATAAATTAAATCTTTAAAATCAGATTTTCTTCTACACCAGTATGGGTTTGATACCATAATATTACCTTCACATCTAGGGAAACCAAAATCAACTAATGTATCTGTGAATTTATTTGTAAATGTTTGTAATTCTTCATCCGTAATTTCACAATCATCATCAATGATTAAAGCATTATCTTGGTCTGTTTTAAGAATTTGTTCTCCTCTTCCTTCACTTCCCATAACAACTAAACAAGATTTACCTTGCAGTTGAATTGGTGCTAAAATATTGTAAAGTTTATTTAGAAGTTTTCTATTTAATTGATTAATTAGCTTAGAAATAAATTCTATTTTTACACCTTTTGCATTAAGTGATTTAATGATTTTCATAAAAGAAAGGGATGCTGCTTTTAACTCTTCTACTGTTTCAGCTTTTACAATTTCATTAGATACTGAAAATGTGTTAGTTGCAAAGAAAGAAGATAAAGATATCTGATCAAGAATACCTATTATTTCTCCTTTATTATTTTTTACTACAACTCTTTTTAGCCCATGTTTTGCCATTATAAGTTGAGCGTTAAATAAGAAGTCATTTTCATTTACATAAACTAAACCTTTTGATGCAATTTTTACAATTTTATCATCAAAGTCCATTCTATTTAAAATTACCTTTTGTCTAAAATCTGAATCAGTAACAATGTACATTTCACCTTCTTGGTCTTTTAATAATACTGTTGGTACTTTCTCTTTTTTTATTATTGTAGCTGCTTCAAAAATTGTTTTTTCAGTATCAATAATTACAGCAGGATGTATTTGGGCATCTTTAATTTTTGCAACCATGATATTTGCCATATCTTTATTTTTTTCTTGATTGATATGATTATTTAATTTTTGAGAAATAGTCTGAAAAAAGAAACTCTCTAATTCAACATTTTCATGTAATGTTTTAATAAAGATT
The DNA here is from genome assembly GCA_002470185.1 of Arcobacter sp. UBA7394. Taxonomy (GTDB): domain Bacteria; phylum Campylobacterota; class Campylobacteria; order Campylobacterales; family Arcobacteraceae; genus Poseidonibacter. The sequence goes on along the minus strand of DKNG01000153.1, from coordinate 4,875 downwards.
TCTCTAGGCAGTGAATAACAAATTGTTTCTTGTGCTGTAACAAATGTATGTTTCGAATAGTTTTCAACAAGTGAAATTGGATCAAATATTTCATTCTTCGAAAAAATTGAAAGTACTTCATCATTTAATGTTTCTTGAACGATACCTTTTAATACAAAATATAGATGTGTTGGTTCACTTCCTTGTTTTTGCAATACTTCATTTTTTTTAAAATAAACAATATCAATATTTTCCGCAAATGTTTCTAGTTGAACTTTATTCAAATGTTCAAAGGGATGAATTGATGTCAAAAAAGTTTTTTGTTCTAATATACTCATAAATATGCTTCCTATGTTTTAGTAATATACTAAATATTTATACATATATTTTATCTAAAAATGCATAAGTAAATTATTATTAAATGAGTTAAAAAATGAAAATAAATTGTGATTTTATGGGAATAGTGTAAGAAAAATATAATTTTTTTAATTAAGGGATAAACTTTATCAAAGGAATAAATTCCTTTGATAAATAAGTACTAGTGATCAACTGCTCCCGCTGAACCAATACCTGTGTTTGCTCTAACATTTTGTGCTCTGAACATTTCTTTTTCGTTTCTTCCTCTTTCAGATGAATCTGTTTTAGAGAAGAACCAAATTGAAACAAATGCTACAGTTACTGAGAATAGCGCAGGGTGTTTGTAAGGGAATAAAGCTTCTTCATTTCCTAAAATAGAAACCCATACAATTGGTCCAACAATTACAAGTGTTACAGCAGTTAATAAACCAGCTAAACCACCTAAGAATGCACCTCTTGTAGTTAATCCTCTCCAATAAATAGATAAGAATAAGATTGGGAAGTTTGCAGATGCAGCAATACCAAATGCTAATCCAACCATATATGCAATATTTTGCTCTTCAAACGCAATACCTAAAGTAACTCCAACAATACCAACAATTACAACCGTAATTCTTGAAATTTTTACAATTTGCTCATCAGTAGCTTTTGGATTAATTACATTTGTATAAAGGTCATGTGAAATAGCAGATGCACCTGCTAAAGTAAGACCAGAAACAACTGCTAAAATAGTAGCAAATGCAACAGCTGAAATAAATCCTAAGAATGCGTTTCCACCTAACATATGTGATAAGTGAATTGATGCCATATTATTTCCACCAAATAATTTACCATCTACAAAATACTGTGCTCCCTCTGCTGAGTTTAAGAATGCAATTGCACCAAAACCAACAATAGTAATAATAATCCAGAAATAACCAACAAAACCAGTTGCATAAACAACAGATTTTCTAGCTTCTTTAGCATTACCAACTGTAAAGAATCTCATAAGTACGTGTGGTAAACCAGCAGTACCAAGCATTAATGCCATACCTAAAGAAATAGCAGAAATAGGGTCAGAAATAAATCCACCAGGTGCAAGAATAGACTCACCAGCAGTATGATTTTCAACAGCTTTAACAGCTAAAGATTCGAAGTTAAAGTCAAATTGGTATAAAACCATGATTGCCATGAAAGATACACCAGAAAGTAATAAACACGCCTTAATGATTTGTACCCAAGTAGTTGCAAGCATACCACCAAAAGTTACATAGATAATCATCATTACACCAACAAGAATTACTGCAAACTCATATTCCATACCAAATAATACTTGAATAAGTTTTCCAGCACCAACCATTTGTGCAATTAAATATAAAACAACAACAGAAATAGTACCAAACGCAGCAAGAGTTCTAATCTCTTTTTGACCTAATCTGTATGCAGCAATATCAGCAAATGTAAATTTACCTAAGTTTCTTAACTTTTCAGCCATAAAGAATAAAATAATTGGCCAACCAACTAAGAATGATACAGCATAAATAACTCCATCATAACCTTTTAAGTAAATTAAACCCGATACTCCAAGGAATGCAGCAGCAGACATATAATCTCCAGCAATTGCTAAACCATTTTGGAAACCTGTAATTCCACCACCAGCAGTATAGAAATCACTTGCTGATTTTGTTCTTCTTGCAGCCCAAACTGTTAATCCTAAAGTAAAAACAATAAAAGCAAAAAACATAATAATCGCAGGAATATTAAGTTCTCTTTTTGTCGCTTCAAAAGATGCATCACCCGCAGCAAATGCACTTAAAGCTATTATTGAAATAATTGCTAAAATTTTTAACATTATAATAAATCCTTTACATCATCTTTAATATCATTTGTTAAGTCTTCAAATTCACCATTTGCTCTTTTTACATAAATAAGAGTTGTGATAAAACTGATTACTAATATTGCTAATGCAATAGGAAATGCCACTGTTGTAAGACCATCACCAATTTTTGTAGCTAACACTTCTTTGTTAAATGCAATTGTTAAAATAAATGCATAAAACATAACTAGTACAAAAACCCCAAGTTTAATACCAAAACTATTTCTTTTAGAAACAAGTTCTTGATACTTAGGATTCGACTCTATCCTTTCTACTAATTCGCTGTTCATTCTGCTTCCTTTTTTGTATAACTTAATGTGCAAGTTATCCTGTGTACTTATTTTTATATAACTATTACTAATCTTTTATGTAGCAGTAGAATAGCAAATAAAAAAAATGTATGTTTATTATACATCCAAAAATTTGTGAAAAGAAAGTATTAAATACAAAAATGTATAAAAAATATGGTTTTTTTGTAGAAAGGTAACACAAAGTACCAGTATAAATTATTATATTTAGTTGTTAAATTTAAGTTTCATTTTATATATACTAAATATAAGAGTAAAGGATAAAAATTGTTACATAAGGTAATATTTATATAGTATTTTGTTACAAAAATGTTATATTAGCTAGAATAACCCTTTTATTCTATTGCTATTTATTGATATAAATAATAATAATAATGATTAATACTGATAGTGGTTTAGAAAAAAAATGAGTTTTTTTTGTAACTTAAATTGTAAAATAAGATTTATATAAATATTTTTGAGAAAATTAGATTTTAGTGTTTAATCAAAGAGAGTGTACAACTCTCTTTGAAATGTACAATAATTGTACAATTAGTGATCAACAGCTCCGTCAGCTCCGATTCCAGTTTCAGCTCTAACACTTTGTGCTTCAAAAGCTTTAACTTCATCTTTTGCTCTTTGCGATTTATCAGTAATTGAGAAGAACCAAATACCAAGGAATGCAACAGATACTGAGAATAGTGCAGGGTGTTTATAAGGGAAAATTGCTTCAGCATTTCCTAAAACAGATACCCATACAACAGGACCTAAAATTACTAGAACAACCGCAGTAAGTAATCCTAAGAATCCACCAATGAATGCTCCTCTAGTTGTTAACTTAGACCAGTAAATTGATAAGAATAAAATTGGGAAGTTAGCAGATGCCGCAATAGCAAATGCAAGACCAACCATAAATGCAATATTTTGATGCTCAAAAGCAATACCTAATACAACACCAATTACACCAATTGCAATTGTAGCTCTTTTTGATACAGCAATTTCTTGCTCTTCAGTAGCATTAGTATTAATAACAGATGCATAAAGGTCATGTGAAATTGCAGATGCACCTGCAAGAGTAAGACCAGAAACAACTGCTAAAATAGTAGCAAATGCAACAGCTGAAATAAATCCTAAGAATACATTTCCACCAACAACATGTGATAAGTGAATTGCAGCCATATTATTTCCACCGAATAATTTACCATCAACAAAATACCCTTGACCTTCTGGAGAGTTTAAGAATACAATTGCTCCAAGACCGATAATAGCAATAACTAAGTAGAAGTAACCAATAAATCCAGTTGCATAAACAACAGATTTTCTAGCTTCTTTTGCATTTCCAACAGTAAAGAATCTCATAAGAACGTGAGGTAAACCCGCAGTACCTAACATTAATGCAAGACCAAGTGAAATTGCGGAAATTGGATCGGATATAAATCCTCCAGGTGCCATAATATCTTGACCTAAAGTATGAGTTTCAACAGCTTTTGTTGCTAATGCTTCAAATGAGAATCCAAAGTGACTTAATACCATGTAACCCATGAAAGTTACACCAGAAAGAAGTAATACTGCTTTAATAATTTGTACCCAAGTAGTTGCTAACATACCACCAAAAGTAACATATACAATCATCATAACTCCAACAAGGATAACTGCATATTCATATTCTAAACCAAATAATACTTGAATTAATTTTCCAGAACCAACCATTTGTGCAATAAGATATAAAGTAACAACTGCTAAAGAACCAGAAGCAGCAAGAGATCTAATCTCTTTTTGACCTAATCTATATGCTGCAATATCAGCGAATGTAAATTTACCTAAGTTTCTTAATTTTTCAGCCATTAAGAATAAAATTACTGGCCAACCTACTAAGAATCCAACAGCATATACTAATCCATCATAACCTTTTAGGTATACTAAACCTGAAAGACCTAAGAAAGATGCAGCAGACATATAGTCACCCGCAATTGCCATACCATTTTGGAAACCAGAAATTCCTCCACCTGCAGTATAGAAATCACTAGCAGATTTTGTTCTCTTCGCAGCCCAGTAAGTAATACCTAAAGTACCACCCACAAAGATAAAGAACATAATAATCGCAGGAATATTTAATTCTCTTTTTGTTGCTTCAAAGTTTGCATCACCAGCAGCAAACATTGCCACAGCGAATACAGAAAGTAGTGCTAATATTTTTAACATTATAATAAATCCTTTACATCATTTTTTACTTCATTTGTTAAATCTTCAAACTCACCGTTTGCTCTTTTAACATAAACTAATGTTGTAAAAAAACTTACTACAATAATTGCAGCTGCAACTGGGAATGCAATTGTCATAACACCCTCACCAGTTAATGTTCCTAATACACTAGGATTAAATGCAATTGTTAAAATA
>DKNG01000147.1:4797-5206 GCA_002470185.1 Arcobacter sp. UBA7394 | reverse complement strand
GGAGGAACTACTCCAAATAAGAAAATACCAACAGTTGCATTAAGTTTAGAGTATAAAAACTACAAACCAAATAAGATTGAACAACTATTAAGAGCGAAGAATCTAATCGTTAGAATTGAGAGTGAAAAAGTACTAATTGATTTTAGAAGTATCAACGAATCAGAAATTAAAGAGATAGAAACTATCATAAAAGAGGTGTTTAACTAATGTCAAATATTATTATTGGAACAGCAGGTCATATTGACCACGGTAAAACAGCTCTTATTAAAGCTTTGAATGGATATGAAGGTGATAGTACAAATGAAGAAAAACAAAGAGGTATAACAATTGATTTATCTTTTTCAAATCTTTCAAAAGGTCAACAAAATATCGCTTTTATTGATGTACCAGGACATGAAAAACTTGTAAA
>DKNG01000147.1:0-4707 GCA_002470185.1 Arcobacter sp. UBA7394 | reverse complement strand
GCTGCTGAGGGTATTAAACCTCAAACAGTTGAGCATATTGAGATTATTAATCTTCTTGGACTAAAAGATATTATTGTAACTATTACAAAAAAAGATTTAGTGACAGAAGAACAACTAAAAGAACAAGAACAAAATATTCTTAACTTCTTAGGGGAATATGACTTTGATATCAAATTCTTACAAGCAGTTTCTGTTTATGATGAAAAATCTATTGAGAGATTAAAAGACAAACTATTTACTATTAAAAACTCTTCAAAACAAGAAGAAAACTTCTTTAGATATTACGTAGATAGAGTATTCTCACCAAAGGGTATTGGTACAGTTGTAACAGGAACAGTTCTAGGACATAAATGTGAGCTAAACGAAAAAGTATTTATTTGTGATGCACAAAAAGAGAGTAAAATCAAAAATATTCAAGTACATAATGAAAATGTAATTGAAGCAAATATCTCAAATAGAGCTGCTATTAATCTTCAAGGAATCAATGCTTCTAATATCAAAAAAGGTGACCTTATTACAAAAAAAGGTTACTTAAGAGGTTTTGATATGATTGATATCTCTTTTTCAGCCTTAAAAGAAAAAACCTTACAACATAACAAAAACTATACTATGTTCATAGGTTCTAAGAAAATAGAAGTAAAAGTACTACTTTTTGATTCAACTACTAGTTTAGAAAAAGGTTTTGCAACAATAAAAGCAGATGAAAACCTATATAGTGTATTTGGTGAAAAAATCATTTTAAGACAAGGAAACGCTACTATTGCTGGAGCAAAAGTATTAAACCCTATTGTTGACCCAATGAAAAAGAATCAAAAAAGAGTTCTATTAGAAGCCTTAGATAAAAACAATTTTGAAGAAGCTTATCGTGAGTTATTAAACGCCCACAAAAAAGGCCTAGGACTTATCTCTTCTACTCAAAGATTTGCATTATCACATGAACAAGCTATTGAATTTGGTAGAAGTTTAGAAAATGTATTTATTGATGAGAAAGAATTAATTATCTATCCAATAGAAACAAAAGATTTAATCTTAGATTTTATTAGAGATATTTATACAAAAAATACTTATGCTCTACTTTCTAGTACATCACTAAAACTAAGGCTAAAATGGGCCAGTGAAGGATTTATTCAATCTGCACTTGATATTCTAGAAGAAGAGAACTTCTTAGTAAAAGAAAACAATTTATACAAAAATGCAAATATCAAAGAAGATTTTGCTAAAAACTTAGAAAATATCGTACTTCAAAGACTAGAAAAAGAAGATATAGCTCCTACCGCTCCTTATAACATTTATGATGATTTAGATTTGGATAGAAAGCTTGGAGATAATATTCTAAAATCTTTAACATCTAAAAAACAAGTTATTAGACTACAACATAATCTATTTATTCATGGGGAAAGTTTAAACAAACTTATTGCTTCAATGAAAGAAATAATCAAACAAGACGGGTATATTGAAATAGCCAACTTTAAAGAACATTATGAACTAAGTAGAAAGTATATTGTTACATACTTAGACTACTTAGATAACTTCTCAAACATCAAAAAAGAGGGAAACAAGAGAGTTTTTGTCTAGATTAAAAATATAATTGTTATTATTAAACAATAAATCTTGTTATAAGCAAATAGTAAATATACTAGATAAACTAAGCTTATAGCAAGAGGAAATAATAATGAAATCTTTTTTACGTCTTTTGACTACACTATTATTTCTTCTTTTATTTTCTCACGCTTATGCATCTAATCAAAAACCAAAAGAACTATTCACGCAAGATGAATTAGAATATATTTATTCAAGCCCTGTAATTAAAATTGGTATGATTTCTAATTTTAAACCTTTTTCATTTATTGAAAATAAAAAACATCAAGGTTATACAAAAGAATTAGTAGAAAAAATATCTTATATATCTGGATTAAATTTTGATATTTACACAGATAAATGGAATGTGATATTAAAAGACTTTAGTGAAAATAAAACTGATATGGTTTCAGAAATATCTCTTACAGAAGAACGAAAAGAATTTGCTTTATTTACTAACCCTTATTATGAAATCCCTACTTTTATTTTTGGATTAAAAAATGATAAAAACTACACAACAATTGCAGACTTAAAAGGTAAGAACGTAGGTGTTAGTTATTCTATTTATTACAAAGAACAACTAAAAAAACAAGGCATAAATGTAATTGAATATGCAAGTAGTAATGAAAAGGCAAAAGCTTTAGCCTTAGGCAAAATTGACTATTTTTTAGCTTCTTATACAAGTGGAAAAAAAGCTATCATATCTCAATCATTAACAAGTATTAAACCTATTGATGAATTTACTGGAATCAAAAAAGAAGATTTACGATTTGGAATCAAAAAAAATGATTTGATGTTATATAGCATCATCAAAAAATCACTTAATAGCATTCCTATTCATGAAATTGACAAACTTACTAACAAATGGATTTTAGAATTAAAAGAGCTTAATATCGATGTTCTAAATATATCAAATACAGAAAAAAACTATTTACAAAATAAAAAAGCTATTAACTTATGTATTGATCCAAATTGGATGCCTTTTGAAAAAATAAATGGAAAAGGTCAAATTGAAGGTATAACAAAATACATTTTAAAAGAGTTTGCAGAAAAATTAAATACACCAATACAACTAATAAAAACAAACTCATGGACACAATCTATTGAAGAGTTTAAAAATAAAGAGTGTGATTTATTATCAATGATTATAAAAACAAAAAATAGAGAAAAAACTATGAGCTTTTCTGAATCATATATAGATACACCCTTGGTCTTAGCAACAAAAAGTGATAGTTCATTTATTATAAACATAAGAGACTTACAAAATAAAAAAGTGGGTATTGTAAAAAATTATAGTTATAAGGATATTCTAAAAGATAAATACAATAATCTTAAGTTTATAGAAATAGATAGTATTGATGATGGTTTAGAGAAAATAGAAAATAATGAGCTATTTGGAGTTATTGATGCACTTCCTGTAATTGCATATAAAATTCAAAAAGACTACCCAGCTGAATTAAAAATAGCTAGCAAATTTGATGAAAAACTTTATATACATATGGCAGTGCAAAAAGATAATAAACTTCTTCAAAACATTCTAAATAAATTAATCAATAATTTAAGTGAAAGTAAAAAACAAGAATTATTAAATAAACATATTTCGGTTAAATATGAAGCAAAAGTTGATTATAAACTATTTTGGGAAACATTTATTTTAGTTTTATTGATTTTTGCTTTTTTAATATATAGACAATATATACAAAGAAAAAACAATCTAAAATTAACAGAGTCATATAACAAGATACAAACAATTTTGGATGCAACAATGGAAGGTATTATAATCTCAAAAAATGGTGTTATCCAAGATGTAAATCAAGGAGCTTTAAGTCTTTTTGATTACCAAACAAAAAAACAACTACAAAACAAAGAGCTTGCTGATTTATTGGATGTATCTTCACAAAACACTCTTTTTGAAAACTTGCAACTTTCATTTACTGAACCTTATGAAGTTTTACTTCTAAAATCTGATAATAAGACTTTTCCAGCACTAGTTAGAGGGAAAAGTATAGATACAAAAGAAGGAAAATTAAGAGTATCAACAATCATAGATTTAAGTGATATAAAAGAGAAAGAAGCACTAATTTTACAACAATCAAAAATAACAACAACAGGTGAAATGTTAGAAAATATCTCTCATCAGTGGAGACAACCATTAAGTCAAATCAGTACTATATCCACTGGAATAAAAGTACAAAAAGAACTAGGTTTCTTTGATGAAGAAACACTAATAAATCAGATGAATAATATTAATAATTCTGCTCAATATCTATCTCAAACAATTGAAGATTTTAAGAATTTTTTAAAACCTAATTCTGATGAAATACAAAATATAAATTTAGTAAATACAATAAATAAAGTTCATTCATTGATAAAAGATTCCTTTGAATATAACAACATAAAAATTATCATAGAAACAAAACCTTGTGAAATAGAGCAAAATGAAAATTTAATTATTCAAGCTTTAATCAATATTCTAAATAACTCAAAAGATGCAATTTTAGAAAATATTGATATTCAAAAAGAAGAAGCTTATGTATTTTTAACACTATACAAAGACAAACATAATGCTTACATTGTAATAAAAGATAATGGACAAGGAATAAAAGAAGATATATTAAACAAAATATTTGAACCATATTTCACAACAAAACATGAATCTGTTGGAACAGGAATTGGATTATATATGACTTATCAGATTGTCAATAAACAACTAGAAGGTAGTATAAAAGCTAAGAATATTGAATACTCATATAAAGATAAAACTCACAGCGGTGCACAGTTTGTAATAACAATTCCTCTTTAAGTTATTACAAACTATTAAATAAATCTATATTAATTACTATAACTTGGTGCTTTAGTACCAATAATTATTAAATGAAAACCATCATTATTTAATTTTCTTGCATCATTATATAGAATTTCTTTTGCATCATTAGTCCTATATAGTTCCACTTTTTTGTTTTGAATACCAGGTTCAATAACTTCTGAATTATATAGACTAGAACTAGTACTATTTCTTACAACTAAATGATGTACTTTATTCTTCATATTTGGAACACTATTATTTGAATTAACAACCCTGATAGGCTTTAGATAGGGGATTTGCCCTGGAACTAAATTCGGTTTTGC
>DKNG01000036.1:3001-3297 GCA_002470185.1 Arcobacter sp. UBA7394 | reverse complement strand
ATTTTAAATGTACATTTTGGATTTGAAATTATTGCAACTATTCCATTTGCAATTATCATTCCAGTTATATTCTCAATTTTATTAGCAGGTCCAATTATCCACTTAAGAGGGGATTATTTACTTGTTGCAACTATTGGGTTTAATATTATCTTCGAACAAGTTTTATCAAATGATGTATTTGGTTTAACTGGTGGTCCAAATGGTATTTTTGGTATTGATGTTGTAAGAATTTTTGGATATGAATTATGGTCTGATACGGCAATTTATTATATTGCATTTGGTTTATTACTGATTAC
>DKNG01000036.1:0-2917 GCA_002470185.1 Arcobacter sp. UBA7394 | reverse complement strand
AACAAAAATGAAATTGCAGCAAAATCTATGGGAATTAATATCTCATATTACAAACTATTTGCTTTTGCTTTAGGTGCTGCTATTGCAGGTGCTGCAGGTGCTGTTTTTGCTATTCAGTATTCAGCTGTATCTCCTGAGTCATTTAACTTTATGCAATCAGTTATGTTCTTTGCAATCGTACTTGTTGGTGGATCTGCTTCATTACCAGGAATTATTATTGGTACTTTCGTAATGTTCGTATTACCTGAGTTATTCACTGAGTTTAAAGAATCAAGATACTTAATCTTTGGTGCTGCAATGGTATTAACAATGATTTTAAGACCAAATGGTGTATGGCCAGCTAAGTTTGGAAATATTCCAAAATTCTTAAAAGAGAAAGCTGCTAAATTAAAGGAGAGTAAATAATGAAATATGTATTAGAAATTGAAAATGTTTCAAAGTTCTTCCACGGTTTAGTTGCAATTGATGATTTAACTATCAAAGTTAAACCAGGACAAATTTATGGAATTATTGGTCCAAATGGAGCTGGTAAAACTACACTTTTTAACTGTGTAACTGGTATTTATACTCCTGAAGAGGGAACTATTAAATATAAAGGTGAAGATATTACAGGAATGGAGCCTCATAAAATTGCCCAAAGGGGAGTTTTAAGAACATTCCAAAATATTAGATTATTTAAAGAAATGTCTGTTGCTGAAAATATTATTGCAGGAACTCATACTAAATCTAATCAAAAGTGGTATCACTCAATTATTCATACTTCATCTTATAAAAAAGATGAAATGAAACATTGGCAAAAAGTAGAAGAGTTAATGGAATTCTTTGGATTAAGTAAATATGCAGATACTCCAGCTGGAGATTTATCATATGGAAATCAAAGAAAAATTGAAATGGCTAGAGCACTTGCTGCTAATCCAGAGATTTTAATTTTAGATGAGCCAGCTGCTGGTCTAAATGAAAATGAAACAATTGAATTAACAAACATCATCTTAAAAATTAAAGAGATGGGTCTTGGTATTATGATGATTGAACATGATATGGAAATGGTAATGAAGTTAACTGATTACATTACTGTAATTAACTTTGGAAAAGAGATTTCTCAAGGTGAACCTACTTTTGTTCAAGATGACCCAAGAGTTATTGAGGCATATATCGGAACTGATGATGACGAGGAGGAAGAATAATGGTTAATAATGAAATTTTATTAGATATAAAAGACCTTCATGTATCTTATGGTGCAATTGCAGCTATTAAAGGTATTAGTCTTCAAGTTAGACGTGGAGAAGTAGTTACTATTTTAGGTGCTAATGGTGCTGGAAAGACTACAACTTTACAAACAATTTCAGGTCTTTTAAAAGCAAAATCTGGGCATATCGTTTTTGATAAAAATGATATTACAAAATGTGAAGCTCATGATATTGTATCTTTAGGTATGTCTCACTCTCCAGAAGGGCGAAGAGTTTTTGGAATCTTAACAGTTGAAGAAAACTTAATGATGGGTGCTTATACACTTAAAGATCATGATAAAGAGACATTAGAATGGATTTATGACATTCTTCCAAGATTAAAAGAGCGAAGAAAGCAACTTGCAGGGACGCTTTCAGGTGGTGAGCAACAAATGCTTGCAATTGGTAGAGCAATTATGTCTAAACCAAAACTATTAATCCTTGATGAACCATCATTAGGATTAGCTCCAATTTTAATTAAAGGTATTTTCAAAGCTGTTAAAGAAATTGCCCAAAGTGGAGTAACTGTTTTATTAGTAGAACAAAATGCAAAAGCTGCTTTAAAACTAGCAGACAGAGCTTATGTACTTGAAGTAGGTAAAATTACCCATGAAGGTACAGCTGAAGAATTGTTAAATTCAGAGACGATTCAAGAAGCATATTTAGGTAAAAAACATTAATTAAGAAAAAAGAAGAAAAATAAGTAGTTAGAGGGACAAACTTGGCGGTTCCTTCCCTCTAGAGCACATTTAAAAAGCGTGCGCTCACAAGCTACTTAAAATTTATTTAAAAACCAATTAAATTTAAGGATAACCGATGAAAAAAGAACAAGAACTTATAACTTCATCAATAAGATTAGCAGAAAAATGGCAAAACAGAGCAACTGAGCTTGTTAGTGACTTTGATAGAGAATTCTATGTAAAAATGAATAAGATGTTAGAACATCCAAAAGATAAAGCACTTTTAATAGAATTAATGGATCAATGCTTTCGTGCAGAATCAAATGCAAGAATAGCAGATCAAATCTGTTTTTTATTAGAAAAGCATGGAATGGCACATTTCTTTACAACAAAAGATAAAACACTATTATATCTTTTCCAAAATATAGGAAAGTACTTACCAAATTTATCAGTTCCAATGTTTGTTAATCAAATCAGAGAAGATACTAAAACTGTAGTAATTAAAGGTGAAGAAGAAATCTTTAACGCACATCTTAAAAAAAGAAAAAGCGAAGGTACTAGAGTAAATATCAATCTTATTGGTGAGGTTGTTCTTGGTGAAGAAGAAGCTGATGAGCGAATGGAAAAATATTTAAAAGCAATTGCTAATCCAAATGTTGATTATCTTTCAATTAAAATTTCAACAATTTTCTCTCAGATTAATCCTTTAGATTTTGATAAAACAGTATCTATCTTAGTTGAAAAATTAACTAAAGTATATGCACAAGCTCAAAAGCATCCGTATATTGCTCCTGATGGAACAAAATCAAATAAATTTATTAACCTTGATATGGAAGAGTATAGAGATTTAGCTATTACTGTTGAAGTATTTAAACAAACTTTAGATCTTCCACAATTCAAAGATTTCTATGCTGGTATTGTATTACAAGCATATTTACCAGATTCATTCCTATGGCAAAAAGATTTATGTGATTGGGCAAGAAATAGAGTGAATAATGGTGGAGCTCCTAT
>DKNG01000044.1:2438-2761 GCA_002470185.1 Arcobacter sp. UBA7394 | reverse complement strand
TCAGCAGAAAAACTAAAAGTTGGAGTTCAGCACGATGAATCTGTTGATATGGGACCAGTTGTAAGTGCTGCACATAGAGATAAAGTATTAGAGTTTTATGATATTGCTAAAAAAGAGGGTGCAAATGTAGTTCTAGGTGGTGGAGCTCCTAAAATGGAAGGTGATTTAAAGAATGGATTCTTTGTTGAACCTACTATTTGGACTGGACTTCCAGAAACTGCAACAGTTGTAAAAGAAGAAGTATTTGGACCTTGTTGTCATGTTCAACCTTTTGATACTGAAGAAGAAGTTATTAAAATGGCAAATGATACACAATATGGACT
>DKNG01000044.1:1663-2336 GCA_002470185.1 Arcobacter sp. UBA7394 | reverse complement strand
TGGGTTAACTCATGGTTCTTAAGAGATTTAAGAACACCATTTGGTGGAATGAAAGGTTCAGGAATTGGAAGAGAGGGTGGTCATCACTCACTTGAATTCTATACAGAACTTAAAAACGTATGTATAAAAATGTAAGGTGGAATTGAATAATGGCAATGAATAATGAAAAAATAGAAAAATATGGAAATGAATTGTATGAAGCTTTAAAAGCTAATACTGCAATGGATCCAATATCTTCAAGAGAACCTGATTCTACAATTGAAGATGCATATGCAATTCAACATCATTTTTTAAAAAGAAGAATGGAAGATGATAAATCAACAATAATTGGTAAAAAAATTGGAGTTACTTCAAAAGTAGTAATGGATATGTTAGGTGTTCATCAACCTGATTTTGGTTACCTTTTATCAGATATGATTTATTCAGATGGAGATGTAATTGATGTAAGTAATGGAATGATTCAACCAAAAGCTGAGGGTGAAATTGCCTTTGTTTTAAAAGAAGATTTACAAGGTCCAGGTGTAACTGCTGCTGATGTTATAAAAGCTACAAAATTTGTAATGCCTTGTTTTGAAATTGTTGATTCAAGAATCAAAGATTGGAAAATCAAAATCCAAGATACAGTTGCAGATAATGCTTCTTGTGGATATATAGTATTTGGTGGACAAAGTGT
>DKNG01000044.1:1198-1514 GCA_002470185.1 Arcobacter sp. UBA7394 | reverse complement strand
GTAAATGCTGTTGCTTGGCTTGCTAATAAATTAGGTGAGTTTGGTGTTGGTTTAAAAGCTGGAGAGGTTATTTTATCAGGTGCTTTATGTGCCATGGTTACTATTGAGCCAGGGGATAATATGACTATTAATATTGGTGGAATTGGTTCTGCTTCTATTAGATTTGAATAAGGATTATTACTATGAAAATTAATTGTGCGTTAATTGGGTCAGGAAATATTGGAACTGACCTAATGTATAAACTTCAAAGAAGTGAAATCTTAAATCCATTATGGATGGTAGGAATTGATCCTGAATCTGATGGATTATTAAGAGC
>DKNG01000044.1:0-1098 GCA_002470185.1 Arcobacter sp. UBA7394 | reverse complement strand
GTGAAGATTGCTTTTGATGCAACTTCTGCTTATGTTCATGGGGAAAATAATAGAAAACTTGCAGAGCTTGGAGTTCAAGTTATTGATTTAACTCCTGCTGCTATTGGGCCATTTTGTGTTCCTTCAGTAAATATGCAAGAACTATTAGATCAAAATACTCAAAATGTAAATATGGTTACTTGTGGTGGGCAAGCTACTATTCCCATGATTGCTGCAGTATCGCAGGTTCAAGAAGTTGAATATGCTGAGATTATTGCAACTGCTGCTTCAAAATCAGCGGGTCCGGGAACTAGAGCAAATATTGATGAGTTTACAGAAACTACTAAACTTGGAATTGAACAAGTTGGAGGGGCTAAAAAAGGAAAAGCAATTATTATTCTTAATCCTGCTGAGCCACCTTTAATGATGAGAGATACAATTCACTGTCAAACAAGTGAAGAACCAGATCAAGAAGCTATTACAAAATCTGTGAAAGAAATGGTAGCACAGGTTCAAAAGTTTGTTCCAGGATATGCACTTAAAAATGGACCAGTTTTTGATGGAAATAAAATATCAATTTGGTTAGAGGTTGAAGGACTAGGAGATTACTTACCAAAATATGCAGGTAATCTTGACATTATTACAGCAGCAGCTTCAAATATTGCGGAGCAAATGGCTGAAAAAATTGTAAAAGCTGAAACTATGAGTGAACAAGCTGTAACAGCTACAACAACAGAGCAAAAAGGATTATAAGATGGATTTAAGAGGTAAAAAAATTACTATTCATGATATGTCTTTAAGAGATGGAATGCATTCTGTTAGACATCAATTTACTTTAGAGCAAATGAAAGATATGTCAGTTGCTATGGATAAAGCCGGTGTTCCCATGATTGAAGTAACTCATGGAGATGGACTTGGTGGTTCATCATTAAATTATGGTTATGGATTACATACAGATGAAGAGTGGTTAGATGCAGTAGTTCCTAATATGACTCAAGCAAAAATCTCTGCACTTTTACTTCCTGGAATTGGAATTGTAAAAGATTTAGAGAGAGCAGTTGAACATGGTATTTCAACTGTAAGAGTTGCAACTCACTCTACAGAAGCTGATTGTTCAGC
>DKNG01000019.1:6910-7056 GCA_002470185.1 Arcobacter sp. UBA7394 | reverse complement strand
TAATAAATTTGGAGCAGTTAAGGCCATATTTATTTCAGATGAAATAATAGAAAATGGATTTGCAATAGTTTCTACATCCAAATCTTTTAGATTCTCCGTTTGATTACTTGTAGTAGATTTTGCTACTAATTGCACATGTTTGTTTA
>DKNG01000019.1:6335-6784 GCA_002470185.1 Arcobacter sp. UBA7394 | reverse complement strand
TTTTTTATTCCTGCAAACTCTAAGGCTTTTATAGAATATGTATCACAATTTAATACAGGAACTGTAGGAGTAAAACTCTCTAGTATTAATTCATTTACTTTACTTTTATCTTTTTCAATTACTACTGTTCTAATTCCCTCTTCTATTGCTTTATGTATTATCTCACTAGTGATTTGGTTATATCCTAATACAATTATGAATTTTTCTTTTAGATTAATTACTTGTTTTTTAAACTTTGACTTTTCAATCTCTTTTAAAAAAAGTTTATCTTGAAGTAATGATACTAATGAACCAATTCCATAAAACCAACCTAGTACTGTTAAATAAATAGAAAAAGTAACCCAGATTCTTTGTGAATATGTGAAGGTATATGGTGTTTCTCCAAAACCAATTGTAGTAGCCATATAAGAAACAAAATAAAAAGCATCGAAGATTGTCATTTGATGATG
>DKNG01000019.1:4541-6173 GCA_002470185.1 Arcobacter sp. UBA7394 | reverse complement strand
GAAAACCTACTTTATCTTTTTGATTTAAGAGTATCCCCTACATATAATGCAACAGAAATAACATTAGCTAATAATGCTCCCCCTGATAAAGATACAATAGTAGCTACAATCTCAGCATCAACTGTATATACATAAGCTGCAACAGTCCATACAATAGCAGCAGCGATTAATTGAATATCAGCAACTAAAGATGTAGCTAAAAGAACAGAACCCATTTGTGTTCTATCTCCTAACTTTAATGTAGTTGCAATTATATTAATAACAATTGCTGCAAATAACTCATATTTACTATGGCTTTCTAGTGAATATAAATCCCCATAGAAAAAGCCAAAGTTTACAGTCATTGCAAGGATTATAAAAAATCCTGCAATAACCTTATCTAGATTCATGGTATTCATCCTCCAGATCTTTACCAATATCAAGTCTTCTTTTAAATACATGATCAATATTATCATGTACTCTTGAATCTTTATCTAAAAACATAATTCTATGTTTATTTAACTGATTAATATTCTTAAGACCCATAATAGCTAACATACCTCTAACACTTTTTAATAAGTTATTATGGTAATTTCTAACTTTTTTTGCTTGTTTATAAACAAAATATTTTTTTCTTTTATCTTTATTTTGAGTTGCTAATCCAACTGGACAATCATGACCTGTTGTACCTGAACAATACCTAGCTCTAATACAACCAGCACTCATCATAAATCCTCTAGCAATCTGAATAAAATCAGCACCTAATGATAAAATTACAATTACATCATCAGGAGTAAGAACTTTACCACTTGCCACAATTTTAACATGCTCTCTAACTCCATAATCAGAAAGAACTTTATCAGCTAAATAAACAGAATCTCTAATATTTAAACCAACTCTTTCCATCATTTCAATAGGGGCAGTTGCAGATCCACCAGATCCACCATCAATAGAAATAAAGTCAGGATATCTTGTATCTCCTGCATCTATTCTTCTTTTGATCTCTTTTGCATATGGTTCGATATTTTCTAAATCTGAAATTACAATTTTGAAACCAACTGGTTTATCTGATAATTCTTGTAGTTTTCCTACAAAATCAAATAACTCTTCAATAGAGTTCGCATAAGGAAATCTATTTGGAGAGAATACATCAGTATGAGCTTCAACATTTCTATAATAAGCAATTGCTGGTGTTACTTTATGAGCGGCTAATTTACCACCTGTTTGTTTTGCACCCTGAGCAATTTTAATCTCAGTCATTCTACAAAATCTCATAGTTTTTTGATATCTATCAGGATCAAAATTACCTTCTTTATCCCTAGCACCATATAATCCAGAACTTAACTGTAAAATAATCTCAGCCATATCTTCTGGAACTTCTTCTGGGAAGTCTGATAAAGGAGCATCCCAGTTTATTCTATGAAATAGTTGTGATTTTAAATCAAAAACATAAGTTTCTGCTTCTTTATCTTTTCCAAATACCATTTTTCTATATGCATCTGCTGCCATTGCACCATTAAAGAAGAAGTTAACTACATCTTTAACTTTCTTAGAAAAATATGTACCATGAACAATTTTCATATATTCAGGTTTATAAGATTGATGAGTAACAAAGAAGTTAGATGTAACTCCACCCTCACCTGAGTTAATTGG
>DKNG01000019.1:0-4483 GCA_002470185.1 Arcobacter sp. UBA7394 | reverse complement strand
TACAAAGGCTCTTGTTCCCTCAGGAGAAATAGATCCATCACTCATAGCAGATCTTGCAATAATTGTTTTTGCTGTATATGGTTTCTTTCTACTTGCTCCAAATACAACTTCAAATTCTTCATCTACTTCATTATCATTTAACACAATATTTGCGTGTCTAATCATAAATTTTGGCTTTGGTAAAGGTTGAGCCGGAGAAAAGGCTGCATAATTTGGTGCATCATTTGCTGCTTTATAAACCCAGTCCAACTTATCTTTAGATTCATAAAATTTTTCATCACCAAAATATTGTCTAAAAGGCTCTCTTGCTTCTTCCAAAACATATCTTAAACGACCGATGATTGGGTAATTCACCAATAATTGATGATCTCTTTGTACATATTTATCATGTACATACCATGCTACAATAATAATTGCAAACAATATCCATAAAACCGTATAAATACTAACTTCCATAATATTCCTTTACTAGTTCTTTTTACTAGAAACCAATAGCCCACTTACGACTATCAAAAGTATACCAAAAATAATCCAAATGTCAGGGAATGCATCCCCTAAAAACATACCTAAAATAATTGAAAAAGCAATATTTGAGTATGAGATAGTCCCGATAATTCCCGCTTTAGCATGTGAATAAGCTTTTGTCATAAAAATCTGTGCAAATGTTGCGAATAGACCCAATAAAATAATAAATAACCAATCATTTGTATTTGGCATAACAAATTTGGCAAATAAAAAGTCTAATTTCTCATTTGTATAGAATTCACCTATTATCAATAAGATTAAAGGACCAATTGTTCCAATTGTCATAAAAGACAGAACAATTGCCCTAGAATCATAAAATTTTCTTAATTCTCTAATTGAAGTATAAGCAAGACCCGCGCCCACACCACATAGGATTCCTAAATAGTCAGTTTTATCTAAATTTGAACCATCAAACTTAGTAATGAATAATATTCCAACAAAACCTACAAATACTCCAATCCAACCCTTGAAGCCCAGTTTTTCTTGCACAAATATATATGCAAAAATTGCTGAAAATATTGTAGAAGTTTTTGAGAATGTCATAGCCTCACCCAGAGGAATTTGTGCTATATTATAAAAGAAAAAAAGCAATGCAACAAATCCAGCAATACCTCTAAAAATTAGTAATCCGAGTTTTCCACCAGTTTGATTTAAAGGACTTTTATAGATTGATAATAGTATTAAAATCACCCCAAAAACATTCCTAAAAAACACAACCTCGATTGAGCTCATTGAATCACTTAACTCTTTTGCTACAGCACCCATAAAAGCGAATAGCAACGAAGCAAATATCATATATTTTATACCAAGACGTACATTGTTTTCCATATAATTTCCTAAATTAAAAGCGCCATTGTATTGCTTATCATATTAAAAAAAGATTATTAGTCCCAATTTTTAAAGCAATTTTTAGATACCATATAAACTTTTATAAAGATATAACTTGTAGTAGGAATAATATGGAATATTTAAAAATCATTGGAAATAAAGAAATTTCGGGTGAAGTTACTATCTCAGGTGCAAAAAATGCGGCATTGCCACTTATTGCATCGACAATACTAGCAAAAAACGAAATTAACATTGGTAATATGCCAAATGTAGTAGATATTAACACTTTTTTAAAATTAATTGGAAAACTTGGTGGAACATTTGAAAAAGATGAAAATCAAGTAAAAATTAATGCATTATCAATAGATAAAACAACAGCAACTTACGACATTGTAAAAACAATGAGAGCATCAATATTAGTACTAGGTCCTCTTTTATCTAGATTTGGTCATTGTGAGGTTTCACTTCCTGGTGGATGTGCAATTGGTCAAAGACCAGTTGATTTACACTTAAAAGCTTTAGAGCAAATGGGTGCAATTATTGAAATCAAACATGGTTATATTCAAGCAACAGCTCCTGAAGGTTTAAAAGGTGCAAAAATTGTATTTGATAAAGTAACTGTTGGTGGAACTGAAAATATTTTAATGGCAGCAGCATTAGCTAATGGTGAAACAACAATTATTAATGCAGCTAAAGAGCCTGAAATTGAACAATTATGTGATGTTTTAGTAGATGCTGGAGTAAAAATTGAAGGTATTGGAACTTCAAAATTAACTATTCAAGGAACAAATAAAGAATTACTTGAATTTAAAGACTTTGATATTATTCCAGATAGAATTGAAGCTGGAACATATATGTGTGCAGCAGCAATTACTAACAAGAAAGTTAAAATCAATAAAGTAATTCCTTTACATTTAGAAGCAGTAACTGCAAAACTTGAAGAAATGAACTTTGAAGTTATTCAAGATAAAACAAGTTTAACTGTATGTCCAACAGATGAAATTAAACCTGTGAATATTATTACAACTGAATATCCAGGATTTCCAACTGATATGCAAGCTCAATTTATGGCATTAGCTACACAAGCGAATGGAACAAGTACTATTGATGAAAGATTATTTGAAAATAGATTTATGCATGTTAGTGAATTATTAAGACTTGGAGCTGATATTCATCTAAATGGAAATACTGCAACTATTAATGGTCAAGCGGGAACATTAAATGGTACAGATGTAATGGCTACAGATTTAAGAGCCTCTTCTGCACTTGTATTAGCTGCTCTTGTAGCTAAAGGTGAAACTAATATTCATAGAATTTATCATCTAGATAGAGGTTATGAAGACTTAGAAGGTAAGCTTACTCAAATCGGTGCAGATGTAAAAAGGTTTACTGAATAGCACACTTTTTAAATGATAGGCAAAAAAAACACATGCTTATCATTTATTTAAGTTAAAATTACATAGAATCTATACAATTATTATAAAAGGTGATATTAATAATATGAAACTAGAAATTTCTTTATTTAAATTTGACAGCAATTCTGACTACTTACCATTTTACACAAAACATTTTTTAAAAATTAAAGATGAAAAAAATCTATTAGATATTTTAAATACTATTAATAAAAATGCAAAATTTGGATATGTTAACTGTGAAGAATTTGACCTTGTTGTAAACGGTGTTTATGTTAAAGCATCTATTACACTTACTGAATTAGTTGAAAACTTTGGAAAAGACTTAACTATAGAACCAATTTCAATTAGAAGAGCTTACAATGATTTATTAATCGACGAAAAAGACTTCAATGAAAGAATTTCTATTTTAGATGAATTTTTAAGTGATGAACTAAGAAAAAAATACCAAGAATTAAAGCATTACTATTATGCTTCAAATACATTAAATTTCAATACAGATTATATTGGGGATGCAGTATTAATTATTGCACAAGATTTAATTGAAAATAGTAATACAAAAATAAAAAATAAAATCTTACTTGCTTTATCTGAAGTAGAAATTTCAGCTCAATATCATACAAGTTTAAAAAATAGAATTTATAATTTAGACTCTTCGGTAGAAGAAAAAATTAAAAAGCTACAAACAACTCTTAGATATTATGAAGAGACTGAAAAACAAAACTATAGAATCAACACTACTTTAAAATTAGATTTTGGAGAATTCCAAGACGATTATGAAGTTAAACATGATTTTAAAGACTTTAATATTGCTTATTATTCATCAAGCAATGAAAGTAAATATGAAACATTAGTAAATAAATTAGATGCAAAAATGTTAAATTTAGATTCACTAAAACTAGACTTAGCAAAAAATACATTTAATGTAAATCCTAAGATTACATATTTCGTAGCATATACAATTTTATTAGATGCATTTGATAATAATGCAGATTTCTTATTAGTTGATACTATTGAAGATTTTTATATTTTTGATTATAATAGAAAACAATTTGAAAAAATTTGTGGAAGAGATGTATTATTACCAGTAATTCATATTAATGAATTACAACAACTAGCAAGTGGTGATCATAAAACTGCTAATAAAACTCTAATAAAGCATCAAATAAATCCAGAAATAATCTAAAGGATAAGATATGGTATTAGATATTGAATTTATAATATTTTCTTCAATACTTATTGGATCAATAATACCACTTTATATTTATAGACAAAAGATTTTTACTTTTGCCTATAAAACTGGCAGCATGGAAGTATTTATCCGTGATGTAAAACTTCATTTAAAAAAAGATCATTACAAAATAAACTTTGATTACTCAATAATAGATAAAACATCTGATGAAAAAGATATTAGAATAAGACAGACTATAATTGTTGAAGATTTGGTAGCTCAATATTTTAATTATGAATATTTAAAAGTAACTCAAGGAACTATATCAAAAGATAAGCTTTGGACAACATACGAAGATAAATCTAAATCAAATCCTAAGACACCAAGCGATTGGAGTCAAAGAAGAGAACTTGCGTGGAATAGAGATCATGAGAAATGTAATAGATGTGGAATAAAATCTAAGTTAAGTGATTCTATGAATATTTTTGTAAAAGAGATAAATGATGGTGGTGGTTATAATGTAGAAAATATCATTACATTATGTAGT
>DKNG01000175.1:4884-5081 GCA_002470185.1 Arcobacter sp. UBA7394 | reverse complement strand
ATTGCATCATCTAAATAAAACAGACCTTGATAATTCACATGATGATTATAATTCATATTTGCATTAGTCATTTTATCACTATTAATAAAGAAGCCTATTTTAGAAAGAGTTACTTTTTCATTTTTTATGAAAACAACTCCAGCACTTAATGCAGTTTCACATAAAACCTGAATTCCATACTTTGTTAAAGAACATTT
>DKNG01000175.1:3444-4811 GCA_002470185.1 Arcobacter sp. UBA7394 | reverse complement strand
TTAAATCTCTCATTGTTCTTACAACTTGGAAAACAATAGGAGCAAAGGCAATTTTTTGAGCTTCATACTGTGCTTCAATCGCAGTTAAATCTTCATAGTTATTAAAAAACTCTTTTTCCACTGTTTTCCTTATTTTTTATCTAAAGCAATTGTGATTTTACCGCTTACATAGCTAATATCATTATTTTTTAACTCAAAACTATATTCACTCATACTTCCAAAATCAAATGTTCTTTCAATTTCTACAATTGCTTCTGTAAAGTTCATATCTTCTATTAAAAGAATATCTTTTAAAGAGACTAAAAAACCTATTTTAGGATTAGCAGATTCTTGTGCAAATCCTGCACTACTTTGTGCAGCTGCCTCACAAGCCATTGCTAAAGTAGGAGAAAAAGGAAATTTACAACTTACAATAATTTTATTATCATAAGAGCTTAATACCTCATTTGCAAATCTAATTGGTTCTTGATGTGGCAAATTCATATTTGAATCTCAATTACATTTTGTTTATTTTCATCATAGCTTTTTGCAATTTCTATCATTTGAGAAATTGATTCTGGATACTTTGAGTTATTTTCATTTAAAATATTTATATTTGCTTTCTCTTCTGTAACTCTAACTTTTAATGCAACAACATTTTCTAAAGTATCAATACATTTATTTATTTGTTCGATATTCTTTATATTCATCGTCTCACTTGCTAATAATAAAATCTCATCACCATCTAAAGCTTTAATAGCACCAACTTTTAGGATTTTTTCTGCAGTTTTATCTCCACTGGAAATAGTCAATATCTCATTTTTATTGTTTTTTAGAATTGATAGATAAGACACAGCTGTATTATAAACTGAGTTTTGAAAATCAGTTGGTGAGATCATTTCTTCATTTAAAATTGCACTTAAAATACTAGCACTTGCTTTTAGTTCTCCAAAAGCCGAACCGTAAATAACTCTTCCATTTTCAAAATTTACTTTATCAACAGCTTCAACCACTAATTTTGCAGCTCTTGTTAATCTTCTTCTAAAAACCATTTTAGGGACTAACTCTTTTGTTCGCAAATCACCAATCTCTTCATTTGCTACTAAATGAGTGGCACTAAGTATTTCTAAATTAATTTTCATTACACTTCCCAAAAACTAAACTTGTATTATTACCACCAAAAGCAAAAGAATTACTAACTACATAATTTAGATCACATGGTAAAGCTTCATTTGTAAAAGATATATCATCTCTATTTGGATTTTCTAAATCTTTACATGGGACAACTATTTGTTTTTGCAAACACATTACAGAGATTATGGCTTCAATAGCGCCTGCTGCACCTAATGTATGCCCAGTAAATGACTTAGTTGAGCCTAAATATGGTT
>DKNG01000175.1:398-3253 GCA_002470185.1 Arcobacter sp. UBA7394 | reverse complement strand
GGATGAGGCTGAGTCATATGATGAGAATCAGAACTATAACCAACTCCACATAACTCTACACTATTTTCAGTTTTTTCATCTTGTAAAAGCAAAATAGCAATAGCTTCAGATACATTCATGCCCTCTCTATTTTTATCAAAAGGAGTACAAGGTTTTGAAGATAATACGCTTAATGCAGCAAAACCACATACTGTAGTTGAACATAAAGAATCAGCACCAACTACTAAAACATTTTTATAAATACCTTTTGATAATACTTCTTTTGCATAACCTAAGGCATTTGCACTTGACGTACAAGCAGTTGAAAAAGATACATCATCATAAAATGTAAATTCTTTTTTTAGATTATAAGCAATAGAATCAATAGTATGTTCTTTATAATCAATGTTTTCATAAGATTTATCTTGGAAATATACACTTTCAGTTATGCTCATCCCACCAACAGAAGAGCCAACGATAAGCAAAGTATTTGAATAATCACTTAATGATGATTCATCTAATACTTTTTTACAACCTTCAAGTAATAATTCTTTAAAAGATTTATCATTTTTTATCTTTCCAATTGCAACATTTCTATCTTTTACGTAAGTTGAGTCAATAGAGATACAATCTTTTTTTTCACAGATTGATTCAAAAAGCTCTTCTGCTGAATTTCCAGCAGAAGATATTGCATGAAAGTTGTTGATATAAGCTTTTTTATTTATTTTCATTAATAAATGTTAATAAGCTATTAACTGAAGCGAAAATTGTATTGTATTCTTCAGGATTTTGAATTTTTACTCCATACTCTTTTTCAATAATTAAAACTAGTTCAATTGAATCAACAGAATCTAATCCTAATCCATCATCTCCAAATAGTGCATCATTATCATCTATTTCGTCAGTTTCGATGTCTTCTAAGTTTAATCCTTGAATTAATACTTCTTTAAATTCTTTACTTGTTATTGCCATTATTTTACATTTCCTTCTTTTTATTGGAAAAATTATATTATTATAGTGCTTATAAATAATTTATGTCATCTTTTTATATTTAATAATAATTAAGTTAATATAATATTTAGTGATAAAAAAGTAAAATTACATTAATTTTAAAAGAAAGAAATAGATGAACTTTACAGACGATTTGTATACTATAATTAGAAAAGATGAAAAAAGTATAGAAATTCTTTTATCAGATGAGAAACATCCCATTTTTTGTGCACATTTCCCTGATATGCCAATATTACCTGGTTTTTTACAAATTGATATAGCACAAGAATTATTTGACATAAAAATTAAAAAAATTAAAAAAACTAAGTTCTTAAATATTATAAAACCTAATAATCAAATTATATTTAGTCAAATCAAAAATAAGATTATTATAAAGAATCTTGAAGATAAAAAAATAAGTGAGATAATTTATGAATAAATTCATTGTAATAATACCTACTTATAATAACTTCAATACTATACAAGATGTTGTGGATGATGTACTTTCTCATGGATATAATCTAATCGTAATTGATGATGGTTCAGATAGACCTTTAACTGACATATTAGAAAAAAATGAAAAACTAATAATCGAAAGACACAACGTTAATAAAGGAAAAGGTCAAGCCATAATAACAGGTACTAAAAAAGCTAAAGAGCTTGGGTATACACATGTTGTTAGTTTAGATGGTGATGGTCAACACCTTGCAAGTCAAGCAAAAGTTTTAATTGATAATTGTGAAGATGAAGAGATAATAATTGGAGCAAGAAACTTCGATATTTCAAATGTTCCTAATGGTTCAAAATTTGGTAGATGGTTTAGTAATTTCTGGGCTACATGGGATACAGGACATGAAATTACAGACTCTTTATCTGGATTTAGAATTTATCCTATAAGTATTTTAGATCTAAGTATTAAAACATCTAGATTTGACTGGGAAATGGAAGTTATTGTAAGACATGCAGATGCAGGTAAAGCAATAAAAGAAGTAGTAATTGAGTGTTACTACCCTACTTCTGAAGATAGAGTTAGTCACTTCCGTAAGTTTTGGGACACAGCAGCTATTGTTTGGGTTCATGTACAAATTTTACCATTTAAGTGGGTGAAGTACTTCTTAAAATTATTAGGTCTAAAAAAATAATTTATGGAAACAAAACAAAGAGGTAGTGCCTGGAGCATTAAATTAGTATTTAATTTATATAAAATATTTGGTTACAACTTTATTTATTACCTAATGTATCCTGTTACATTTTTCTATTTTCTATTTGCATCTAATGTAAGAAAATCTCTTAAAATATATTATAAACAATTAGATTTACCTTTCAATAACTATATATATTTTACTCATTTAAGACTATTTGCAAATTGTATGGTTGATAGATTTATTTCAAAATTTTCACCAAAATCATATAGTTTTGAATACGATAATAAAGAAGAGTTTGCAAAAACTTTGGATGAAGGTACAGTTTTATTATGTTCACATCATGGAGGTTGGGCAACAGCTGCCAATGTTCCTCTTACGCAAAATATTATAAATGTAGTTATGCAAGAAGCTTTACTTGATGGAATAAAAAGTATTGAGAATTCAATTGAAAAACAAAACTTTCAAGTAAATATTATTGATTTAAATGAAGGTGGAATTTCATCTTCTATTAAAATAGCAAATGCACTAATGGAAGATCAAGTAGTTGCAATGATGGCAGATAGAGCAAATGACAAGAAATATCATAAAAAAATAAAATTTTTTAATAAAGAAGCTGGTTTTAATAAAAACCCTTTTCAAATTGCATACAAATTAAAAAAGAGTATTCTTGTTTTTTTTGTTGCTTACACAAATAAACAAACATATAAAATAAAACATTTAAAAATTGAATTAGATTATTCT
>DKNG01000175.1:0-322 GCA_002470185.1 Arcobacter sp. UBA7394 | reverse complement strand
AAACTTTAAAAGAATATCCAGATCAATGGTTCAATTTTTATAATTTTTGGGGAGAATAAATGGAATTAAGTATAGATAAAAGGCACATATCTTTAGATGAGATTAGTAATGCACAAAGTATTAAAATATCTGAAGATAAAGAGTTTATAGAATATATTAATCATACACATGATTTTATGATGAATACTATTAAACAAGGTAAACCAATTTATGGAATTACTACAGGTTACGGCGATGCAGGTAGAAATTATGTAAACTATGATGATGCAGCAAAATTACAAACAAATCTTTTTAGATTCCATGGTTGTGGTATTGGTAAAAA
>DKNG01000212.1:4394-11495 GCA_002470185.1 Arcobacter sp. UBA7394 | reverse complement strand
CCTTGTCATGCTAAGAAAATGCAAGGTGTTTGGCAAGAACCTAGAAATCTGTTAAAACAGAATTATGTATTAACTGAAATGAGTGACTCAAATAGATGTTGTGGATTTGGTGGTGTTACAATGCAAACTGAGAAATATGATTTCGCAAAAGCAGCAGGTGCTCCAAAAGCTGCAATGATTAAAGAAACAAAAGCTCAAATCGTTAGTGCTGAGTGTTCTGCATGTAGGATGCAAATAACTAACTCTTTATATCAATCTGATGTAGATGTTAAGTTTAAAAATCCTATTGAATTAATTGCGGAGGCATTAGACTAATATAATGGAATATTGGCAAAATATATATTCAAACTTTGACCCAGTGGCTTTTAGCCTTGGGTCTATTTCTGTACATTGGTACGGAATTATGTATGCCCTTGCCCTACTTTCAGCTATTATGATAGCAAAGTGGTTTATCAAAAAAGACAAATTACCAATATCAAATGATTTATTTGATTCTTATATTTGGTGGGCAGAGATTGGTGTAATCTTAGGAGCTAGATTAGGATATATATTATTCTATGATCCTAACACTATGTATTACTTAAAAAATCCATGGCAAATATTTAATCCTTTTGTTGATGGAACGTTTACAGGTATTTCTGGAATGTCTTATCATGGAGCTTTTATTGGGTTCATTTTAGCTTCTTATTTATTCTGTAGAAAAAATAAAGTTTCTTTTTGGTTCTTAACAGATATTGCTGTACTTGGTATTTCAGCTGCTTATGTTTTTGGAAGAATAGGTAATTTCTTCAATCAAGAACTTGTAGGTAGAGTTACAGATGTTCCTTGGGGAATTTATGTTGGAAATACTTTAAGACATCCTTCACAACTTTATGAAGCAATTCTTGAAGGTTTACTTGTATTTGCTATTTTGGCTTATTATAGAAACAAAAAAAGCTTTGATGGTCAATTGGCACTAATGTATGGTGTTTTGTACTCTATGATGAGAATTACAGCTGAATTCTTTAGGCAGCCGGATGTACAATTAGGGTTCTTATATAGTGATTGGTTAACTATGGGAATACTACAGTCTATGAGTGTATTGCTAATCTGTGTAGCAACATTTTTTTACATTAGTAAGAAAAATAAATTAAAAAATAATTAGAGATAAATAGTTAACAATATATGTTAACTATTCTCTTCAATGTAACCTGCTTCAATAGCCAGCTCATCAATCTTTTTCTTTAATAAATCTAATCTCCAGCCATGTCTGTTAGCAAAATTTTCGATTTCAGTTTCTCTTTGTTCTGGTGTACAAAAAACAAATATTCTTTTTAAAAATGGCTTTGGAATTTGAATAGCGATTAGTTGAAAATAGTTTTCTTTACAGCTTCTTGAACAAAAAGCCTTACTCATAGCAATCTTCTTTTTGCAATAAGGACAATGCGACATTATTATTTACCTTTTTGAATTAATTTGTAGAACTTAGCATTTGTTACGTCTTGAAGGAATTTAGGATCAACATCATGTAAAGCAATAATTTCTACTTCTTTACCTTCCATTAACCATCCTCGACCAGTATCTTCGATTGTCTGATCTTCGAACAATTGGACTAATTCTTCTTTTGAAACTATTAGTTCTTCCATATTATAACTTTTTTATTAATATTTTGCAAACAGGCAATCTTATTTTTTAAGATTGTCTATTGTGTACCCTTTGTTAGAGTGGTTTTTAATAATTTCATAGTAAGTCTTTTGTCTAATTTTGTTTACAATATTTCTCATTGTATAAATAGACATATCTTTACCTTTCCAAACTACTTCTTTAATCATATCATAATCTGTTATATCATTTCGCTTAGTAATTAATAATTTAAGAAATGATTTCTCTAATCTTGTAAAGTCAATTAAAACTCCACCTGATTTAAAGAATTGGTCTCTATACTCATCAAAGTAGATACCATTATCAAATTCGATTTTATCACCTCTTTTAGTTTGGTTTAAACACATAATAACAGCTAATTTAATATCTTTAGCTCTTAATGGTTTAGAAAGAAAAGTATAAGCACCATTATTAATAGCTGATACAATGTTTTCATTTTCATCGGAATCAGAAATTACAATTTTTGGTAATGTTGGTGCTAATTGACCTAATTCAGAACATAATTCAGAAAAAGATACATCTTTTATATTCGTGTCAATAACAGCCATATCATAACTATTAGAACATGCTAATTCAAGCGCGTCATTAATATTTGTTGCAATTTTTAATTCTTTAAAATAATCATCAAACTCATTTTCAATTGTTTGTTGTACATTTTCGTCACTACTAATAAAAAGTAACTTTGCATTATATAATTTTCTTATATTTCTAACTGTTTTTAACATGTAAATACTCTTTATATATTGATTTAAGACATAATAATAACAAATATTTCTTTATTTGTCAAAATAATAGTAGGATATTTTACAATATTAAGTCAGCATTAAGCTTATTTTAAATCCTGCCATGTCATTCCTACACACTTTGAAACCTCTAAAGGTACTTTTA
Organism: Arcobacter sp. UBA7394; assembly: GCA_002470185.1. Taxonomy (GTDB): domain Bacteria; phylum Campylobacterota; class Campylobacteria; order Campylobacterales; family Arcobacteraceae; genus Poseidonibacter. The sequence goes on along the minus strand of DKNG01000212.1, from coordinate 8,966 downwards.
ACTCTAAAATATTCTCCATTATATTAACTAGATCTTTAGTTATTTCTTCAATCATATCATCTTTAATTTCAAAGATAAGTTCGTCATGGATTTGAAGTAACATTCTAATATCTTGGTTATTTTTATATTTTTTGTCAATTTTGATCATAGAAAGTTTGATTAAATCAGCTGCACTTCCTTGAAATAATGTATTAACAGATTCTCTTAAATATGCTGCTTTTTGCATACCATTTGCTGAATCATAGTCAAATAATCGTTTTCTATTTAATAGTGTTTTTACAAATCCATGTTCATACGAGTATTCTTCAATTGATTTAAGATAATTTTTTACACTAACAAAAGCATCAAAATATGATTCTATATAAACTTTTGCTTCTTTAGATGGAATTCCTAGAGTATCCCCTAGTTTTTTTGAACCCATTCCATATAGTAATCCAAAGTTAATTGATTTGGCTATTGATCTTTTTTCATCGGCTAACTCTTCACCAAAAATTTTAACAGCAGTTTGTCTGTGAATATCAAGTCCACTATTAAATGCATTTACTAAGGCTTCATCTTCACTAAAGTGTGCAAGAAGTCTTAATTCAATTTGAGAGTAGTCAATACCAACAAGCTTATAGCCATCTCTTGCTATAAATGCTTTTCTGATTTTCCCACCAGCTTCACTTCTTACTGGAATATTTTGTAAATTAGGATTTTTTGAACTAAGTCTACCTGTTGCTGTTCCTGTTTGTAAAAATGAAGTAAAAATTTTGTTTTCATCATTTTTAAGAGCTAACTCTAATAATGGTTCAATATAAGTTGATTGAAGTTTGAAAGCTTCTCTATATTGTAGTAATAGAGGAATAATTTCATGTGAATCAATTAATTTGTGTAATACCACTTCATTTGTACTATAACCAGTTTTTGTTTTTTTAACTACTGGCAGTTCTAATGTTTCAAATAAAACAACTCCTAACTGTTTTGGTGAGTTAATATTAAACTCTCCACCAGCTGCTTCATATATCTTAGAAGTTAAATCTTGAACAAATGCACTATTTGATACTTTTAAGTCTTCTAACTGCTTTGTATTGATTTTAATACCATTATCTTCCATATTTGCTAGAACGTTAATAAAATCAAATTCTGTACTAAATGCTAATTCTAATAAAGTTTCATTTTCTGTTTCTTTAAATCTCTCTAAAAGCTTATTAAATAGTTTTAATGTCATTAATGCATCTTCCGCTGCATATTCACAAGCTTTTGATAATTCTACATTAGAGAAGTTTTCACCTTTTTTTACTACATCTTTAAATGCAATCATTTTATGATCAAAATATTTATCTACTTGGTAATCCAATCCAACTTTTTCACTTGTATTTAATAACCAAGATAAAATCATTGTATCTGCATATAAAGTTAATTCAATATTTAAATTCTTTTTAACAATTGTGTAATCGTATTTGAAGTTTTGTAAAACTAATTTGTAGTTATTTAATAATTCAATAGCTTTTTTTGCACTATCTAAACTTATTTGATCTTCTACTCCTAAATAAAAGTGGCCTATTGGTGCATAATATGCTTTGTCTTTTTCCCAAGCAAATGAGAATCCTACGATTTTTGCGCTTTTAGCGTCTACATCTGTAGTTTCAGTATCAAAGGCTACAATTGAGTCTTTTGGAATTGAATTAATTACTTTAATTAATTCGTCTTCATTATTTAAAAGAATATAATCTCTTTTTTCTTCTACTTTTGCTACAGGTGCATCAGGAAGTTTTGTTTTATAATTTAATCCATTTTTATTTACTCTATCAATAATTCTATGTAAATCATACTCCATTAATGTATCAGAGATTTTTAAAATTGGATTCTCATCTGGTAATTGGAACTCATCTAAGTTATCAATACAATGACAATCTGTACTTAATGTAACTAGTTGTTTTGAAATGTATGCTAATTCTTTACCATCTGTTAATAGAGTTTTCCATCTTTTTTTCTCAATATTTTCTAAGTTTTCATAAATATTATCAAGTGTTCCATACTCTTTGATTAAAGCTTCAGCTGTTTTAGCCCCTACTCCTTTAACTCCTGGAACATTATCCGCGCTATCCCCTAATAATGATTGATAATCAGTAAATTGACTTGGGAATACTCCATATTTATCGTAACATTCTGCTTCTGTAATAACTGTTTTTTTAATAGGGTCAAATAAGAATATATCTTCTTGTATTAATTGGTATAAATCTTTATCATGAGATACAACTCTTACTTCTAAACCTTTATCTTTTGCATCATGTGCAATAGATGCGATAATATCATCTGCTTCAAAACCAGTTCTAATAGCTGATTTAAAGCCCATCTTTTCAATGAAATCAATTGCAATTGGTAATTGTTTTAATAAATCTTCTGGAACATCTGGTCTATGAGATTTATATTCTGGATATATATCACTTCTAAAAGTATCACCTTTAGAGTCAAGTGCAAATACTATATAGTCTGTTTGAAAATCTTTTCCCACGTTTGAAATAAAATTCATAAAACCAGTTAGTAATCCTGTTGGGAAACCAGTTTTTGATTTTAATGGAGGAAGAGCGTAATAAGCTCTAAATAAGAATCCAAAAGTATCTATAACAGTTATTGTTTTTTTCATTAATTTCTTCTTTCATATAGTTATTTAAAGATTTTATAATATAATACATCTACTTTAAATAAGGTTTTACAAGAAGGAATATAAAAATGATAATCATCCCTGCAAGATTAAATTCAAGTAGATTTGCTAATAAAATATTGGTTGATATTTTAGGCTTACCAATGGTAATCAAAACAGCTAAACAAGTTAGTTCATTAGACAAAGTTGTAATTGCTACAGATTCACAAGAAGTGATAGATCTTGCAAAAGAACATGGTTTTGATGCTGTTATGACATCAAGTGATCACCAAAGTGGAACAGATAGAATTAATGAAGCAGTAAACAAGCTAAATTTGGATGATAATGAAATTATTATCAATGTTCAAGCAGATGAACCATTTATCGAAACAGAAGTTGTACAAGCTGTAATTAATAGAGTTAAAAAAGTAAATGAAGACAATGAAGATGTAATGATTGTATCTTGTCATAAACAAATCTCTTCAGAATTAGCAGATGATCCAAACCATGTAAAAGTTGTGTTAGATGAGAATACTAATGCGATTTATTTCTCAAGAGCAAAAGTTCCTTATCATCGAGATCATTATGAAAATGCGATTTATAATGGGCATTTAGGTATCTATGGATTTACTAAAAAATCATTAAATAATTTTTGTTCTTTAAGTCCTTCTAAATTAGAATCAGTTGAAAAATTAGAGCAATTAAGAGCAATTGATAACGGAAATATAATAGCAATGGTTAAAGTTGAATCAAAATCTTTTGGTATTGATACTCAAGAAGATTTAGATAATGCGTTAAAAATTTTTAATAAATAATAAAAACGAAGCGAAAATAAGAATATAAAGTAATATTAAAGCAATTTTATGGAAAACTATAAAAATTATAAGTTTAAGGTAAATGATGCGTTTCAATGTATTAATAGCTGATATTAGTCTAAAAGATTTCAAAGATTTCAATCAGTTTATTAAAGATAAATTAGATGATATTAATATAAGTTTTTCATCAAATAGTGATGAAATTCTATTTAATATTGAAAATAGTAATCTTGTTTTGTTAAGTACTAGTATTGACAATCATAATGAAATAATAGAGAAATGTAATGACTTAGGTATATATGTAATTCTTTTAGCGAATGAGCTACCATCTGGTGGCTCTGCATTGAAAGAAATGGATATATTAATTAAACCTTTAAACTATGAAGAAATTCTTTCAAAATTTGAACACTACACAAGAGTATTTAAAAAAGACAGTTTCTTACAAACAGAACATGAACTTTCAAGTTCAGTAATTAAAAATATAAATAATCCACTTTTTATAACAGATGGATTTAATGCAATTTTTACTAACAATCATTTCAATAAACTTACTGGCTGTGAAAATGAGAGTGAAGTTAATCAAAAATATGATGTAATTTCTGATGCCTTTGAGATTGAAGAAACATCAACTGTAACAAAAGAGAACAAAGATTGGCTCAAATATTGTGATGAAAAAGGTACAAAAGTTTGTATCATAAATGATAATAATGAAAAAAAATTCTTCTCAATTCAAAGAATTAACTTAACACACAATAATACAAGCATTATTTTATTAACTGATATTAGTCATGAAATTAAATATAAAAATGATTTAGACAACCTTTTATATACAGATAATTTAACAAAGCTTCCTAATAGAGCTAGATTAATTGAACAATTACAAAGTAACAAAGATTTAAGTTTAGAATCAATTTCTATTCTAGATATTAACTCTTTCAAAGAGATTAATGATTTCTTTGGTCATAGAATTGGAGATTCGATACTAAAAGGTGTGGGGGAGTTAATTCATAAAAACATTGAAAACTACCCTACTTTAAGTCTATATAAATTTCCAGCAGATACTTATTGTGTTACGAATACTAATCTTGAACAAGATAAGTTTCTTGAAATAATTAGAGATATTGTTGATTC
>DKNG01000212.1:0-4345 GCA_002470185.1 Arcobacter sp. UBA7394 | reverse complement strand
GTATATAAAAAAGTATTCCATTTTGATCAATATGAAATTGATGTAAAACTTACTTGTGGGATATCTTTTTCTAATAAAAATAATAAGCTAATTACAGCTGATATTGCACTGCAATCAGCAAAAAAAGATCATAAAGATTATTTAGTATTCTATGACGAATTAGATAAGTTCCAAGAGTATGAAAATAACATGCTTTGGACGAAAAAACTAAAAGCAGCATTTACTAATGATAAAATTGAAGTATTTTTCCAACCTTTAATTAATAATCATACAATGAAAGTTGATAAATACGAGTGTTTAGTAAGACTTATCGATGAAGAAGACAAGGTTATTTCACCATTCTTTTTCTTAGATATTTCAAAAAAATCTAATCAATACACAAAACTTACAAAAATTGTAATAGAAAAATCTTTTAAAAGATTTGAAAACTTACCATTTGAATTCTCTGTAAATATTTCTTATGAGGATATTGAAGAACCTGGGTTCTTAGATTTTATCAAAGAAATGATGCAAAAGTATAAAGTTGGTAATAGAGTTGTATTTGAGATTTTGGAAGATGAAAATGTAAAAAACTATAGTTTCTTAATTTCTTTTATTGATGAAATTAAAGCACTTGGATGTAAAGTTGCAATTGATGATTTTGGTTCAGGATACTCAAATTTTGAGCATTTATTAAAAATGAATGTTGACTATTTAAAAATTGATGCATCATTAATCAAAAATATTGCAACAGATGAAAATTCATATAAAATTACAAAAACAATTATAGAATTTGCAAAGAGTTTAAATTTACAAACAATAGCGGAGTTTGTAGAGAATGAAAAGATATTTGATATTATCAAAGATTTAGGAGCTGATTTTTCTCAAGGTTACTACTTCTCTGCACCAATATCAAAACCAGATCTATATGAATTTCCAGGAGATACAAATGAATAAAGAAATCTTACAAGGTATTTCTGTTTTATATGTTGAAGATGAAAATGATGTAAGAGAATTTACATCAAAACTATTAGGTTCTCTTGTAAAAAAAGTATATTCAGCTGAAAATGGTTTAGTGGGATTAGAAACATTTGAAAAACATCAAGATGAGATTGATTTAATTGTTTCTGACATTAATATGCCAAAAATGGATGGATTAGAAATGTGTACTAGAATTAAAAAAATAAATGATTTAATTCCTATTGTTATTACAAGTGCTCATAATGATCCAAATTTCCTAAAAAAGGCTATTGATGTTGGTGTAAATACTTATGCAATGAAACCTATTGATTTATACCAATTAGTTGAGAGCATGATTAAAGCCATTGAACCTATTATTTTAAAAAGAAAACTTGAACAATTAAATATCTCTTTAGAAACAAGAGTTGAACAAGAAATTCAAAAAATAAAATCAATTCTTGATGCACAAGATAATATTGTAATCGTTACAAATAATGAGACAATTACAAATGTAAATAAGAAATTTTTAGATTTCTTTGAAGTAGAATCTATTGATGAATTTACTTCGAAAACTGATAATATTTATGATTTCTTTCAAGAAGAATATGGCTTTGTAACTAGAACTTTACTAACTAAACAAGAGTGTTGGATTAAATATATTAAAAATCTTCCAGAAGTTGATAGAGTTGTAAAAATAAGAAATAAAAATAATGAAGAAAGAATTTTTACTGTAAATATTGATAATTATGACAATAAAATAGATTATTTCGTAATTTCATTAACAGATGTTACAGAGTTAAAAGAAAAATCTAATTTGTTAGAGTACCAAGCAAGTCATGACTCATTAACAGGTTTAAATAATAGAAATAAATTCAAAGAATTATTTGGAAAAGAGATAAGAAGAGGAATTAGATACAAAAATGATTTATCTTTAGTTCTATTTGATTTGGATTTATTTAAAAATATTAATGATACTCATGGACACCAAATAGGTGATGAAGTTCTAAAAGATATTGCACAAATTGTTTTAGCAAACGTAAGAGAGCATGATACTGTTGTACGTTGGGGTGGGGAAGAGTTTTTAATACTATTGCCAGAAACTGACCTTGAAGGGGCAAAAAATGTTGCTGAAAAAATTAGAGAAGCAATTGAAAATAAAAAAATAAGTTCCTTAGACTTATCAGTTACAGCAAGTTTTGGCGTATCAGTTCTGAAACTTGAAGATGGAGAAGATAGTTTTATTGCTAGAGTTGATGATGCTTTATATGAAGCAAAAAATCAAGGGAGAAACAAAGTAATAACTATGTAGTTATTACTTATTCTTTTAGAAGCTAAAATCTTCACCTAAGTAATGTTCTCTTACTTTTGTATCTTTTTTAATCTCTTCACTTGTTCCACTAACTAATAAAGACCCTGCTTTCATAACATATGCTCTATCACAAATTTCTAATGTCTCTCTAACATTATGATCTGTAATTAATACACCAATATTAATTTTTGTTAATTGATGAATAATTTCTTGAATATCTTTTACTGCAATTGGATCAACTCCTGCAAAAGGCTCATCAAGTAATAAGAATTTCGGATGAGAAACTAAAGCTCTTGCAATCTCTGTTCTTCTTCTCTCCCCTCCTGATAATGAAACACCTTTTCTTTGTCTAATTGGTTCAATATTAAAGATTTCAAGCAATTCTTCAACTCTTTTATGTTGTTCATCTTTATCATCTGTAACAATTTGAGCAGCTAACATTAAGTTGTCTTCAACAGATAAATCTTTGAAAATTGAAGACTCTTGTGGTAAATATCCAATACCTTTTAATGCTCTTTTATGTAAAGGTAATGATGTAATATCTTTATCATCAAAATATACATTTCCAGTTGATGGTTTTACTAGCCCACATACTGTATAGAATGTTGTAGTTTTTCCTGCACCATTTGGTCCAAGTAATCCAACAATTTCACCTGAGTTCACTTCTAATGAGATACCATGTAAAATTTGAGTCTTTTTAATTGACTTTGTAATCTCTTTTATTTCTAGTCTATGATTCAATGTTGTATTGCCTTTTATTATCTCTTTTTGTGATTTTTACTAGTATTACGTTATAACCATATTCAAGTAAAAGATTTTGAAGTTTTTCATCACCCCACTCTACAAAATGAATACCGCCTTTTTCAAACTCTTCTAGCATTCCTAGTGCAATAAACTCTTCTAATGATTTATTATATACATCGTAATGAAAAATATTTTCTGAATAAATTGATTGTATTGAGAAAGTAGGAGATGTAACTAAGTCATCCATTCCCAAAGATTTAACATAGTTTTTAACTAGTGTTGTTTTCCCACTTGCTAAATCTCCTCTTAATATTACAATACAATCTTCATTTGAAATAGTTTCTTTTAGAGATTGAGTAATTATATCAATCTCTTTTAATTCTAAAATAAACTCTTTTTGCAAAAAAAATCCTATCTTATAATTGATTAGAAATTTTGATAATTTCTTCTAATTTACTTTTGGCTTTTCCACTTAATATAGCATCTCTTGCTATTTCAATACCCTCTTGTAAATCTCTAGCTTTTTCATCTACAATTAGAGCTGCTGCTGCGTTAATTAGAACTATATCAAGTTTTGCACCAGATGTTTTATTAGATAAAATATCTTTTGTTATTTGAGCATTAAATATTGCATCTCCACCAACAATTTCTTCTTTAGGAGCTAATTTTAAACCATAATTTTCTGGGTTAATTTCAAAATCTTCAACCTTTCCATTATATAAAGATGTAGCATAAGTAATATCAGAAATTGAAATTTCATCCATTCCATCTTTTGAAGAAACAATAATTGATCTTTTTGTATCTAACATATCTAGTGCATAAGCAATTTTATTAATAAAAGATTTATCAAATACTCCAATTAGCTGTTTTGAAACTGTTGCAGGATTTGATAATGGTCCTAATATATTAAAAATTGTTCTATGTGGGATTGATTTTCTTATTGGCATAATATGTTTCATTGCTGGGTGATGTTTTTGTGCAAACATAAAACAAAAACCTGCATCTTCTAACATCTTAGCAGAGTTTTCTAAAGTCATCTCTAGATTAATACCTAAAGCTTCAAGCATATCAGCACTACCTGATTTACTTGTAATACTTCTGTTTCCATGTTTTGCAACATAACAATCACAAGCTGATAATAAAATTGAAACTGTTGTAGATACATTAAATGAATTTGACTTATCTCCACCTGTACCGCAATTGTCAATTAGTTTTTCTTTTAAATCATAATGAACTGGTAAAGGTATAAGATGATCTCTCATGGCACTAGCAGCTCCTGCTATTTCAGCAGCGTCCTCACCTCTTTCATATAATTCTATTAAATAATCTTTTACTTCTTGTTCTGGAAGTCTA
>DKNG01000229.1:34392-35323 GCA_002470185.1 Arcobacter sp. UBA7394 | reverse complement strand
TTTGAACTTCTTACATCTTGTGGGAAAACACCTATTTTAGTAGGTGATTGTGCTGGATTTATTGTAAATAGAATTTTATTACCGTATTTAAATGAAGCTGCTTTTATTTTAGAAGAAGTTCCAGATATAAAAAGAATTGACAAAGTTGTAAAAGATTTTGGTATGCCAATGGGACCATTTACTCTAGCTGATACAGTTGGTATTGATATTGGATTTAAAGTAGCTTCAATTCTAAAAGAAGCTTATGGAGATAGAATGCCAATTTCTCCAATTATTGAGAAAATTTATAACAAAAAAGAACTAGGAGTAAAAACGGGTTCTGGTTTTTATAAATACAATAAAAAAGAGAAAATAGTAAATAACAATGTTACGTCTATGCTAGATAAGAGTAGTAAACTAATTACAGATGAACAAATCATCAATAGATGTATTTATATTATGATAAATGAAGCATCTAGATGTTTAGAAGAAGGTATTGTGGATGATCCATCAATCATAGATTTTGCAATGGTAACAGGAACTGGATTCCCTCCATACAAAGGTGGACTTTGTAATTTAGCCAATGAAATTGGAATTAAAAACATCGTTAAAACTCTACAAGAGTTAGAAAAAGATTATGGAAGCAGATTTACACCAAGTAACCTTCTTGTTAAACTACTTGAAGACGATAAAGACTTCAACACAGGAGAAACATTATGGAAACTTTAATTTTAATACTTATACTTTTAGTCCTAGGATTTAACGCCTTCCCTATATATGCATACTTTGCAATCGTAGGGGTATATTCATTAGTATTTTTTGATTTTGGTGCCTTAGCATGGACTATTTACCTAGTAATAGGTGCAATTTTCTTAATTCAACCATTAAGAATAAAATTTGTTACACAAAAACTTGTGGATTTCATTAATAAAAAAGGTTTAATGCCAAAAAT
>DKNG01000229.1:31395-34238 GCA_002470185.1 Arcobacter sp. UBA7394 | reverse complement strand
GATAATGAAGTAAATGAACTTTGTGAAATGACAACAGATTGGGAAATCTTCCAAAAAAGAGATTTTACACCTGAGGTTTGGCAATTTATAAAAGATAAAAAGTTCTTTGGAATGATTATTCCAAAAGAGTATGGAGGGCTTGGATTTTCAGCCACTGCACACTCAAAAGTAATTGAAAAACTTGTATCAAGATCACAAGTATTAGCAATTACTATTATGGTTCCAAATTCACTTGGCCCTGCTGAGTTAATTGAAAAACACGGAACAAATGAACAAAAAGAGAAGTATTTACATGATTTAGCAATAGGAAGAGAAGTTCCTTGTTTTGGTTTAACAGAACCAAATGCAGGTAGTGATGCTACTTCTATTAAATCAAATGGTGTTTTATTCAAAGATGAAAAAACTGGTAAAACTAGAATTAGATTAAACTTTGAAAAAAGATATATTACTCTTGGAAACATAGCAACACTAATTGGTCTTGCTTTTGTTTTAAAAGACCCTGATAATTTATTAGGAGATCAAAAAGATTTAGGTATTACATTTGGTCTAGTAAATCATAAGAAAAAAGGTGTTGATACATCATATAGACACGATCCATTAGGTATTCCTTTTGTGAATTCTCCTTTATATGGAAAAGATGTAATCATTGATATAGAAGATATTATTGGTGGACTTAATGGAATTGGTAAAGGATGGCAAATGCTTGTTGAGTCTTTATCAATTGGACGAGGAATATCACTTCCAAGTGTTTCATTAGGTGGAAGTAAATTTGCTTTAAATGTAGTAAGTTCTTACTCACAACTAAGAGAACAATTTGGTCTTAGTATCAATCACTTTGAAGGAGTAGAGGAAAAGATTGCAAAAATTGCAGCCTTTACTTATATGTTAAATGCAGCTAGAAATTATACTTTAGATGCAATTGATAATGGAGAGAAACCAGGAGTTGTTAACTCAGTTATGAAATACCATGCAACTGAGAAGTTTAGAGAAGTAATAAATGACTCTATGGATGTTTTAGGTGGAAGTGCAATTATTAGAGGTGAAAATAACCTTTTAGCCCATGCTTATTTTGCCTTACCTATTTCTATTACAGTAGAAGGTGCTAATATTCTTACAAGAAATTTAATGCAATTTGGACAAGGTTTAATAAAATCTCATCCATATATTTATAAACAAATTAATGCATTACGTTATAACAATGTGGAGAGTTTTGATAAAGCATTTTTTGCCCATGTGGGATTAGGATATACATCATTATGTAAATCATTATTCTATTACATCACAAGAGGTAGTACAATTTGCCAAAAAGGTGAATTTACAAGATATAAACAAAAAGTTACTTGGGTTAGTTCTGAGTTTACTCTACTTACAAATGTAGCTTTAGCAGTTGTTGGCCCTGCACTTAAAAAAAGAGAAAACATTAGTGCTAGATTTGGTGATATTTTATCAAACTTATATCTAATCACTGCAACATTAAGAGAGTTTGAAAATAACCCAAAAGATGAAAACAGAGATTTAGTTGACTATGTATGTCAATATTGTTTTAATGATATTCAAATTGCAAGAGAAGAGATAATCTCTAATCTTGGTGGTATTTCTGCTTTATTACCACTTGCAAAAATCAATCCATTTGGAACAAAAGCAGAAGATAAATTAAATGCAAAAATTGTAAATAGTTTAAGTAATGAAGAGCAATTAGAAGAGTTAACAAAAAATGTATTTGTTGATTCAAGAGAAAATGATAGATTCTCTAAATTACAAAAAGCTGTAAAATTAAATAAACAAAATGCCAAAGGTTTCAAAACTTTAAAAGAGGCATTAAAAAATGGCACTATTGAATTTGATTCAATTGATGTTATGTTAGAGCAACTTGTATCAAAAGATTTAATTAAAGAAGATGAAGCAATTTCTATGAAAGAAGCCCATGAGCTAAAACAAGAAGTTATTTCAGTAGATGCTTTTAAAATCAAACAATACAGAGCTGCTAGATAAAAAGGCTTTATTATGAAAAAAAGTGATCTATTAATAGATACAAATGGTTATGTTTTAAGTTTATTAGAAAAAATCCTTGATGCTAATGTGCAAATCAAGGGAGTTGAAAATATACCTAAAAACAATCCTAGAATTTTTGTAGCTAATCACTTTACTAGAACAGAAGCAATGCTTGTACCTTATACTATGTATAATCTTACTGGTAAAAAAGTAGGAGTAATTGCTGATGATTCACTATTCAAAACTTATTTTGGAAACTTCTTAAGTAACCTAGGAGCTATGAGAAAATCTCATCCTTTAAGAGATAATCATATCCTAGGAGATCTAATTACATCCTGCAAAGATTGGATGATATTTCCCGAAGGAAGTATGGTAAAAGCAAAAGATATTGAAAAATTCGATCAACACTTTTGTGTGAAAATTGATGGTACTTGCCAAAGGGTTTTTACAGGGGCTACTTATTTTGCTCTATATTCACAACTTCTTAGACAAGATTATTTAGAATATAAAGTAAAGAATTTCAAAAAATTTCAAAGAAAATATTTTGTAAATGATTGTAAAGATATTAGTGAAGAAGAAACAATGATTGTTCCTATTAATATTTCATATTCTAAAATTAGAACAGGTCAAAATTTTTTATTAGATATGGCGGAAAAATTTGTTGGAGATATGGGTAAAAACTTCAAAGAAGAGCTTGAAATTGAGAGTAATATTATTCTGAATTCAAAAATTATCATTCAAATATTAGAACCTATAAGTACAAAAAGTTTAATTGACGAATATAAAAAAGAGTTAAATCACAACAAAATAATTAGTAAAATTAGATACGAAGCAACTCATAATTTTATGAA
>DKNG01000229.1:25632-31319 GCA_002470185.1 Arcobacter sp. UBA7394 | reverse complement strand
AAAAAAGTCATTAATATAAAACACTTTAAAAGATTGATTTATTTAGTAATCAATAAAATTAAAAAAAGAGAATTTTATATTGATGATGATATTGATAAAGATTTAATTTATCTTATTTCTTATGAAGCACATGAACAGTTTGATGAGATACTAGAAATAGCAATCAAAGATAAAATATTAAGTATAGAAAATGATGAGTATTTCATAGATAAAAAAACACTTCTAAATAACCACACACATCATACAATTCGATTAAAAAATATATTAAAAGTAATACTAAACGAAATACTAATTAATGAAAAAGTTTTAGATATTGTAAGAAAACTAGTACAAGTTGAAGAAGAAGTAATTAATGCAAAACTTTTAAAAGTACTAGAAAAAGAAGAGAATGATAGTTTTTATAAATCCTATAACAAATACATTGAGTACGCAGATACTAAACCTGAAGATATCGGGAAAGCCAAGTACTACGACAATAAAGATTCTGATACTTGTATTATTACCTTACACGGATTTTCTTCTGCACCAAAAGAAGTTGAGCAACTATCACAGTTTTTATTTCAAAATGGTTTAGCTGTTTATTCTCCTAGACTTGAGGGTCATGGAACTAGCCCTGAGGACTTAAAAACAAAAACTTGGATTGATTGGTACAAATCAGTTAGTAGAGCAATCACAATAGCAACAATAAAATACAAAAAAGTATTTATTATAGGATTCTCCACAGGTGGATTATTAGCCTTACTTGCATCAAACAAAAATTATAGAGAATTCTCAGGAGTTGTATGTATAAATGCTGCTTTAAATCTAAATGATATTCGAGTAAAAGCATTACTTCCAGCTGTGTCATTTTGGAATGATTTAGTTAGAGCTTTTAGTGAAGATGAACTAGCAAAAGATTATATAGAAAACAATGCTGAAAACCCTGATATTAACTATGACAAATATTATGTTGAATCAATAAAAGAATTAAATTTATTGATGGAAAATACAAAAAAAGAGTTACCAAATATTACAAGCCCTATTCTTATATTACAAGCAAAAGATGACCCAGTTGTTAATCCAAGTTCAGCTTATGAAATATATGACAAAATTAAATCGGAGAAAAAAGAGATTAAAATTATTGAAGCATCTAATCATGTAATAATTAAAGGGGATAATACACAAGATTTATTTGACTCAATTTTAGACTTTATTAAAGACAAACTCTACACACAATTCCTTCACTAAAAAGCATTATCATAATTTATTAGATTATAAAGTTTTGTTAAGACTAATGTACTTTAGATATAATTAACAAATATATACATCAAAGGAAAAAGTATGAAGTTATTAAGAAATTTATTTATATTAACTATTATCTCATTAGTTATTGTAGGTTGTACACAAAAAACTCCCTATACAAATAGATCTCAAATGATTTTTATGTCACCTAAACAAGAGTTAGCATTAGGTGAGCAATCTTACAAAGAAGCACTTTCAAAATCAAAAGTAATCACAGGAACTACTCAATCAAGAAAAGTAAGAGAAATTGGTCAAAGAATTGCAAAAGTAGCAAATAGACCTGATTTTAAATGGGAATTTAACTTAGTTGATAATAAAGCAAAAAATGCTTTTTGTTTACCAGGTGGAAAAGTTGTAGTTTATACAGGGATTTTAGATGTTGCTAAAAATGATGATCAACTTGCAACTGTAATGGCCCATGAAGTTGCCCATGCACTTGCACGTCATGGTGCTGAGAGAATGAGTTCTTCAATGGTACAACAAGGTATTCAAGTATTAGGAAATGTTGTTTTAAATTCAACTGCACCTGAGTATGCAGGAGTATTTAATCAAGCTTATGGAATTGGTTCACAAGTTGGAGTAATGTTACCTTATGGTAGATTACAAGAGAGTGAAGCAGATGAAATTGGTATATATCTAATGGCAAAGGCTGGTTACAATATACATGAAGCATTAAACTTTTGGAAAAACATGAGTGCAGGAGCTAAAAAAACAAATGAGTTTTTCTCAACTCACCCTAGTTCAACTACAAGAATTAAAAAAATCACTGAAGTAATAAGTAAGATTGAAAGCAATAATAGCACTAATACTAGTAGGAATACTTCAGGAAATTTAGGTAAAAGATTAAACTAAAACAGAGTCAAACTCTGTTTTAATCTAGATATTTGGATTATCCAATATTTGTAAATACAGCCTGAACATCATCATCTTCATCTAATTTTTCTAATAATTTAGAGATTTCTTCTTGTTGTTCATCTGTGAATTCTTGAGGATTATTTGAGATTCTTTCTAACTTAGCTTTTTTAAGTTCAATTCCCATATCTTCAAATGCTTTATTTAATGTTCCGAAGTCTTTATAATCAGCAGTAACTAAAACAATACCTTCTTCTTCATCTTCTTCAATTTCTTCTAAACCAGCATCAATTAATTCTAATTCTAATTCTTCTAAATCCATATCTTCAGTTTTTTCAAACTCAAAAAGTGCTTTTCTATCGAAGAAAAATTCTAATGAACCAGTAGGTGCCATTTGTCCACCATTTTTGTTAAAGTGCATTTTAACATTTGCTACTGTTCTAGTATTATTATCTGTTGCAGTTTCAACAAAAATTAAAACACCGTGAGGACCTTTTCCTTCAAAGTTTACATCTGTATAGTTTGCTGCATCTTTTCCACTTGCTCTTTTAATAGCTGCTTCAATGTTTGTTTTTGGCATATTTTCAGCTTTTGCATTTAAAATTGCAGTTCTTAGTGCTGAATTCATTTCAGGATCTGGAACTCCCGCTTTTGCTGCCATTTCAATAGCTTTTGCAAGTTTAGGGAAAATTCTTGACATTGCTCCCCATCTTTTCATTTTTGACGCTTTTCTATATTCGAAGGCTCTACCCATAAATAACTCCATTTATAAATTTACATAATTTTTTTGCGATTATATCAAGTTTGTAATTATTAACACTTTAATCTTTAGATTTCACACTCATTTGAGTAAGTAGGATGTGTCATATTTTCTGGTTTTAAGTACTCATCAAGTTGTTCTTTACTTAATAATTTTTTCTCTAAAACAATATCATATACACTTTTATTACTCTCTAATGCTTCTTTTGCAACTGCTGTTGCATTTTGGTATCCAATATATGGATTAAGTGCAGTAACTAGTCCAATTGAGTTTAATACTAATTCTTTACATCTTTGCTCATTTGCTGTAATTCCATCAACACATTTAAAAGCTAAAGCTTCAAAAGCATTACACATCATAGAAATTGATTGAAATAAATTATAAGCAATAATAGGCTCAAATACATTTAGTTGTAATTGCCCACCTTCACTTGCCATTGAGATAGTTGTATCATATCCTATTACTTGAAAGGCTACTTGATTTACAACTTCAGGAATTACAGGGTTTACTTTTCCAGGCATTATAGAAGAACCTGGTTGCATTTTGGGAAGATTAATTTCATTAAAACCAGTTCTTGGACCTGAGCTTAACAGTCTTAAATCATTACAAATCTTTGATATTTTTGTAGCAATAGATTTTAGAACACCCGATACATGAACAAAAGTAGAAGTATCTTGTGTAGCTTTTACTAAATCACAAGCCGTTACAAAAGGTCTATTTGTTACTTCTTGAAGTTTTGTTTTAACTAGGGATGCATATTTTGAATCTGTATTAATTCCAGTACCAATAGCAGTACCACCTAAATTCATTTGAGTTACTAAATCTTTTGCCATTTCAATGATTTTTAAATCATCATCAATCATTAAAGCAAAAGAGTGAAACTCTTGTCCTAAAGTCATGGGAACTGCATCTTGAAGCTGAGTTCTTCCCATTTTGATAATCAAATCAAACTCTTTAGATTTATTCAAAAATGAATCTCTTAATATTTCCATTTTATTTTGTAGTTTACAAAGATATTCATATAAAGCAAGTCTAACTGCTGTTGGATAAACATCATTTGTTGATTGACTCATATTCACATGATTATTAGGATGAAGATATTCATATTCACCTTTTTTATGTCCCATCATTTCTAATGCAATATTTGTAATAACTTCATTTGCATTCATATTCGTAGAGGTTCCTGCTCCTCCTTGAATAACATCCACAATAAACTGTTCATTGTATTTTTTAGCAGCTACCTCATCACAAGCACTACAAATTGCATTACATAAATCTTCTTCTAATAATCCTAATTCATTGTTTGCTAATGCTGATGCTTTTTTTACTTGTGCTAAAGCTACTATTAGTTTTGGGAAATTAGCTAAAGGAACTCCCGAGATATTGAAGTTCTCTTTTGCTCTTAGTGTTTGAATACCATAGTAAAACTCATTTGAGATCTCTTTTCCACCTATTAAATCATGTTCTTGTCTAACTTCTACTTCCATTTGTTTCCTTAAGGCAATAATATAAATTATAACTCATTTTATATTATTAAATTAACAATTTGACTACAAAAAGAGTATTATTTACTTATTTTCTTCCCTAGGCTTAGTTCGCTAAATTCAATAAGTCTATTCTCAACTAAATAGTTAAGTGAGTTTTTGGGAAATTTACCACTAGCTCCTCTTACACCTGCATCTATGTCCATAAGAAGTTTTACTCCTTCATCCACATGTTTAATTGCATAAATTCTAAACTGTCCTTTTCTTACACTATTTAGTACTTCTTCTTTTAACATTAAATTTTTGATATTTGAAAAAGGTATTATCACACTTGCATTAAAGTTTTCATCTTTTAATTTACACACATCATAAAAACCTTCTATCTTTTCATTTACTCCACCAATTGCTTGAACTTGTCCATTTTGATTAATTGAACCAGTTAATGCAAAGTTTTGTTTAATTGGAATATTTGAAATAGAAGAAAGTAAAGTATACAGTTCAGCTAAAGAAGCACTATCTCCATCTATTGGAGAGTATGATTGCTCAAATACTAGACTTGCACTTAAACTCATTGAAAAATCATGTGAATATCGTGCTGCTAAAAAGGATGAGAGAATCATTACACCTTTTGAGTGAATAGCTCCACTTAAATCTACTTCTCTTTCAATATCAACAACTCCTTCTTTCCCTACTCTTGTAAGTGCAGAGATTTTAACTGGCATTGAAAAAACAAAGTTTCCATAATCTATTACAGTAAGACCATTAATTTGTCCTACTTTACTTCCACTTGTATCAATAAGTATTGTTTCATCTTTTATCTCTTTATAAATTTCATCTTTTATTCTTTGGCTTCTTTTTGCTCTTGAATCTAAAGCTTCTAAAATATCTTCGTTTTTAATTGTTTTTGCTTTTCTTCTTTTTGCAATAAGATTTGATTCATGTAATAAATCTATGATTGAGCTAAAGTCCAAAGACAGACTTGTTGAGTCATTTACTAATCTTGAACTAAACTCAACTATTCTTCCTAAAGCTTTTTTTGTTAATGGAAGTAATTCGTATTTAGCTATTAAAGAAGCTATTATATTTCCATAAGAGATTATTGCATCGTTATCTCTAAAGGTTTTATCATCAAAATCTGCTTCTATTTTAAATAAACGTTTAAAATCTTCATCTTCATCGAATAGTAAATAATAAATATATCTAGAACCAACTAGAATAATTTTTGTCTCCAATTCTATACTTTGAGGGTTCAAAGTCACACTATTTGTAAGTCCCATGGACTCTTCAATAGTTTCTAAGTGAATTTCACC
>DKNG01000229.1:15581-25492 GCA_002470185.1 Arcobacter sp. UBA7394 | reverse complement strand
AAATTAAAATCCGTTGTTAATGTACCCATATGATTTACATGCTCAATACGACCAAATAAATTAGAGTATGTAGGATTATGTTCATAAACAATTGGAGCTGTTTTTTGTTTTGTGTTATTTACAATTATATTTACATTATAAATCTCAAAACTTGCACTTTGATCAATATTTTGAGCAAAAAGAGCTTCCATTGGATTTTCAGTTCCAGCATTTTCATCAATAGTAAAGTCTTCAAAGTTTTCAATAACATCATCTTCCACTTCATTTAAGTAAGAGAGTACATTTTCATAACTTTTATATTTTTCTTTTATAACTTTCATTGATTTTTGAACTACATCGTCTATAAAACCATTATCAATCTCTTTCATATCTTCAATAAAAGATCTGCTTATTCCCATCTCTAATTTTGAATTAGCATCTACTTTTGCTTTATAAAAAATAATATTTTTTTCAATTACTTCTCTTTGTGTTATATTTAAAGACTGGAACTCTTCAGAACTTAAGGTCTTTCCATCTTTTAGAGGAGATATTGTTATTCCGCTTGTTGTGTCATTAATAAAAATATCATCTTTTTTTGCTTCATCTTTTAATTTATAAAATAGATAATCTTGATCTTCCTTCATCTTATCTTCTAAGTTTTTTCGTATTGTAATATACTCTTTTTGTTTAAAGGTTTGAGGAATTTTCTCTTGTAGGTTTTTTATAAGGTTTTGCATATCTTTTTTAAATCTAGTTCCAACTCCTGCAGGGAGTTTTAAAACTAAAGGTTTAGTATCTTCAGTAAAATTGTTTACATAACACCAGTCGTGTAAAACAAAATCTTTTTTGGATTTTTCTTTTAATATCTTATCAAGAAGCGAGTGTTTCCCAACTCCTGAGTTTCCCATAATAAAGAGATTATAACCCTCATGTTTAATTCCAAGAGCTGTATCTATTGAGTTTAAGGCTCTATCTTGTCCTAATATTTTATTTGTAATTTTTAATTGGTCTGTTGTTCTAAACTTAAATATCGAAGTATCACATTTTGTATATAATTGGTTTAATTTTAATAATTTGATCATGTTAAATCCTTTTTAAGTAAACAATCCCTTAAACCTATATAAATTATAACACTCATATCTTAAGTCAAATTTATTATTTTTTCTTAGCAAATCCTTTAAGTTTCAATTATTTTTGATACAATTAGCCATGATTTACAAAAAACTAATACTACTTTTTTTATTTATAATTGTTGCAAATGCTAATGATATTAAACTCTATTTTCAAAACAATACAGTTAACAATGCTCAAACAGCCCTACTATTCTTGGAAGCTAAAAATATTAGTGAGCCTAAACTTACTTTGATGAGTAAAACAAAGTTTAATCAGAAATTCTATAAAAATAAATTCTTAGATAATTCATATTATGCTTTAGTTCCTATTTCTTACTATTTATCACCAAAAGAGTATAAGCTTATTATTTCTTATATCAAAAATGGCAAAAAGCTATTTAAATCTATAAAACTAAAAGTTGTAGATGGTAAATATAAATCAGAAGTTATAAACGTATCAAAATCAAAACTAAAACCAAATAAACAAAAAGCAAAAAGAACAAAACAAGAGTATATTGAAGCTATGAATATATATAAAACTCAAAGTGATGAGCTTTTATGGAATGAAGAGTTTATTTACCCAATGAATTCTAAAATCACTAGCCATTTTGGAACAAAAAGAGTTTATAATGGCTTTTTAAAATCTTACCATTCAGGAACTGATTATCGTGCAAAAATTGGTACTAATATAATTGCTGTTAACTCAGGAGTTGTAAAAATTGCTCAAAACAGATTTTATTCTGGGAATTCAATTATTATAGACCATGGTCAAGGGGTTTATTCATGTTATTTCCATTTAAGTAAGATGTATTATAAAGTGGGTGATAGTATTAAAAAAGGTCAAGTAATAGGTCTTAGTGGAGATACAGGAAGAATCACTGGTCCACATTTACACTTCTCTTTTAGAATCGGCTCAGTTCAAGTAGATCCTCTACAAGCAATAGATATTCTTAATAAACTAGCAAACAAATAATAACGCTTCAACATTTTTTTCACATTTTTTTAATATAATATATTAATTATATTAACAGAAAGGAAACAACTTGAAAAATATTATTTTCTTAATTTTAGCTGCATTTGTGTTTACAGCATGTAGCTCGAAAGAACCAGTAACTGCAAATAATACTGTAAATAAACAACAAGTTGAACTACAAACTAACAATACAACAGAAGAATCAGACCTTGACGATGAATTTGATGATGAGTTTACTAGTGAAGAAAAAGAAGAATTATTTGACCCTCTAAGTGGTTATAACAGAGTAATGACAAGTGTTAATGACTTTATGTACGTTTATGCTTTAAACCCAGTTGCAAAAGGTTATGCTTATGTAATTCCTAAACCAGTAAGAGTTGGTATTTCAAATGTATTTGACAACCTTATGTTCCCTATGAGATTTACAAACAATCTACTTCAATTAAAATTCCAAAATGCTGGAGAAGAATTAGGTAGATTTGTAGTAAATAGTACAGTTGGTATTGCAGGTATATTTGATCCAGCAAAAAGCCAATTAGGATGGGAAGAACATGATGAAGACTTTGGTCAAACTCTTGGTCATTATGGAGTTGGAAGTGGATTCCATATTGTACTACCATTACTTGGACCTTCAAACTTAAGAGATATGTTATCTATTGTTCCTGATGCGTATATTGATCCTATTTCATATACAGGAGCTAGTGATATTGGATATAAAATTCCTAACAATAGTTTAGAAGCAATGGGATTAAGTGCTGGAAAAATAGTAAACAAAACATCACTAAGATTAGGTCAATATGAAAATATTAAAAAAGATGCTTTAGACTTATATCCATTCTTAAGAGATATTTATGAACAAAAAAGAAAAAAAGAGATTGAGGAATAATCATGAAAAATATAATTAAACTATTTTTAGCTTTAGCTTTAGTACTAACATCAGCTAATGCCCTTAAAAAAGATGATATCAAAACACATATGAGTCAAAAAATTGATTCAGCATTGGTAATATTAAAAAATAAAGAGATAAAAAAAGAAGAAAAAGCTCAAGAGATTATGAATTTAATTGATGATGTTTTTGATTACAATGTAATGGCTAGAATTGCACTTGGGAAAAAAACTTGGAAAAGTTTATCAAGTGAGAAAAAAGCTGAGTTTGTTGAAGTATTTGAAAATAAATTAAAAAACTCTTATGTTGATAAGTTAGAGCTTTATACTGATCAAAAAGTTAAAATTATTGATTTATTACCATATAAAAAATCTAGATTACAACTACAATCAGAAGTAGTTGGTAGTGATGAATCTTATGCAATTAATTACAACTTTTATAAAAACAAAAAGCTAAACGAATGGTTTATCTATGATGTTGATTTATTAGGTGTAAGTATTATTCAAACATATAGAAAACAATTTAGTGGACTTTTAAAAGAGAAATCTTTTGATGAAATGTTAGAACTGCTAAAAGCAAATAATACACAAAAATAGATGATAAAAAATTTCTACGATAAATATATACTGAAATACCCATTAGCTGTAATTCTAATCTTAATGATTGGAGTTTCAGTTTTGGGATACAATGCTACAAAACTTCAAATTGATGCTTCTGCTGAAACTCTGCTTCTAGATGATGATAAAGATTTAAAATTTGTTCGAGAGATAAACAAAAGATATGAAAATCCTAATTTTCTAATTGTTACATTCTCACCTAATGATGAACTTTTATCAGAAAATAGTCTTGATACAATCAAATCAATTTCTAATGATTTTGAGAAACTTGATTATATAAGTAGCGTAACATCTATTTTAAATGTGCCTTTAGTTCAATCACCAATTAAACCTATTGCACAGCTTGTAGATGGGGTTAAAGCTATTGAAGATGGAGAGTTTGATAAAGAGTTAGTAAAAAATGAATTTCTAAGCTCTGAGCTTTATTCAAATAACTTAGTTAGTAGTGATTTTAAAACAACTGCTTTAATACTAAGTTTAAAAGATGATACAAAATATGTAGAACTTTTAGAAAAAAGAAATACTTTATTAAAGAAAAAAAGAACATCTACTCTTGATGAAAATGAGAAACATACTCTTAAGAATACTATTACTCAATTCAAAGAGTATAGAGATGTAATAAGAGAAAAAGAGAGTCAAAATATTCAAGAATTAAGAGATATTGTAAAGAACTATAAATCATCTGCTACAATTTTTCTTGGTGGAGTAAATATGATAGCCAATGATGTTGTTGGTTATGTTAAAAGTGATTTAGTAATTTATGGTTCAACATTAATATTCTTATTAATTCTAATTTTATGGATTATCTTTAGAAAAGCTAGATGGGTTATTTTACCTATTGTTATATGTTTATTATCAGTTATATCAACAGCTGGAATATTAGGCTTATTTAGTCTAGAAGTTACTGTTATTTCATCTAACTTTATTTCTTTACAACTAATTATTACTTTATCAATTGTTTTACACTTAATTGTAAGATATAGAGAATTAAATGTTAGATTTAAAAATGCAAGTCAATATAAACTAGTTATTAATACTATTTTATCAAAACTAAGCCCTTCATTCTTTGCAATTATCACTACTATAACTGGATTTGCATCTTTAGTATTGTCAAGTATTGAACCTGTTAAAAATCTTGGTTTAATGATGAGTGCAGGTATTGCAATATCTCTTTTAATATCTTTTATCTTATTCCCACTTGTTTTAATTATGTTAAAAAGAGTTAAAGAGTATGAAAGAAAAAAGACAAGTTCTAAATTTTCAATAATTACAGCCTCTTCTAATTTAGTACAAAACAATGGTTTAGGAATTATTATAGGAAGTGTTTTATTAGTAGTATTTTCATTAACAGGAGCATCTAAACTTATTGTTGAAAATAGTTTTATTAATTACTTCAAAAAAGATACTGAAATATATAAGGGTATGAAAGTAATTGATGAAAGTTTAGGTGGAACTACACCTTTAGATGTTGTAATTAAATTCAAAGACGAACAGATTGAAGAAATTTCTGTTAAAGCAGTAGTAGAAGAGGAAGCAGATGATTTTGATGACTTTGAAGATGAATTTGAACAAAGTGCAAATGATGAACAATACTGGTTCTCATCTGATAAGATGCAAACAATTATTGATGTTCATAATTACTTAGACTCATTAGAAGAAGTAGGAAAAGTTCAATCATTAGCTAGTTTATTAAAGCTTGGAAAACTACTAAATGAAAATAAAGAATTAGATGGTGTAACACTAGCATTACTTTATAATAAACTACCTCAAAAATATAAAAATATGATTTTAGCACCATATATTAATATTGAATATAATGAAGCTAGAGTTACAATGAGAATTATGGATTCTAATCCAAATCTTAGAAGAAATGATTTGATTAACAAAATCAATCATGATTTAAGAGATATTATTAAAAATAAAGAAACAACATATAGATTATCAAACCTAATGATTTTATATAACAATATGCTTCAATCTCTTTTTGATTCACAGATTTCTACATTAGGTTTTGTTGTAGTAATTCTATTTTTCATGTTTTTAGTTTTATTTAGATCTATAAAAATTGCAATTGTTGCAATACTTGCTAATATCATTCCTATTTCTGCAATTTTTGGAATTATGGGATGGTTAGGAATTCCTCTTGATATTATGACTATTACCATAGCTGCTATTTCTATTGGTATTGGAGTAGATGATACAATTCACTATATTCATAGATTTAAAGAAGAGTTTAAACATGACCATAACTATCTTAATGCAATGAAGAGATCTCATGAGAGCATTGGGTACGCTATGTATTATACATCATTAGTAGTAATCGTTGGTTTTTCTATTTTAGTTTTATCAAATCTAATTCCAACAATCTATTTTGGTTTATTAACAGTTGTTGTAATGGCTACGATTTTAGCTTCAGCACTTCTTTTATTACCAAAACTATTAATCACTTTTAAACCTTTTTCTAGATAGTAACAGTTACACCTGTTACTATTTAGTCACTAATTATTAGTTATTAAGAATAATTAAAAATTAAAAATGTTACATTTTAATTATGAATAATATAAATTTAATCAAAACATTAGATTCCTTAGAAGATATAATTTTTCACAAAGACTTAAATGGAGTATACACTCTATGTAATAAAGCATATTGCGATTTTATATCACTTAAAAAAGAAGAAATTATTGGAAAAACAGATTATGATTTATTCAAAAAATCAGATGCCCATGCATTTAATATTAATGATCAACTTGTAATAAAGGAAAAAAAAGAATTAATATTCTACGAGTCATTAATAAAATCAAATGCTACTTTATATTTTAAATCTATAAAAGATGTAATTGTAGATAATGAAGGTAATATTATTGGTACTCTTGGTATTGTAAAAAATATTACAAAACAAAAAGAGTATGAAACCTTATATAAAATTAATCAAAAAGTTTTAGAAAAGATTATCAATGATGATAGTTTAGAAGAGATTCTATTTTATCTAATTAAAAGAGCTGAAGAAATTAATAATAATATGATTTGTTCAATTTTATTATTAGACAAAAATAAAAAACAATTTGAAAAAGGTTTTGCTCCAAGCTTACCAGAATACTATAATAAAGCAGTTAAATCCTTAACAATTGGACCAAATATTGGATCATGTGGTACTGCTGCATTTACTAAAAAAAGAGTAATTGTTGAAGATATTAATACTCATTCATTCTGGAAAGGTTTTACGCAACTTACGAAACCTTTAGGTTTAAATGCATGTTGGTCTCAGCCATTCTTTTCAAAAAACAATGAAGTATTAGGAACATTTGCAATTTATTATAAAAAATCTAAACAACCTGATTCATTTGAATTAGAATTGATTGAGTCTTTTTCTCATTTAGTTTCAATTGCCGTTAATAAAATTAAAGAACATGAAATTATAAAAGAACAAGAAGTAATATTAATAGAACAAGCTAAATTAATATCTCTAGGGGATATGTTAGAGAATATTTCCCACCATTGGAGACAACCACTATCTTTAATCTCTACAATAGCTAGTGGCTTAAGAATAAATATGCATGCTGGTCAGAATGAAATAGAAGCGCATGATAGGTCTTTAGAAAAAATAATAAAAACTACAAAAGATTTATCAGTAACAATTGATAAGTTTAAAAACTATTTTATTAAAAACAATGCAAAACGTTCTTTTGAGATTAGAGCTACAATAGAAAAAGCGATAAATATATTAGATTCAAAAATTGATAAAAGAATCAAATTCAATAATACTATCAATGATATTACATTAAATAGTTATGAAAATGAAATAATTAGCGTATTACTTGTTTTAATTAATAATTCAAATGATGCCTTTATAAAAAACAATATACACGAACCAGAAATATCTATAAGTGTTATTAAAGAAGAAAAAAACTGTGTCATTATAATTTCTGATAATGCAAAAGGGATTCATAAAGATATAATTAATAGGATTTTTGAGCCATATTTTACAACAAAAGATAAATTCCATGGTACGGGATTAAGCTTATATATAGTACAAAGTTTATTAACAAGACAATTAAAAGGTGATATAAAAGTAGAAAATATAAATAGTAAAAACACTGAAGATGATTTTCATGGAGCATCATTTAAACTATCAATTCCTATAAGTATTTAAATGGGGTGTATTTGAGTTTAAATAGGACACTTTATATCTTGTTTACCTATTGTTAACTATTTATTTATAAAAGGTTAATACTCATATTTTATAATTACTGTATCGATTAAGTAAAAGACTTAATTTTGATATTCAAGTTTTTCAACTTGACTCTCCTACATAATAATATACAAATCGCTTGAGAACGCTTCCCCCTAAAGCGTTCTCTTTTTTTTTGTCAAAAAATACCGTTTACTTATATATTAATTTTATTAATTGTATAATAAATGCTCATGTATAATAATATGTAATTTATAGATATAGTCTATAATTATAGTATAAAGTAATTATAAGTTTTTTGTTTTATAATTACAAAAATTAAAGGATTATTTTTTTTTATGATTAAGTTAGACTCAACACAAACAGAATTAGTGTTAACAAATCTTGATAAGAATGGTGAATTATCGTGCATCCAAGCTTTTAAAGTTGCTAAACTAATTGGTATGAAACCAAAAGATATGGCACAGGTTGCAAAAAGTATGAATATTAAGATTACAAACTGTGAACTTGGAGTATTTGGTAAACTTCAATTTTCTCAAATGAATGAAGACATTTATGACACATTAGCAAAAGGTTCTCAAGAGAACAAAAAAGTTGAATGTGAAATTGCATGGAAATTAGCACAAGAAAAAGGAAGTACTCTTAAAAAAGTTGGTGCTTCAATTAAACACTCAGACCTTAAAGTAACACATTGCCAATTAGGCGTATTTTATGATGAAGAATACGAAAAATTTGAAAGAGCAAGAAACTAACTTAATTTGAAAAAATACATATTATTCGATAACGATGGCGTATTAGTAGAGACTGAAAAATGGTACTACGAAGCCAATAAAATTGCATTAAAAGAATTAAATCTTATCTTAGATCTACCTACTTACCTAGAGATTATGGCAAGAGGTGGAACTGCTTGGGAAATTGCTTTTAATGCAGGATTCTCAAAAGATATAGTTGATAAACAACGTTTTAAAAGAGATATTTATTATCAAGAGTTTTTAAAAACTAAAGATATAGAAATCCCTAATGTAAAAAAAGTATTAGATAAACTCTCAAAAAAATACAAAATGGCTATTATTACAACTTCTAGAAGAGTTGATTTTGATTTAATACATCAAAATAGAGGAATTGTAGATTATATGGATTTTACATTATGTGTAGAAGAGTATAAAAGAGCTAAACCCTACCCTGATCCTTATTTAGCAGGACTAAAAAAATTCAATGCAAAAAAAGAAGAAACAATCGTAGTGGAAGACTCACAAAGGGGTCTTACTTCTGCATATAATGCACAAATAGAGTGTGCAATTGTTTATAATGAATTTACAGTAAGTCATGATTTCTCAAAAGCAAACTATTTTATTAATAAACTTGAAGAACTAGAAGAATTATTAGAATCAAAATAAATAATATTATTTTTAATTTTTAAATTATTTTAACTCTTATTTATATTAACTATCTTATAATTTTTAAGTATGGTTTAATATAAAGGATTTTTAATGAAAATAGAATCTTCAAGTATAAATTTAAGTACAAAAAGTAGTAATGTAAGTGAGCAAAAAGTTTCAATTACTTCATCTTCTTGGATGAATGAACTTAAAGCCTTAAATCAACCAGATAACGTCCCAATTAAAACTACCTCAAGAATAGAACTTAGTAGAATCAGAATGGCCTATAGTATGGAATCAGAACTAGGACTTGATGATAGAATTAAAAAAGGTGTTTTAGAAGAACTTATAGGACGAATATACATAAAAGATGTAAAACTACTCCCTAATGGAGACCAAACACGACACGATGAACTAGCACATAATATGCCAGAGATGGGTAATTTATGGGGTATTTCAGTTAATAGAAAAGTTGAATACTATCAAAAAAATAGTATTGAATTCCATACAACAGCAAAAATTAGAACAGAGAATAATAAAAATATTGATTTTAATGTATCCTTTGCATTTTCAAAAGAGTTTAGAGAAGTACATGAAGAACAAATTGATTTATCAAGTAGTAATTTTATTGATCCTCTTATTATTAATTATAAAGGTGATGTAAAGAGTTTTGATAATATTAGTACAAATTTAAGATTTTCTTTTGATTTAAATGATGATGGAGAAATTGAAAGAATCCCTTTAGTAAAAGATGGTTCAGGTTTTTTAGCCTT
>DKNG01000229.1:0-15520 GCA_002470185.1 Arcobacter sp. UBA7394 | reverse complement strand
AGTGAGTTATTTGGTACTAAGTCAGGAAATGGCTTTGCAGACCTAAAAGAGTTTGACAATGACAATAATGATTGGCTAGATGAAAATGATGATATTTTTCATAATCTTAGAATTTGGGAAAAAACTGAAAGTGGAGAAGATAACTTAATTACTTTAGCTCANNGCTGGAGTTGGAGCAATTTATTTAGCAAGTGCTCAAAGTAATTTTGACTATCATACATCTGTTGAAGATAAAATCGCACATTTAAAACAAAGTAGTTTTTATCTAAAAGAAAATGGACAACCAGGACTTATAACGGGTGTTGATTTTATAGTATGATGTATTTGAAAACTATCTAGTTTTCAAATACTCTTTAAGTCTAGCTATACCTTCACTCATATGTTCAATGTCTCGTGTATAGGCAAACCGTAAATAATGGTTTGTCTTATTAGATCCAAAATCAACTCCTGGAGTTGTAGCAATATGAATATTCTCTAATAACTCTTTTGCAAAAACAAAACTGTCATCTGTATATTTAGAAACATTAGCCCAAATATAAAAAGCACCTTCTGGTTTAGCATCAACATCAAAAATTTCATTTAGTTCAGAATATAGATAATCTCTACGCTCTTTAAACTCTGATTTAACTTCTGCTAAATACTCATCATCAAAGGCTTCTAATGCTCCATACTGAGATAGTGTAGGTGCAGAAATAAATACATTCTGTGCAATAATCTCAGCTTCACGACTTAATGATTTAGGAACAATAATCCAACCTAGTCTAATACCTGGCATACAATAATATTTTGAGAAACCATTAATCACAAATACATTATCTGAAAACTCTAAAGCTGTATTTGCTTCTTTTTCATAAGACAAACCATGATATAACTCATCAGATATAAAAGCAATATTATTATCATCACAATATTGAATTAACTCTTCTAGGTTCTTCTTATCATATACATTTCCCGTTGGATTACAAGGAGATGAAATTTGCAATGCTTGAATATCATTACCTTCTAAATGTTTAGGAGTTAACTCATAATTTGTACTTTTATCAATATCCATAAAACATGGATTAATATCCAACATATTTGCAAAATTTTTATAACAAGGATAAGAGGGATCAGATAAACCTAAACTCTCTTTATGTTTTAATGTTAATGTATATGCTATTAAAAATGCCCCAGAGGTACCAGGAGTCATTATTATCTGTTCTTTAGAAATATCTACATTATAGTTTTTCTTGTAACTTAAAGCTATTTTTTCTCTAAGTTGCTCTAATCCTTTTGATTCAGTATAAGAGAATTTATTAAGGCAAATAGCCTCTTGTAGTTTCTCTTTTACTTTAGGACTAGGACAAAGGTCAGGTTGACCTATTTCAAAATGAATTGAATCCTTATACTTCTGTGCTTCTCTAACTATGTCCATTACAATAAATGAACTCATATTTTCATATCTCAAAATCTATGCTTCCTTGTTATTTTGAATTACTAATTATTTAGTTAAAGCGTTATCTATATACCTTTCAAATGTTTCTTTGTCTGTTTCTCCAACAAATTTTTTAGAGAATGTTCCATCTTTAGTAAATAGATATAATTCAGGTACCTTTTGAATATCCCCTAAATCTTTAATAAATTTCATAGTAGTATCACCCATTGTAACTGGGTAAGTAATATCATGTTTTTTTACAAATGCAGTAATTTCTTCTTTGGTTTTACCTTCTTCAAATAAAACAGAAACTATTTCAAATTGGTCTTTATACTTTTCTTTTAGCCCTTTTAAAACAGGTATTCCCTCAATACAAGGAGGACACCATGTAGCAAAAACATCAACTAAAACTACTTTTTTACCTTTGAAGTCTTTAAAATCTAAACCATTTAATTTTGTACTAACTTCAATACTATTTGCATTTACACTATCTAATACAAATTTCTTTGATTCATAAGATCCTCCAACTTTTTTATTCTTTGAAGAACTAGCAATTAAGCTTTCATCGATTTCACTTTTTGAATCACAACCTGTAAATAAAAATAGCGCAGCTAAGGCGCTAGCAAATAAATATTTTGTTTTCATATTAATCCTCTAACTTTTTTTAAATAATAGTATAAAACCATTAATAAAAGATAAACATATTATATAAAGTATTAGCTTATTTCTAGAAGTTCTAAAATTATTTTTTTGCTTTCTTTTTCATCAAAAAACAAATTCATTGATAATTCGTAGTTAATTTTCTTTAAAAGTATAGTTTTTTCCCTAAGAAGGGCTGATTGGTCATTTTTATTTTTTGAGATAACTTCTCTTATTTGTCTTTTATATTCTTCAATTATTTCTTCTTTTTTAACAACTGCTGACTTGATATTTGTCTTTTTTTGTTGTTTAATAATAAGAAATATTGCTAAAGGAATAAGTATTAATAAAAGTAGTGTTGAGATTTCCATGTGATAAGTCTTTCAAAAGATAAAAACTTTTCGTTTTTATCTTTAATATTTAAGTATTTATTTTTGTCTTGCTATTGCTTTTGCTTCATTAGCAATACTCTCAGCTCTTCTTGCAGTTTCAAGAGCTTCAGCAATTGCTTTATTGTTTTCTTCTTCTGTTTCAAGTCTTTCAATTCTTTCTAGAACATTTCTATAACTAATATGTCCTATAGTTTCTAAAACTCTTGGTGAGGCAATAATATGTTTTATATATCCTAAATCTCTCCAATTATCAGTAATTAAAGAATCAATATGGAAAGCATAATCTAAATCAATTTTTGTTTCATTTGCTACAAAAGCTAAATCTAAATCAATATTATCTTTTTTAGCAAATAAATTATTTGAGATATCTTTTAAATAAATAGCATTTTCTAATCCAGAAACATAAGCATATACATCTTCTTCATAGCTATTATCTAACATATAAGATAAAACTACATCAGATACTTTATCTTCTTTTGAAGTTAGAACATCATTTAATTTTTCTGTACAGTTTGTGTAAACTTGATTAGATTCATCTTTACTTAAAGCTTTTGTAAATTTGAATAAATCTAAATTAAATGCATAACTATAAGAGTTTATTTCTTTAATCATAGGATTTAAAATTTCATCAGTATTTTCTTGTGAATTAGCAAATGTAACAATAGAGTTTACAAATTCAACATCATCTAGAGTAAAATACGAGTTTGTATAGTATTTTTCTATTTCAATTGCAAGATTTTGCGATAATAAAGTTTTAGATGTTTCTTCGTAATATGAAGTCAAATCATCCATACGATATTTCTTAGAATTACTAGCAATAAGAGCATATTGAGAAGAGATTTGTTGATATTTTTCAATTTTCTCTTTAATATTAAAATCTTTTAATAACTCTAATTCTTTATTTAAAATATCATTCTTTTGTACATTAATACTATCAGCAACTTTTTTACCTCTTTTAGGAAGTTCTGCTGCTAATTTTGTTAATCCTGAATTATATTCATCGAAACTCTTTGCGTTTTGAATCTTAGATACAAGTTTTACTGTTGAAGATATTTTCATAGATCTTCTTATTAAAAATACTACTATTAACAAAATAGCTACTAATATTAACCCTACACTATAAACTCCATCTGGTGTTTGTGTATAGATTTGTGCTAAATCAAAATTTGTCTCTTTTGCTACTGAAAAAAACTCTTTTAGATTCTCTAAAAATGACATTGAAATTTCCTTTCTATTCTCTCTTGCGTATATTTATATTAGTATACATAATTATACTTAATGTTATTACTATATATTCTATGTAGATTTAGTATAAATTATTAGGTGATACAAAAATAAACTAGTTGTATTTATTTTTTAGTTTAAGATACTCTTTGTAAAGACTATGGATCTCTTCAAAGTCCGTTTTTCTACAGTTTTCTAAGTTCTTAAGTTTTACAAGATTCAATAAGTTAGATATGTAATCATCATTAGATGAATCTAAAATAAACTTATTATATTCATCAATTACAGAAGATCCAGCAGAAGAGTGAACAATTCCTAAAACATAAGGAAATATAGTTGGTGATTTTTTTAATATACGAATATTTTTAGCAATACTTGGATTTAAATCAACCATTACGTCATAAGTACTTCTAGGAACTATAGCAATATCTATTTTATTAAAATAAATATCTAGAACTTTTTTATGTCTACTATAGTTTGTAATGTCTTTTTTTATATATGACTTATAAGATTTTTTCGTACTCTCGTAAGAAATTTTATCAAACCAGATTTTTGATAAATTATCTGTACCAGCAAGAATTAATTTTTTACCTTTTAAATCTTTTATTGAATTCAAACCAGTTTTTTTATTAGTAATTAAATAGTATTGAATATATTTACTATTATTAAAGTTTAAACTAACTAAATTTTTTGAGTCTTTATTGAATAGTTCATAATTCTCAATATATAAAGAAGGCATTGTATATAAAATATCAAATTTATTTTTTTTTGATTTAAAATCATTAATTAATTCATTTTTATCTTTATAAAAAAATGTATTTAATTCTAAATCTTTTAATTTATCAATTTTTTTGAATAAATTTGTAAGTAAAGTTTTTACAGTTTTTTCAGTAGCAATTTTTTTATCTAAGCCGTATAACGCTACATCTAGCGTATCTTTTGACCATAAGTTTGTAAGTGTAATAAAAAATAGAAAAAGAATTGTAATTAATTTCATATTATTCCTATTTTTTATTATATTTTATTATAATTACTTTTATAAAAGTATAAATTTATTTATATATTTCTGATTCAACTAAATCCATAAGTGATTGTTGAGACAGTCTTTTTAATTTAATTCCATTTACAAAAAATGTTGGAGTACCTCTTACTTGAAGAGTTGTTGCATCTTTTCTATCTAAAGAAAGCATTTCATCAATATCAATAGTTTCAAAATCTTTTTTTAGTTTTTGCATATCTAAACCATCAATTATTGCTAATTCAGTCCATAATAATTCGGGTGCTTCGTTATTATGTTTTGCCCATTTTCCTTGAGAAGAAAATACAACATCTAATACTTCTTTATACATATTTTGTTTTCTAGCTGATTCTAAAATCTTTATCGCATACTTAGAGTTTTTATGATTATCTAAATATCTAATTACTAATCTAATATCTTCATAATTTTCTTTAAACATTGCATTAACAGCACCACTAAAATATGCACAAGCTTCGCATTCAGGGTCTAAAAATTCAACAACTGTAATATTTTTTTTATTATCACCAAATGCAATTGAATGATCTCTAACAAATGGAGCTTCACCTTGAGATAGTGATTGTCTTTGTGTATCTTGAGAACTATTATAAAAAGAAATTCCCCCAATAAATAGAGCTATTAAAACAACAATTGATATAAGTACAACACTTTTATTTTTCATTTTGAGAATCACCTTTTTTTATCATAAGTAATGAGAAGAAAATTATAGAATATGCAACTAAAGATAAAAATGGAATAGTAATAAAACCAAACCAATTAATATATTCAGTAGAACAAGGAACACCTTGAACACAAGGCACAACACTTTCAGGAATAATACCAAACATTAATAAGTTATGGTAAATTGAGAACAATAAACCTACTACAACAATTGGCATAGCATATTTATAAACTTTATCATCAGGATATAATAAATTAATCAAAAAGATTAGAACAAGAGGATACATGAAGATACGTTGATACCAACACATACTGCATGGTATAAACTGCATTATTTCTGAGAAAAATAAACTTCCCATAGTTGCTATACTTGCAACAAAGAAGCTAATAAGAACAAAAAAACTTGACTTAGTCAAAATAATCTCCTAAATTTTTTTGAAATTATATCAAAGTTTAGTTAACCATTTTTTGCAATTAATCTATTTTTTCTCAGAATTAATAATTTGTATAATTAAAATTTATACTTGAAGAAACTTAAAACTTAAGCCCCTCCTCCAATATCAGAATTTAGTTCTGCATGAGGTTCTGTTCTTGGAATAGAATCACATAGTGCTACGGATTCATTTAGTGCTTTAAAAAACTCTTCAATGTTTTCATAAGGAATCTCAATCTCTGAAACTTTATCTTTTCCATGAGAATAGATAGCTATGCTAACTACGGGACTACTATACTCTCCATAAGGTTTTTCTACATGTTCAATTTTAACAGTATCATCTGTAGAATGTGCTAATTTTAATGTTTTAACTTCTATATGTTGACTTGCCATAATATACTCCTTGAGATTATTTAAGAATATTGTAGCATAAAACCATAGCAATTAAAAAACAACTTTTATTTTTTTATAGATGTTGCCGTAAGAAATAAGTAATTTTTTCCAGTTAGAGTAACCCTAAATTTTTTCTGCTGTAAATACTTTTTACAAAAATATACATCTTTATATAAAATAGATTGCTCACAAAAAGAGTAATTAGGTGCTTTTGCCCCATATATCATCTCTGTATCAATCCATCTACAGTTTGGGAAGCCTAGAATTATTGAACCATTTTCATCCAAATAATTTTGTACTAAACTCATAAATGCTTCTTTGAAATTCAAAGATGAACTTTGCAGTGTTCCAATAGATACAA
The DNA here is from genome assembly GCA_002470185.1 of Arcobacter sp. UBA7394. GTDB lineage: Bacteria > Campylobacterota > Campylobacteria > Campylobacterales > Arcobacteraceae > Poseidonibacter. Next base: position 8,968 of record DKNG01000229.1, on the reverse strand, counting down.
TTAAATCAAATTTTTTTAGATTTAATTCTTCAAGTTTATTAATATCATGGGTGAAAAATGAAAAGTTATTTGTAGGGAATCTATTTTTAGCAAACTCTATTGCACTAGGACAAAAGTCAATACCAACAAAATCTTTTTTTAAAAATTCTTCTTCATTAAGAGAATCTTTAATAGTTTGGAATTCATCTGCTTTATTAATTCCAAGATTTAAAATCGAGTTTCTATTTTGAATTTTTACATTATTTAGGGCTTGCTTGTAGTAGTATAAAAATGCTGGTTCTTCATTTTTATTTATTCTAAAGAATATTGATTCTTCTCCATATTTTTCATTATCAGAACTATTCTTGGCTTTATGAAAAGAGTCACTCTTATTTATTTTTTTAAACTTTAAGTTTATAGTATTCTCTGATACTACTAAAGGTGTTAGAAGTTTACAAAACATTAATTCTGCTAAATCATTCCAAGCTTTAAATGAGTGATAAGTATACTCTTCCTCAAGCTTTACAATTTCACCTGCGTAATTATCTATACCTAAATCGGGATTTAATACTTCAATACTAACTAAATCATCTGTTTTTAATTTTTCTTCCATGTATTCAATAATTTCATACATAGATTGTGTTGTAAACTTCTTCATTTATATCTTTTTATTTTTTTGTGATTATATAAAATCTATTCTTTGTTTTTCCCTTTTTCTTCATTAATTACTGTTTCATCTTCTATATCTTCAATGAATATTTCATTTTGGTTGTTTTTTTGATTCTTTTGTTTATGCTCTTTTGAATTTTTCTTAATACCTTCTAATTCCATTTCAATTGCATTAGTAGAAATTGATATTTCAGTAATTGCAGTTATTAAAGATGCACACATTAAAACTAAACTAATACCAAATATAATATTTCCAAATGTTTTATACTCTACAAAAAGCAAAAACATTGAAAGTGTACATAATAGTAGAGATAAAACTCCAAGTATTTGCATTAACTTAATTAAGTCCACTCTTCTTTTTAAATTCTTAATCTGCTTTGATGCTTTTGGAACTTTTCCATCTCTTGCATTTGCACTTAAACCTCTAATTAATTGAGCTGTGGCTAAAAACCTACTTGTATAGGCTAAAAGAAGCAATGAAATTGCAGGGAAAAGTAGTGCCGGTGTTGTTAGAGCTAAATCCATTAATGGCCTTTTGTGTAAATAATACTAATGATAACAATAATATATTGTATTTATATGATATTTTGATTTTGAACTATTTTTTATTAGAAAATCTTTTAGGTGTTACTTTTTCACTTATTTATACAAATTAATATTTTTTTTTAAAGTTTTTTTAATTTATACACTTTTGATACATTACTTTATACTAGTATTACATCATAAGTAGAAGGAGAAAAAATGAATATACATACAGCTGATTTATGCGATGAAAACAAAGATAAAGAGTTACAAATATTATCACCAAAATTTAATAACTATGGTGGATTAAAAAGATTTTACGGACAAATTGAAACTATTAAACTTGATAAGAGCAACTGGAGACTTCTAGAAATGTTAAGAGATGAGAACGGTGAAGGAAAGATCGTTGTTGTTGATAACTCACAAGAATTTTTTGGTGTTGTAGGTGATAAACTTATGGCATTTGCTGCAAAAAATAACTGGAAAGCTATTATTCTTAATGGATATGTAAGAGATACTGACGAAACTAAAAATATTAATGTTGGACTATTTGCAATCGGTACTTGCCCATTAAGAAATTTTGATAAAACTGAATCATCAAGAGGAGAAGAGATATCTTTTGAAGGTTTAACTTTTAATAGTGGTGATTATATTTATGCTGATAATGATGGGATTGTAATCTCAAAAGAAAAATTAGTATAATATTTAAAAACTAAGGTTATTCCTTAGTTTTTCCATAAAAGACTTATGGGGATCATTTTTTATAGTCCTATAGTTTTTATCTTTTTCTAACCACAATTTACTATTTTCAAACTTTCTATACTCATAATGACCAATTAAATACTCAATACTTTTATATTTATTTTTAAGATATTTAACTAACTTGATATTTGCTTCTAATTGTTTAGATGTTAATTTATCACCTTTTTCCTGTCCACCAACATTTTCAATACCAATACTAGAATAATTTAAACCTATTACATGTCTTGCCATATAAGTCTCTGGCATTAGTGAATATATCTTCCCATCTTGATCTACAAGAAAGTGAGCTGAGACATTTAATTTACTAGCATTAGAAATATCTTTTCTATCACTTAATAATATTTCGGGATCTAATCGATCATAAGATTTTGAGAAATCATCTAGCGCAGTGTGATGAATAACTATCATTTTTGGAATAATATTAATATCTTCAACAACTTTGTTGTATCTTTTTTTGATATATTCTTTTGTAAGTTCTACTCTTAATTGAGTAAATTCAATAGGTTTATTAATTATTTCAAGAGCATATATATTTGAGATAAGGAAGATAAATAGTATAATTTTTTTCATAAAAAAGTTTATCATAAAATATATGTTTATTATTTAAAGAGAAAGCTTAATATACTATTTTCTGTAAAGAAACCAAATCAGATATCTTTTCACCAAATTCTAACATTACAGATTCACTTAACCTCTCACAAGAACCAGATATTCCAACTGCACCTATTAAAATATTATCTTTATTAAATAAAGGAACTGCTATACATCTCATACCATCTTGGTATTCTCTATTATCCAAAGAAAAACCCCTATTCCTAACTTGTTCTAGTTCATTTTCTAAAGACTTCACATCTGTTATTGTATTATTTGTATATTGATTTAGTTTCAATTTCTTTAAATCATAATTTCCAAAAGCAAGTATAGATTTTCCTAAAGCACTTGTATGCAGTTGAGTTTGAACCCCAATATTATTTCTAGTTTTAATCTCCCTTTTGGATAAATCCAACTGATTAATATATAAAACTCTATAATCATCAAAAATACCAAGGTAAGAGCATTCTCCTGTTAATTTTGCGATTTCTTCTAAAAGATAATTTGTTTTTTTTATTAAAAGTTCAATTTTAGTAGCTTGATTTGTTTTTATAAAAATATCATTTGATATGATTTCATTTGAGTTTTCCAAATAAGAAATAAAGCCTTCATCTTTAAGAGTTTGAAGTAATCGAGACATAGTACTTTTATCAATAGCAAGTTTGGAGCATAACTCTTTTGCTTGTATTGGTTTCCCATAATCAACAATTGTTTTATATACTTTTAATCCCTTAGATAAAGACTTTATTTGATTTGGCATTTTATTTCTTTTTATTTATTATATAACTTATTTTAGCATCTCATTAAATTTTGCTAACCATTGGGGATGTGCTGGCCATGCTGCTGCTGTTACTAGATTAGAATCTACTATTGCATTTTCAAAACCAATATCTGCCCACTTCCCACCTACAAGTTCTACATCAGGAGAACAAGCTGGATAACAAGAACAAGTTTTACCTTTAATAACATCAGCTGCAACTAAAAGTAATATCCCATGACACACAGAAGCAATAGGCTTATTATTAGTATTAAATTCTTGCACAATTTCAATAACTCTAGAGTTTAATCTAATATATTCAGGAGCCCGTCCTCCAGGAATTAATAAAGCATCATACTTAGATTCATCTACATCATTAAAAGAGGCATTTAAAGTAAAATTATGCCCTGGTTTTTCTGTATAAGTTTGATCACCTTCAAAATCATGAATAGCAGTTTTAATTATATCCCCTGCATTTTTATCAGGACAAACAACATCCACTTCATGCCCTAACATCTTTAGAGCTTGAAAAGGAACCATTAATTCATAATCTTCAACAAAATCACCAGCTAGTATTAAAATCTTTTTTGACATAAGTCTCTCCTTTTATTAAGTAAGGAGATTTTATATGAATGTATTTTAAATAAAAATTTATTTTTAAACTAGTTTTTTTCACTCTCACATAGTGAAACTAAAGATATTTTATTTATCTAAGATTGATTCTATTTCTTTTATAGCATCTTCATTTTTAAGTCTAAATTTAATTTCAATTCTTCTTGATTCATCTTTTAATTCTAAACCACTATTATCATAAATTGGATCCAAAAATGACCGTCCACTTGCAACTACAAGTTTATTTAAATTATCTTTTTTATCAAAATCTAAGTCTAAAAGAAAAGACATTACAGAATACGCTCTTTTTTGAGATAGCTCTAGGTTATAAAGAAATGAACCTTTTGAATTAGTATGACCTTCAATTATGATTTTATCAATATGTTTGTTAATCTCATCATTTACTAAAATTGTATTAAAATAATCATACACAGCATTTTTCAGTGCTTCTTTTGCATTTGCTTTTAAAGTATATTTACCTTCGTCAAATAAAATATTTGAAGATAAACTAATAGCTCCATTTTTAGGATCTATTTGCATATTATTGCCTAAAGCATTTTTTAAAAGTGTTATAACTTTTATTTTTATTCCCGTAAGGTTCTTAATTTTTTGTTTTGTATCACTTAGATCTTTTATTGCTAATTCATGTTTAGTCTCACTATTTTTTAATCTAGCTAAAACCACTTTTATTTCATCATCTAATAGTAAGTTTTTATCTTTTAATGCAACTATTAATTTCTCTTTTAAAAGTATATCTTCAGTATAAGTTATTAATTTATTATCTTTCTCTTTTACTGAAATATTTAATAAATCTAATGTTTCTTTTAATTTCTCTTCTTTTAATATTAATTGAGCTATTTTTTCTTTATTTTCAAGTTTTAGATTTGTTAATAATTCAATTTGTACTTTTTTGCTTTTTAAATCTGCTTCATGAGAAGAAATTAATTTCTTATCTTCTTTTATAGTTTGATTTAGTTCATCATTTGTTTTACTTGATTTATCTAAATCTTTATTTAAAATCTCAATTGTATTTTTTAATGAATCAAGATTTTTTTTACTTTTTTCTAAAGCCAATAAAGTATTAAAGACCTCTTTTTCTTTCTCGGCCAACTCTTTTTTACTTTTTTCTAATGCAGTTTTTTCACTATTTAAAGTTTTTTCAAGTATCTTAGATTCTGTTTCAAGAAAAGAGTACTTGATAATAATAGCACCTACTAATAGTATGAATACAAATAATAATCCTGCCATTAAATCAGCATAAGATATCCAAAAACTAGTGTTATTATTATCTTTGTTCATCTTGTCTACTTATTTGTATATCTTTTTTAATTAAATCTTGTCCTAAAGTTTTTAAATCATTTGATATTAATTCAAAAGAAGATAAAACGGAATAGATTTCAGCTTTCATTGCTTTTGAATGTTTCGATTGCTCAAAAACAGAAGTTGAGAGATTTTCATTTGTATTAGATATTGATTTATTTAAAGTATCAAAATCTTCTAATAACTCTTTTTGTTTAATTGCTGTTTGTTCAAAAAGTTGAGCAATATTAATATAATTATTAGACAGTTTATTCTCTAATGCAATATGTTCTTCTTGTAACTTCTCAACTGATTGTATTTTTGATTTAGCAACACTATCTAAAGTAAATAAAAATTCAGGAGTTACAATACTTTCTAATTTATTAATCAAATTTTCATTTGAAGTTTGATTTTGCGTTAAAGATAGAATTTTAATTTCATCTTCATTCCAAATTTTAGTTTTATAATATGCTTTAGCTTCATCAATCTCTTTTTGTATTTTTGTAAGTCCTCTTTTCTCAAAAAAAGTCCACCACAATGATAAAAAAATTCCATAAATAGAAGCATAAAAAGCAGTACCAATTCCACTTAATAAAACAGTGATTTCACTCTCTAATGCCTCTTGTGATTCAACAGAAAAATCAGGCATTGATATAGCAATTGCTATAAAAGTACCTAAAATACCAAGAGTTGGGAATATAGAAGCTGCAACACTTGCAAAGTGATCATTTCTTACTTTTCTTTCATGTTCATCAAAAAAGGAATCGATATTTCCAAAAGCTTTACTTTTCCCAGCAATCATTAATTGATTTTTAGTAAGGAATACTTCCACATCTTCAATAACACTACTAAATGAATTACGGAAAAATGAGAATGCATACCAAGCATTATGAATAATAAAAAACATAAAAATTAGAAGAATGATTAGAATTATAATAATTGAATGAAGTTCGAGTTTTAAAGAGACTAATTTAAAATAATCAACGCTTAATAAACCAATATATAAAAGTGCTGGTATTGATAATAACATAAAAAATCGAGGTAAATGATGGATTTTTTCTTCAGAAATTTGAAACATTTAAAAACTCCAATATAAAAGATATTAGTTTGAATTAGTCTACAATAAAATTAGTTTATATAATATGAAAGAAAAAAGTAAATACTTTTTTCTTTTTAGAATAAGTCTACGCTAGATACTTGTTCTTCTTGGAATCTTACAACTTTGTCTCTTCCTGTACTTTTCGCTTCATATAAAGCAATATCAGCATTTTTAACAACACCATTAAAGTTTGTAGAATCTTGTGGGAACATTGAAAGACCAATACTAATAGTCTTTTTAAGTTTAGCTCCAGCGTATACATCTATTTCATTTTCTCTTACTCTTTGCCCAATTTTATTTGCTACAGCAATTGTATCTTCTTCAGATTTAACACCAACAAGTAATACAATAAACTCTTCACCACCATATCTAATTACTAAATCTGATTCTCTAACTGTCTCATCTAAAATTCGAGCAAGCTCTTTAAGTACTTTATCACCAATATCATGTCCATATTCATCATTTACAGCTTTAAAGTGATCCATATCTAACATTAATACACCAACATTAATATTTTCTCTTTTAGCTTGAGGAATAAGTTTTTTAGTATGTTCTTCTAAGAACTTTCTATTATAAAGGCCTGTTAGACCATCTCTAAATGCTGATTCTTTAAGTGCATTCATAAGAAGTTTAACCTCTAATGAAGGTGCTGCTTCATTGATATAACTTTTTATAAAAGTAAATTGCTCTTTTAAATTTTCTAACTCTTCTTTTGTATCAAAAACAAAGTTTATAATTAAATAGATATTTTTACTAATATCAATGTTCGTACAGTAATAATATTTGTCTTTGTTTTCAAAGTATGGGCAAGTACTATGAAAATCCATAGACATTACATCACTTTTTGTTCTAGCAGCTCTACATAACTCCGGTGATTCACTCATAGTTTTTTCACAGTGGAACATATTTCCTTCTTTTACAACAACTGACATTTTTTGTTTTAACATATCTATTTCAACAAAAGAAAAGTTTTTAATTCCAAATTTATTTGAGAAGATTTGAGATAGTCTTGCATATATTTCGTCTCTTGTGTTATCTAATTCAATCTCTTTTTTGAATTGATATAAATTTGATAGATTATCAATAATTTCTTTGGAGTCATTTAATGGATCTTTTCCATTATTTATATTGCTATAACCAATAAAACCTTGCAGTTTTTTTTCAATATCTACAGATGTTTCTCTAAAGTTTACTATTAATTTATTATACTCTTGAGTTAAAGTCATCATCTCACTAGTAATTCCACGAGGAGGTTGTATCTGATTAAATTTACCAGTAACCGCACAATTAATGTTGGCACTAAATCTATTAAATAATGAAATATATGGTCTTAGAATTTTTCTAGATAAAAATATAATAATCACAATTGTTAGTATTACAACAAGTGAAATAATATAAATTGATTCAATACCAATTTGTTTAAGAGTACTAATATCTAACATTAAAGATACAGCACCTAAAGTTTCACCTTGTTTTACATTATGACACTGTAAACAGTCTATATTTTTCTCGGCAATGGCATTATAAGGAATTGTAACTCTTACATTTGTTGTAGTAAAAGTTTCTTGTATTTCGTACTGCATTTTTCCTGTTAATAAAACACTTTTATCTAAGGCATCTTTAGGAAGTTTGGTTTTATCAATATTTTTAAATTGATTACTTACAAGATCTCCTCTAACTAACCAAATTTTATCTACATTTTTGATATTAGATACTGAGTCAATAAATGTATCTACTTGATGCATATTATTATTTAACATATGAGAAGTCAGTCCACTTTTTATTACTTCAGATAAAGCTTCAGCATTATGGATAGCAGATTTAATTCCAATATTTCTCAAATTGTACAAACTAAGGGCAGTTATAACAATAGCAAGAACAGCAACCATTATTATATATTTAAAAATAATATTTTTACGCACATCAAAACCTTAAAAAATAATTAAAAAAAATTGTACAATAGTTATTCTTAAAAATAATCAAATAATAGCTTTAAATTATAATATTCTTCATATAAGCTTATTATTTCAAATTAATTATATAATTACACTCATAAAAGGAATTAAATGAAAGATATTAAAACTGAACTAAAAGATGTTGTAGAAAATTTGATGATACCTGAAGTTGAATCTTATTTAGAAGATTTACACAAACTATTAGAAAAAAATGAACAAACAGAAGATGATATGACAGCAATAAAAGAGATGGAATCTTTTTTAGTTGAATTACATAATATTATTGAAGTAATAAAAGAAGACAAAATGCCTGAAGATGAATATCAAAGAATTTATGATCAAATAATGGCTAATGTAAAAGAACATAAACACGAAGAATAGTAAATGAACTTTATTAAAAACACTCAGGAAGAATTAAAAAAGCTTAATATTAAAAATGATGAACAATATACAATTCAGTATTTAAATAGAGATTATTTTAATGGTGATGAAAATATTGAAAAAACTTTAGCAAGAGCTATAGTAGATGAAAACAATGAGATTAGTTTTTTAGTTCAAGATGATTATGGAATGGATAAATTTATTAAAGATGTAAAAGTTATATTATAACTTTTCATCTTTATTTTTAAAAATCTCAATATCAGGTTTTTGAGTATTAAATGACTCTATTTTAAAACTATCTTCCAATACAGACACACTAACATAAGATTGTCCTTCTCTTGT
>DKNG01000129.1:8006-9160 GCA_002470185.1 Arcobacter sp. UBA7394 | reverse complement strand
TTAAGTATGGTTGCTGCTTTAACTATCGGGGGATGTACTATTGCTAGTGCAGATAGTTTAGCCCAAACACTAAAGGATGGTAAAGTTTCTGGAGAATTCACAGCAACTTACGAAACAAGAAATTTCGATAAAGAAAATGGTGCTTATTATCAAGATACAGGTTATAGTGTAGGTTCTTTTGCTTTAAAATATGAAACTGGTGTATGGAATAATCTTAGCTTAACTTCTAAGTTTAGAGCTTATACTACATTATTTGAAGATGATTCTAATTCTACAACATCTCATGGTAGAGGTGATGCTTCTGAGAGATTTTACCAAGATGGTAAAAATAGAGATGTTGATGCTGAAGAATTATTTGTAACATATACTCCAAACTCTAATATTACAGTTAAAGCCGGTAGACAATTTATTTCAACTGACTGGATTAATAAAACTCAAGATGCAGTAAGAATTGATGCAAAATATGGGAATACTGCAATTGAAGCTATCTGGTCTGCTAGACAAGGTAGAATTTACTCAAGAGATTACAGACCAATGAGTGATATTAATGGAAACAAAGGTGTTTATAAATTAGGTTTAACTCAAACATTCACAGAAAATATTTCTGCTACTGCATATGGATTAATGGTACCAGATGTAAGAGATATTTATGGTGGTAAAACAAACTTCAAATTTAATGACACAGCTTTAAGAGCACATTATGCAGTAAGTTCAGACGATAAAGATTCAACACTAGACTCAACTCTAATTGATGTAAAAGTAAGTACTAAAATTGCTGGCTTTGCTCCATATGCTGGATATATCAAAGTAGATGATGATGCAGCATTCCCAGGATATGGTGCTTCAAATTCAGGTGAAATTATTGTACCTTTTGAAGAAGGTGATTATGTATACAGCAAAGGTGCTGAAACTTATTACTTAGGTGTAAGCAAATCATTTGGGGATTTAAGTTCAACTCTTCTTTATGGAAATACTGAATACATCAGTGGAAGTGATAAATTAGAATTAAATGAAACAACTTTATGGTTAGGTTATGCTCTAACATCAGATTTAAAAGCTAACTTAGGTTATACACTTGTTGATGAAGATGAAAAATCTGCAACATCTGATTATGATCAGTTAAATGCAACATTAACATATAGTTTTTAATTTTT
>DKNG01000129.1:7056-7865 GCA_002470185.1 Arcobacter sp. UBA7394 | reverse complement strand
ATATTACAGAGGTAGTTTTATGGTTTAGTAAAAAATAATTGACAAAAAGTTACATATTAATGTAGAAATAATAACTTTCCTTTTATAATATGAAAAATATTTAGGAAAAAATTTATGAGTTCACAAAATGAACAACAACTTTTAAAAATTATCAAATATATACCCACTCTTTTTTTAATATTTATTAGTATGATAGTAATTGCTTTTTTATACTTAGAATATGACAAATCATTAAACTCTCAAAAAGACTTAATTCAAAAAAACTATATTCAAAAAAATAAAGATTATATAAAACATCAAACAGAAAATACTTATAATTTTATTTTACATAAACAAGAAACTACAGAAAAAGAATTAAAAGAAAAACTAGAAAAAGAGATGCAAAAAGCTTACTCTATTGCTTATTCTATTTATGAAAATAATAAGCATATAAAAGATGAAGCATCAATAAAAAAATTAATCAAAGATGCTATTAGACCTATCAGGTTCAATAATGGAAGAGGATATTTTTTCATTCATGATAAAAATATCTTCGCAAATACTATGCATCCTATCTTCCCAAAAATAGAGGGGAAAAGCTCTTACAATGTAAAAGATGCTAATGGCAACTATATAATAAGACAAATGCATGATATTTTAAAACAAAAAGATGAAAGTTCATTTCAATGGTATTGGTATAAACCAAATGATAAAAAGACACAATATAAAAAAATTGGTTACATTAAAAACTTTACTCCTTATAACTGGTTTATAGGAACAGGTGAGTATGTTGTAGATTTTGAAAAAGAAGTACAAGAACATATTTTAGA
>DKNG01000129.1:5027-6914 GCA_002470185.1 Arcobacter sp. UBA7394 | reverse complement strand
ACAAATGGTTTTACTAGTAATAATTATGACCCATTAGGGAATGTAAGTTATATAAAAACTATTCCAAAATGGGATTGGATTATTGTTTCTTCTTTTTCAAAAGAGACAATAGGTAATATTATTGAAGAAAGAAAAAGTGCTTTAGATAGTTCTATTGAACAAAACATTACTAATACCACTGTAATATTTATCACTTTATCTTTTTTCCTTTTTATATTATGTGTTTATTTTGCAAAAATAGTAAACAAAAAATTCAAACAATACAAAAAAGAAATTAATAAACATTTAGATGAAAAAATAGAACAAGAAAAGATTCTTTCTCAACAAGCAAAAATGGCAGCAATGGGTGAAATGATAGGTAATATTGCACACCAATGGAGACAACCCTTATCTAGTATTACTTCCAATGCCACAGCAATGATTGTTCAAAAAGAGATGAGTTTATTAGATGATGATTCTTTAAAAAAAGGGCTAAAAGAGATAAATAAAAAATCGCAATTTTTATCTACTACTATTGATGATTTTAGAAACTTTTTTAATTCAAATAAACATAAAAGTACTTTTTATATAAAAGACTCCATTCATAATGCTATGACTCTACTGGATTCACCTTTTAAAAGAAGTGATATTCAAATTATTGAAAATATTGGAAATATCAAAATTAAAAACTATAAAAACGAATTTATTCAAGTAATTATAAATATTCTAAATAATGCAAAAGATGCTCTAAAAAATAAACATACTGATAAATTTATTTTAATTGATGTATACAAAAAAGATAATAATATTGAGATAATTATAAAAGATAGTGGAGAAGGAATAAATGAAGAAATTATACATAAAATCTTTGATCCTTACTTCACTACAAAACATCAGTTTCAAGGGACAGGAATTGGGCTTTATATGAGTAATGAGATTATTACAAAACATATGAATGGAACAATTACAGCTTCAAACGAGGAGTTTATTTATGAAAACAGAAGACACAAAGGTGCATCTTTTAAAATAGTTTTACCTAATAACTAAGCTTTACTCTTAGTTATTGTGTGGAATTTCTATTACAAAAACAGCACCATTATCACTATTTTTTGCATATAATCTACCATGTAGATGTTTCTCAACTATTTGAGCACTCATATATAAACCAATTCCAGTACCCTGACTTTGGTGTTTAGTTGTAAAATATGGGTCAAATATCTTAGGAAGAACATCATCTTTTATTCCACCTGCATTATCTTCAATATATATAGTTACAACTTTTTCACTCTTTTTAATACTAATTTTAACCCATTTATCTTTTATCTGTTTTTCATCTAATACATCTTTTGCATTATTAAAAATATTAATTAATACTTGGGATAATTCACCTATAACTATTTCTATATTTATTTTATCTTCATAATCTATTTTATTAATAAGTTTAATATGTTTACTATTTAAAGAAGGTCCTATAATAGCTAATGCATAATCTAGTCTATCTTGTAAAATTACTTTTTCAAGTCTTTTTTCGTTTTTAATATAGTCTCTGAAAATATCAATTGTTTCAGATAAGTGCTGAGCTGTATTATTTAGAGATTCAAGCTCTTTAATTGCATCTTTTTTTTCAAATAAATCAAATTCTATTTTAAGTTTTAAACCACTTGCAACTGTACTAATTAAACTCAGTGGCTGTCGCCATTGGTGAGCAATATTACCTATCATTTCACCCATTTGAGCATTTTTTGCGTGATCATACATCTGTTTATCTTTTTGTCTATTTCTTTTTGTTTCAAACTCAATTTTTGCTTCTAGATTTTCATTTAATTCTTTTAATTCTTTTGTTTTTTTATCTACTTCAAAACTAAGTTCTTCTTTATGTCCATTTTGTTTATTTATCAGATATAAAAC
>DKNG01000129.1:4331-4909 GCA_002470185.1 Arcobacter sp. UBA7394 | reverse complement strand
TGACTTTGAGCTTTTTAAAATATTTGAAATAGGAATAAAAGAGATTACAATTAAGTCATCATTCTCTAAACCATAAATAGCAAACTCTTCAGAATTAGCTATTTTTTTATTAATAAAATCTTGTCTTTTCTCAATAGTTCTTTTAGATATATCAATTTTTGAATGATTAACATCTTTTACCTCAGAAATAAAAAAATCTTTATGTTCAATACTTTGTTTGTAAGAAGAGATATAATCTTCATCCTTCCAAATACTTTTTTCAACAATACTCTTATTCACTAAAAAATGAGAATGTATTTTATTTACATCTGTAATTGTTTTTTGTATATGTTCTGAATCAATACCAATATCTATACATCCTAAATATTGATTTTTACTATTAAATAAAGGATATATATTTCTAAAAGCATGGGAAAACTTCCCTTGCTCAAATCCATAAGATTTTCTTTTTGTTTCATTTACAAGAACAACACCCTCTCTTAAAGAAGATAAATCATCATTAAATTTTTCTTGCATATGTAACCTAAAAAATGCTTTATTATCTGGTGAAAAAAAAGCGAAAGTCTTAATACCTTTTT
>DKNG01000129.1:2999-4276 GCA_002470185.1 Arcobacter sp. UBA7394 | reverse complement strand
AAATATTTTTCTCTCTTTTGTTGCAGTTAGAGCTTCTGTCAAAATTTCTATTATCTCTTTATTCTCTCTAATTTTAAAAAAAATAAAATCAGCACTTTTTTTATTGTGATAAGTTGTAATATCATAATGAAGTTTTAAATCTTTAACACTATTAGATAACTCTGTATCGATAAGTTTATTGGAATGTAGATTAATTAAAGAGAGCACTATAAAGCATAAGAAGATATATATTACTAATAAAGAATATTTTATGTTTTTCATAAAATAATTATATTACTTAATAACTTTGTTGTTTATGAAATTCTTGAGTAAGTTAATCAGATTAGATTTAACTAATCTGATTAAAACTAAATATTATAATATTTAGCGTCGAAGTGAGGAACAACGATAGCACAAGTTGTTTGCTCTGGATGCATTTGGAATGTTTCAGATAATTCAATTCCAAATTCTTCAGGATTTAATAAATCGAAGATATCTCTATTCATAGCTAAATCTGGACAAGCAGCATATCCAGGAGAGTATCTACAACCTACATATTGTTTCATTTGAACATCATTTAAAGTATGCCCTTCTTTTGGAACAATATCTAAATCAAGTCTTACTTGTTTATGTAAAACCTCAGCTAAAGCCTCAGCAAGCTCAACACCTAATCCATGAATTTGGTAGTATTTAGTAAACTCACCTTTATTATAAAATTCTCTTTCATAATCAGCAACTTTAAGCCCAGCACTTGCAAGTGTAAAGGCAATAACATCTAACCTATCATTTGCAAAATAATCAGCAATACATCTAAATGGTTTTCTCTTTTGTCTTGGGAATTCAAGTACTTTAATTGCTTTATCTAAAGAAGGAACATTTTTTGCTTCTTGTTCATTATTAAATAAATACTCTTTATCAAAAATATAAATTTTATTATCATGAGAAATACAAGGATAATAAGCATAAATTGCAATTGGATCAAAAATGTTTTTGTCAATTAATTCAGCTTTTAATTCTTCATACATAGGTTTTACAACCTCTTCTTCATGTTTTAAGAATTTTTCACTAGATTGTTTACCTCTTTTATATCCCCATCTTTGTCTATATAATACTCTATGGTTAATCCATTTGAATATTAATTCTTTATCAACTTTATCCCCAGTTCTAGCGATTCTGTCCCAAATTGGAGGGAAAGTAAAAGCAGCTGGTTCTGGAAGTTTTATCTCTTCATATGGAGGAATAACAACTTCTTCTTTTTCAACCTTGTCTGTAGTATCAACAACTTCAATTAAATCAGC
>DKNG01000129.1:0-2896 GCA_002470185.1 Arcobacter sp. UBA7394 | reverse complement strand
GCATCTCTACAATAGAAAATTGGTCCATCATAAATAGGTCTACAATAGTCATTAATAAAGGCTTTTGTAAGTGCAGCCCCTCCAAGTAATACTGGAATATCAATTCCTAATTTATGAAGTTCTTCTAAATTCTCTTTCATAACAGCAGTTGATTTAACAAGTAATCCACTCATACCAATAGCATCAGCTTTATGCTCTTTAACTGCAATAATAAAGTCATTTAAATCAGCTTTAATACCAATATTAATAACTTTGAATCCATTATTTGAAAGAATAATATCAACTAAGTTTTTACCAACATCATGTACGTCACCTTTTACAGTTCCTATTACTAATACAGTCTCAGTAGCTTTTTCTTCTTTTGGTAAATATGGATTTAAAGCATCAACAGTTGCTTTCATAGTTTCAGCACTTTGAAGTACAAATGGTAATTGCATTTGACCAGAACCAAATAGTTCTCCAATGATTTTCATACCATCAATTAGCCATTCATTTACAATAACTTCTGGTTTTACTTCTAGTCTTAATTCATCCACTAAAGGAAGCATTCTATCTTTATCACCATCTAGTAATAATTTCTTAACTTTCTCAACAGCAGGAAGTTTTTGATACTCTTCATCACTCTCTTCTTCTTGAGCTTCTACATTTGAGAAGTGATCAATAAAGGCAAATAATGGATCTCCATTTTCTTGATTATCAAAAATTAAATCATCACAAGCTTTTCTATCTTCTTCAGTAATTTTATTAAGAGGTAAAATATGTTTAACATTTACAATTGCAGATGTTAATCCAGCTCTTACACAATGGTCTAAATAAATTGAATTTAAATAAACTCTTGCTTTAATATCTAAACCAAATGAGATATTTGAAAGACCTAAAGTAGTTCCAACTTCTGGATGTAAAATTTGGAATTCTCTAATAGCTTCCATTGTTTCAATACCAGCACTTCTGTACTCATCATCACCAGAACCAATAGTAAATGTAAGCATATCAAATACTAAATCTTCAGGATTAAACCCATGTCTATTTACACATAAGTCATAAATTCTTTCAGCAATTCTGATTTTATCTTCTTTAGTTTTTGCCATTCCTACTTCATCAATAGTAAGACAAACTAAAGCTGCTCCAAACTTCTTAGCTAGTTTACAAACAGCATCAAACTTCTCTTCCCCATCTTCTAAGTTAACAGAGTTGATAATTGGTCTTCCACCAATTTGTTTAAGTGCTGCTTCTAAAGCTGTAATTTGAGTTGAGTCTGGCATAAGTGGAAGTGATACTTTTTGAGAATAAAGCTCTACAACTTTATCCATATCTTCTCTTTCATCTCGCCCAGCAAATCCAACAGATACATCAATAATATGTGCCCCTGCTCGAACTTGCTGTTGTCCAACAGAAAGTGTTCCTTCATAGTCATTAGCTTTTAGTAATTCTCTAAAGGCTTTAGAACCAGTTGCATTTGATCTCTCACCAATAAGTAATGGAGCTGGATCTTGTTTTAATGGAACTGTATTAAATAATGAAGCTAATGAAGCTTTTAAGAATCCATTAGGCTTTTTTGGAACTATTCCCTCAATTGCCTCACTTAAAGCTTTAATATGCTCAGGTGTAGTACCACAACATCCACCTAAGAAAGAAACTCCATTAATATCTAAGAACTCTTTTTGTAAAGAAGTAAACTCATCAGGTCCCATTGGATAGTAAGTCTGACCACCTCTATTTTGAGGAAGCCCTGCATTTGCATGAACTGAAATTGGGAATTTACAAACTTCACTTAAAGTCTTAACATGTTTATGTACTTGTTTTGGTCCAGTACCACAGTTAAATCCTAAAGATAAAATATTAAATGGTTCCATAATAGCAGCAATTGTTAAAGCATCAGTACCAATAAGCATAGTTCCTGACATCTCAATAGTTACAGATACCATAATTGGTATTTCTGGAGCTGCAGCTGTTAAGGCATGAAGTGCTGCTTTAATTTGTAATGGATCTTGACAAGTTTCAAGTAAGAAAATATCTGTTCCACCATCCCTTAATCCTTCTGCCATTTCTTTATAACCTGCATACATATCATCATATTTAATATGACCTAATGATGGAAGTTTTGTTCCAGGTCCAATTGATCCTAAAACAAATCTTGGTTTTGAAGCAGTGCTATATTTAACACAAGATTCTTTTACTAAAGAAGCTCCTAACTTTGATAATTCATAAGCAGTTTGAGGAATATCGTATTCATCTAAAACCCATGACATTGAACCAAAAGTATTAGTTGTTATTAAATCTGCTCCAGCTTCAGCATAAGCATCATGAATAGTTCTAAGAATATGAGGGGCAGTTAAATTTAGAAGTTCATTACACCCTTCTAAGTCAGCTCCTTCGTACATCCACTCTTGAGCTTTAATATCAGCAAGTTGAAGCTGTGTTCCCATAGCTCCGTCAATTACCAGTACTTTGTCGTCGATTAATTTTTTGAATTTTTCTATCATTTCATTCTCTATTTTGATTATTTATTTATGATTATAATTATTATTGATATTTATTATTAAGAGTGTATTTAAATTTTCGTTAAAAAGTTGTTAAGCAATAAATTTTGGCTTTATAATATCAACTCTAACATACACATTTCTTATTAATTTACGTGATTATATCTTGATAAAAATTAAAATGCAACTAAGTTGCGTTTAACTTTTATTTTACTAATATTTCATAAATGCAACTAAGTTGCAAAACTATCAAAGGAGTATTAAATGAGATTTTTAATCCCATTATTTTTATTAATAAATTTTACTTATGCACAAACTAATATCATCGTAAGTATTTTGCCTCAAAAAACTTTTGTTGAAAAGATTGGAGGAGAGAAAGTAAATGTTACAAATATGGTAAGACCAGGAAGTGACCC
>DKNG01000018.1:3862-4146 GCA_002470185.1 Arcobacter sp. UBA7394 | reverse complement strand
TTGTAAATAACAAAGTTATTAGCTAAGTCTTTAAGCTCTGATTTAATAGAAGCTTGTAACTCAGTGTTTTCAATATCATCTAATACATCACAAATTTTATTTGCAATTAATTCGAATTCTTGCTCTTTCATTCCTCTTGCTGTTAATGCAGGAGATCCAATTCTAACACCTGATGTTACAAATGGAGATCTTGTTTCACCTGGTACTGTGTTTTTATTTACAGTAATACCAGCATTTTGTAATGCAGCATCTGCATCTTTTCCTGAGAATTCTTTATTTAAGAA
>DKNG01000018.1:0-3693 GCA_002470185.1 Arcobacter sp. UBA7394 | reverse complement strand
AATGCTACAGCTTTTGCTGCCATTACGTGAACTAATGGTCCACCTTGTAATCCTGGGAAGATTGCTGAATTAATTTTCTTAGCAATATCTTCATCATTAGCCATAATCATTCCACCTCTTGGACCTCTTAAAGTCTTATGAGTTGTAGTTGTAACTACATCTGCGTAAGGGAATGGAGATTGGTGCTCACCTGCTGCTACAAGTCCTGCAATGTGTGCGATATCAGCAAATAAAATTGCTCCAACAGAGTCTGCAATTTCTCTAAATTTAGCGAAATCAATTTCTCTTGCGTATGCTGATGCACCACAAACGATAATTTTTGGTTGAACTGTTTTAGCAATTTCCATTACTTTATCATAGTTAATTCTACCATCTAATTCTACACCATAGTAGAATGCAGAGTAGTTTTTACCTGAGAATGATGGTTTTGAACCATGAGTTAAGTGACCACCGTGAGATAAATCCATACCTAAGATTTTATCACCAGCTTTTAATAATGCTGCATATACTGCACCATTTGCTTGAGAACCTGAATGAGGTTGTACATTTGCGTATGAACATCCAAAGATTTCACAAGCTCTATCAATAGCTAATTGCTCAGCTGCATCTGCGAATTCACATCCACCATAATATCTTTTGTATGGGTAACCTTCTGCATATTTGTTAGTAAATACTGATCCCATTGCTTCCATAACTGCTGGTGAAGTAAAGTTTTCACTTGCAATCATTTCTAAGTGTGTTGTTTGTCTATCTAATTCTGCTTCTACGATATCGAATATCTCTTTATCTGCTGACTCTAAATTTGCGCTTGATATATAACTCATGTTTTCTCCTTAGATTTTTGTGTTTATCTAGCGAATTATTTTTCGCTAGATTCTTCTTCATCCTCATGAAGATTAATTTCATTTTTAATTGGTTTCATTGCTGGGAATAATAATACATCTCTAATAGAGTGCTCATTAGTAAGCATCATTACTAATCTATCAATACCAATTCCTTGACCTGCACAAGGTGCCATACCATATGATAATGCATTTACGAAGTCTTCATCCATTTCATGAGCTTCATCATCACCACCAGTTTCTTTTGCTTCCATTTGACCTTCAAATCTTTGAAGTTGATCTAATGGATCATTAAGCTCAGAGAATGCATTTGCAATTTCTTTTCCTGCAATGAATAACTCAAATCTATCAGTTAAATGAGGTTTATCATCACTTCTTCTAGCAAGTGGAGAAATCTCAACTGGGTATTCTGTAATAAATGTAGGATTAATTAATTTATCTTCAACATATTCGTCGAATAATTCACCTTGTAATTGACCTAAGTTCATCTTTTCATTTACATCTACATTTGCAGCTTTTAAATATGCAATAATTTTATCTTTATCTTCAGTAATATCAGCTGGAACTCCACCAATAGTTGTTAAAGATTCAATTAATGGAACTTCAGAGAACTTAGTAAAGTCAACTTCTAAATCACCATATGGTAATGTAGTTGGTAAATCTAAATGCTCGAATAAATATTCAAAATATTCTTTTGTTAAAGCAATTAAGTCTTTATATGTTTTATAAGCCCAATAGAATTCAATTGAAGTAAACTCTGGATTGTGTGTTGCATCCATACCTTCATTTCTAAAACATCTATTGATTTCAAATACTGCTTCAAATCCACCAACGATACATCTTTTTAAATATAACTCAGGTGCAATTCTTAAGAATCTATCAACACCTAAAGCATTATGATGAGTTGTAAATGGTTTAGCATTAGCTCCACCTGCAATTGGATGCATCATTGGAGTTTCAACTTCTAAGAATCCTTTGTCTTCAAAGAATCTTCTAGTTAAAGAAACAACTTTAGATCTAACATGGAATGTTTTTCGCACTTCGCTATTCATAATTAAATCTAAATATCTTTGTCTATATCTTAACTCTTTATCTTGAATACCATGATATTTTTCAGGTAGTGGAGAAATTGCTTTTGTAAGGATTTTTAAACCATCAACATGTAAAGATAATTCACCTTTACCTGTAACAAATGGGTATCCTGATACTTCAATAATGTCTCCAACTTCTACAGTTTTTTTGAAGATGTTATTATAAAAACCTTCTGGAAGATTGTCTCTTGATACATAAATCTGTAAAATACCTGATTCATCTTCTATTTTTAAGAAAGATGCTTTCCCCATAAGTCTGAAGAATTTAATTCTTCCTGCAACTGTATAGTTTCTATTTTCGTCTCTTTTGTCTTCTGTTTGGAAGATATCACTATTAACATTTAAATATTTTGAAATTGTAGTATTTCTTGTACTATCGTTTGAATAAGGATTAACCCCTAACTCTCTTAATTTATCAGCTTTTTCTATTCTTTGTTGTATATATTTATTTTCGAACAATATATATTTCCTTCTATTTATTAATTATTTTCTTCTTGATTTGCTATGCTTTTTAATTTTTCTTTTACAGTATCAATTTGTTCTTGCGTAGCTTTTTTTGTGTTTTGTATTGATTCTTCTACTTGTTTTACTACTTCTTCTTGAATAGACTCTTTTACATCATTTACAGTTTCATCAACTGAAGTTTCAATATCTTTTTTTGTTTGATCTATTGTTGATTCAAGTTTTTCTGATGTTGTTTTTTCATCTTGATTTGTTGCTTTTTTAGTTGTATCTACAACTGTATCAACTGCTGATCCTACTGAATCTGTAATAGCTGATGTGTCTAACTTGATAATAAATGAACCTACACTAATTAAGTGTGGCATTACAAATGAACCTGCTGTTTTATTATCAATAGCTTTTTTAAATGATTCAACTTGGTATAAAGCATAAGCAATAACTGAAAAAATTAAAAATACTTTTGCTGCTCCAAATAGGAATCCAAAAATTCTATCAACTAAACCTAATCCACTTGCTGAGAATATTTTACTTACGATTACACCTAATACGTAAACAATTGCCCAGAAGCCAACTAGCGCTATAATAAATCCAATTAATTTAATTGTTGTTTGATTCTCTAAAGCTAAAAAAGGCGCGATTAAATTCCCAATATCACCTGAAATTCTAGATGCAACAAATATTGCACCAATGATTCCAATAATTCCAAAAATTTCTTTGATAAGTCCCCTAAAAAGACCTTTTAGTCCTAGAACTAAAGTAATACCAAGTACTACCATATCAAAAATAGTAAACTCTTGCATAGATTTCCTTTACATAATATGCGATAGTATATCTAATCTTTTCAAAATAAAAGTTTAAAAAAGTTTTGACTTAAATTTAAACTTTTTTAGATAAAATCACAAGATGATAAAAAGATACCCAACAAAACAAATATTCGTAGGAAATGTTCCTGTTGGAGGTGACGCTCCAATCCCCGTACAATCAATGTGTTTCACAAAAACATCTGACATTGATGCAACAGTTGAACAAATTAGAGCTTTACACTTTGCTGGTGCAGATATTGTAAGACTTGCTGTTCCAAATAAAGAAGCTGCACTTGCATTAAAAGAGATTAAAAAACAAGTAGATTTACCAATTGTAGCTGATATTCATTTTCACCATAAATTAGCACTTATTGCTGCTGAATCTGTAGATTGTATAAGAATTAATCCAGGAAATATTGGTGATAAAAAAAGAGTACAAGAAGTTGTAAAAGCTTGTCAACAAAGAAATTTACCAATTAGAATTGGTGTAAATTC
>DKNG01000050.1:1725-2826 GCA_002470185.1 Arcobacter sp. UBA7394 | reverse complement strand
CTTAGTTGCATCAAAGGTTGTCTCCATTGATGTGCAATATTTCCAATCATCTCTCCAAGCATTGCAAGTTTAGATTGCTGAAGTAAAAGTTGTTCATTTTTTTCTTTCTCTTCTAAGGCATTTTTTTGAACTTCTAATCTATGTCCAATCTCTTTTTCAACCATCTCTTCAAGGTTTTTATTTATCTGTTTTAACTCTTCTTCATTTTCATTTATCTTTTTTATCAAAAAAGAGAAGAAATAATTAACAATAATAGCAGCAAGAATAAATAAAACTATACTTGTAATAATTGATTCTCTAACTGTAGATATAAAAGCTTTTTTATCTTTTGTAATATCTAAAAAGAAAATTGCATTAGCAATATCTTCATTTTTAAAGTTTTTTAAACTCATAATCTTTTTTACATAAAAACTATCTTCAAAATTAACCACTGGTTTATCATGTTCTTCTTCACATTTCATAGCCATTTGATTAAAAAAATCGCTATTTTTATACTTATTTAAAAACACATCATTATTTTTATTGTTATCTTTTGTAAAAAGAATTCCATTACTATTATCAAAATCTTTTACACTTTGTAAGAAATATCTTGAATCAATTGTATAAGCAACATAAGATTCTATATTTGCACTATTTTTTACTGGAACAATAACTTTATAAAAAATATCATCTTGTGAAACTACAATATCTAAAAAGCTTTTTCCTTTTAATACTTCACTTGTATATTTTGTTGATATTTTTTCTTTTTCAAAATTTACTATTTTTATATCTTTTAGGAATTTATCATTTTTTATTAATTCTAAAGTAATATTTTCATTTTTATTAATATATATAGTTTGTAATTCATAAAATTTAATTAACTCTTTTTTAAAAAATTCATTGTAATTGTCAAAGTTCTTTTTGTAGTTAGTTTCAATTTGATTTAGGTAGTTTTTATTAGATATTCTATTTTGGAAATATAAAGTAAGAAGAAGAATTGAGATTAGCAAAAGTATAAAGTATATACTTTTGTGTTTAATACATATTCCTGATTTAAACATTGTTAATCTCCAGTTTGTACCCAATTTTGGATACATTTCTTATAAGTTCTTTGGAGGTTTT
>DKNG01000050.1:346-1683 GCA_002470185.1 Arcobacter sp. UBA7394 | reverse complement strand
TCTTTTATCAATGACTTTAAAGCATCCATGCTTACAGGATCTTCCCAAACATGATACTCAATACTTTCATAAGGAAGTACTTTGTTTTTATTTTCAATTAAAAGATTTAACAGTAATCTCTCTTTTTTGTTTAATGATATCTCAGCATCACTCTTAATAATTGTTTGTTTAGTATAGTTAAACTTTATCTCATTATTAAGATACAAAACTTCATCATTTTTGTTTTGTAATAATTCAACACAAGAATTCAAAGCATCTAATAAGGCATCTTTATCAAAAGGTTTTACTAGATATTTTGTAATATACAATTCAACAGCATTCATTAAATACTCTTTTTCTGTATGAGCTGTCATAATAATTACTGGAATATTTATATCTTTTTGTCTAATCTCTTTTAATGCACTTAATCCATCTTTATGAGGCATATTAATATCTAATAAAAGAATTGAAGGCTTATATGTTTCATATAACTCTATAGCTTCAGCTCCATCATTAGCAGTTATTACTTTATTCACATATAGTTCTAAAACTTCTGTAACTGTTTGTAATATTGCATTTTCATCTTCTGCGTATAATACTGTTAAATCTTCTAATTTCATTTCTACTCTTTTATTAACAAAAGCCCAAGGCTTTTGTTAATTTACTTTTTTTGCTTCAATATCAGCAGTGATTTTTACTTTTTCACCTAAAAGTAATCCACCCGAATCTAATAATTTATTTGCTTTTAATCCAAAATCAACTCTATTGATTTTAGCTTCTAATGAGAATCCTAATTTAGTATTTCCCCATGGATCTTTTACAATACCATTATTTTCATAATCGAACTCAACTTTTTTAGTAATACCTTTAATAGTTAAGTTTGCAATCATCATATCATCTTTGATTTCAACTAATTCAAAAGACATATTTGGGAATTTTTTTACATCGAAGTAATCTGATTCTTTTAAATGAGCATCTCTTTTTTCATTTTGTGTGTTTACAGAGTTTACATCAACTTTACTTTTTAAAACTTTTAACTGTTTTGTTTTTTCATCATATTCAATATTTGCATCAAATTTATCAAAAGTACCATATACATTTGTAATTGATAAGTGTTTGATTTTAAAACCTAATTTAGAGTGACCTGCATCTAAGGCATAAGTTCCTGCGAATAATGTAGAACCTGCAATTAATAATCCTGCTAATACTTTTTTCATCGTTAACCTTTTTTATTTGATATGATGAAAGTATAAAAATAAATCGAGGGAAAAAAGAGGGAGAAAGCTTTAGTACTAAAAATACTGTACTAAAGCCATATAAAAAATTGTTCCTGCAAAAATAGAAATCAAATAGTTTTT
>DKNG01000050.1:0-225 GCA_002470185.1 Arcobacter sp. UBA7394 | reverse complement strand
TCTACATCTTTTACAGAATAAACTATAAGAATAGTCATAATAACTGCGGGAAAAAATCTCTCGATAAATACCACATAAGGTGGCAAGTCATTTTTTCTGAAAAATAAAAAGGGGAAAACTCTCGTAAAGTAGTTAACTACTGCCATAATAACAATGGCTATATATATTTCATAACTACTCATTTTCAACTCTTCTTTTAAAAGTAAACATTAGTATTAGTGAACC
>DKNG01000231.1:702-3515 GCA_002470185.1 Arcobacter sp. UBA7394 | reverse complement strand
TATGGGGTATTTCAGTTAATAGAAAAGTTGAATACTATCAAAAAAATAGTATTGAATTCCATACAACAGCAAAAATTAGAACAGAGAATAATAAAAATATTGATTTTATAAAAGATTTAAAAGATTCTGCAAATGAAGAATTTACTACTAATAAAACTAACAGTTTATCTTATTCAAATATTAAAGGAATAAGCATTCAAGAAATTGAACATTTATTTCAAAATGATAATGATAAGCAAATGGCAAAAAATTTAAGATTAACAACATTATTTACAAGCGATGAGAAATTATCTCAAGCATTATTTAATACAGTATTGGGATATCCCTTTGATGTGGGGTACTCTTTTTTAAATGATAGATACAATGATAAACATAATTACTTTTCATCACTAAATGGTAAAAGCAAATTATCAGACTTACTTCACGATAGTATTACGGATAAAATAAACAATAAAAGTTTAAAAGTTACAGATCAAATATCACAAGAAAAACTTGATGAAATATTACTAGAAATTAATTCTTTTTCATTTCTTGATGCCATGAGAAATACATCAAAAGATCAGTATGACAGGTACGATGATGAAGATGATTATTCATTTTTATACAATGACTATTATTCAAAATATAATGAACTAATATATAAATATAAAAA
Source organism: Arcobacter sp. UBA7394 (assembly GCA_002470185.1). Classification (GTDB taxonomy): domain Bacteria; phylum Campylobacterota; class Campylobacteria; order Campylobacterales; family Arcobacteraceae; genus Poseidonibacter. The sequence goes on along the minus strand of DKNG01000231.1, from coordinate 2,863 downwards.
TCTTGAAGAGGAAAATAATAATTTTATAAAGCAGTTCAAATAAGAACTACTCTTTAATTATAGTTATTACTAACTCACCAACTTCAAAACCAAATTTTTTCATTTTGGAGTGATTAATTATCACATTATCTTCTTGTAAATGTAACCAATCTTTTACATTTATGTCAAGTGTTGAATTATTATAAGGAACTCGCATTGTATAATCAATCATTATTGTATTACCAGTAGATTTTAGTTTTGCATCACCTACAATATCTCCTGCAGTCCCTATATATTCGCCATTATCACTTGGAGTAAAAGTCCATATTCTTCTTTGTTTCTCACCATTATCATAAACAAAATGTTCATCTAAAGTACCAATACCATTTTTATCCCAAGAACCAAACATATCTGCTTTAAAGGTTTTAATAATTTTTCCACTTCTATCTTTTACTAAACCATAAGCTTTTAAATTACCATTAAAATATGTTTTTACATCCAAAATTGGAGTTTTGTTTTTAAAATCACTTAGTTTCATTGATCCACACCCCGTGAAAATAATAATAAAAAAAGAGATGAGTATTATATTAAAAGTTTTCATGCTACTAATCCTTTATTTAATTCTATATTCTGATCTCTTGTAAATGTAACTTGTACAAGATTCACATTCCTAGTTAAAAATGCAGCCTCACAATAACTTAAATACATTTTCCACATTCTTATAAAATACTCATCAAAACCTAATTTTTTTACTTCATCTAATTTATTTAGAAAATTTTCATGCCAAATATTTAATGTTTTTGCATAATCTTCTGTAAATTCTTCCATATGTAAAAGATTTAATCGTGTATGTTTACTTGTTGTTTCAAGAATTTTTGAAACACTAGGCAAATGTCCACCTGGAAAAATATACTTTTGAATAAAATCTGTTCCCTTAGAATAATCTTCATATCTATTATCTGGCATTGTAATTATTTGTAATACTAATACTCCACTAGGTTTTAGTAATTCTTCACATTTTTTGAAGAATATATCAAAATATTCACGTCCAACTGCCTCAAACATTTCTACTGCAATTATTGCATCAAATTGACCTTTTAAATCCCTATAATCTTTAAGAAAAATATCTATTTTTTCTTCAATATTATGTTTATTAAATTTGTCTTCACATAGTTTCTTTTGTTCATTACTAAGTGTTACAGTAGTTACATTACAGTTTTTCTCTTTTGCTAAATGTAAAGCCATAGAGCCCCAGCCAGAGCCTATTTCAAGTACATTATCTCCATCTTTTAAATTTAATTTATCTGCTAAATGTCTGATTTTTCTTTTTTGAGCTTCATACAAAGTCTCTTCTTTTGATCTAAAAATTGCTGATGAATACATCATTGTATCATCTAATAATAACTTATAAAAATCATTAGATAAATCATAGTGATCAGATATATTCTTTCTAGAATTTTCTTTTGTGTTTTTTCTAAAATAGTGTTTGATTTTATTAAAAATTGGTAGTATATTTATAAAACTATTTTTCCCATTATCTTCACTTTTTACTCCTAATTCATTAGAGTTTAGCAATGCTATTTCTATTAATTTTGTTAAATTATTAGTTTTAAAATCCTCATCCATATAACTCTCTGCAAAACCAACATCTCCATAAAGTAAGATTTTATAAAAGAAATCATAATTATAAAGTTCTAAATTTACTTCATCTGAATCATCTGATCCATAATGTTTTATAACACCATTAGGGTATTTAACTTTTAATCTTCCGTAAGTCAATTTTGATAAAAAATTGTCACCAAATTTATGCCATAAAGTTTCCATGTCAGTGTCTCCTTTTTGTATCTATTTCTTCTGCTTTTCTAAACTTCATACCTTTTAGATATAGTTTTAAAGACTGCCATACCGTTCTAATTACTACAAATGTAGTTAAAAAAGTATGCTTTAAAAATAGTTTCATTAAGTTTTCTTCATTATAATGTAATGAATTTCCAGAAAAAGAAGCTGTTAACATCTTTTTATTTTCTTCATATAAATCTATTTTTAAAGATACGTTTTCTTCATCATATTTAAATGAAAAATCATATTTTCCATCTCTATTAAAAAATGGGGATACATACATATCTTTCATAATTTCACCCTTGTAAGAATTATTATCCTTTTTTAGTTTTATAGGATAAAT
>DKNG01000231.1:0-626 GCA_002470185.1 Arcobacter sp. UBA7394 | reverse complement strand
AAATATCACTAATAAACTAATAGGATTAAATACGAAATTTAGTATTCTAGGTAGGGTGATAAATCTCATTTTTGAGCTTTCTTGTACCTGAAATTTTTCTAATAAAGCCCTTACATTTTCTATAAAATCTTCACTAGAACCAAAATGATCTTTTGTATTAAATGAAAATAAATTAAATTTATTATTTGAAAACCATTTGTTTTTCAATTCATCTAAATTCTTAAGATCAATATCTAACATAAAAAATTTGTATGAAAAGTTATGCTCTTTTGGGTGAAATCTTTTATGATAAATCACCCCATCATATAGTGTATGTTTCATAACTCACATCCCAGTTTTTCAGCTATAGTATTTGCACTCCAAAGGCCGTCTTCATGGAAACCATATCTCCAATAAGCGCCAGCAAAATATGTATTATTCATTCCATTTATTTCATCTCTTCTAGCTTGCATTTTTATTGCATTTAAATCAAATTGTGGATGAGAATATTTGATATTTTCTATTACTTCTTTTATTTCATCTGTTTCATTTAGAGAAACAAAATAGTCTTTTTTTGTGATTAAATTTTGTAATTTATTAATCCAATACGACAAAGTCACATCATTAGATTTTCCACTTGTTTTATA
>DKNG01000111.1:2380-2519 GCA_002470185.1 Arcobacter sp. UBA7394 | reverse complement strand
ATAACAAGTGCTAATTTAACATTAAATGATATTGATTTAATAAAAGCACATGCAACAGGAAGTGAAAATAATAACTCTTCTGAAGCTAAAGCTATAAATACTTTATTTAATACATACAAAACAAATACAGAAGTAACAG
>DKNG01000111.1:0-2217 GCA_002470185.1 Arcobacter sp. UBA7394 | reverse complement strand
GAGCACAAAACTAATATAAATAAAGCAACTATTTTATTTAATTTTGTAGCATTTGGTGGAAATAATAGTTCAATCATATTAAGTAATAAGAGTTAAAATGTATATTCATAAAACCTACACATTAAACAATGAAAACCAAAGTATTAAAACATATAAAAGTGCTCTAAAAGAGATATCAAAAATAAATTTACGAAGATCTAGTAAATTTAATATCTTAGCTATTTTAGGTGCTTTAAGATGTATGAATGAAAAAAATATTAGCAAGAACATGGGAATTTATGTTGCAAGTGAATATGGTTCAATTACAAGTGTGAAAACTGTATTAGAACAAGTTAGTCAAGATAGTATTGTTATGCCATTTGATTTTCTAAATATAAATAGTAACAATGTAAGTTTTTACGTATCTCAAGCCCTTAAATCAAATGGTAAAAATATGGTGTTAACTTCACATGATTTATCTTTTGAAAAAACACTAGAACTTGCTTTATTTGATTTAGAACTAAACGAAATAGATGATTTATTAATTGGTAATGTAGATGAGTCTATTAGTGAAATAGATGATTTTAATAAGTATGTATCTAATGTAAACGAAAACCCATCAAAAGATATTAGTTCTTGGATTTATATAAATAAAGAAAAAGAGAATTCTCTTGCAGAGATAAAAGAATTTACTCAATTTTCAAATCTTCAAGAGTTAAAAGAATTACTTTTAAATATTGACTTTGAATTAATATCATTAAATCAATATGCTACAAAACAAATAAATGAATTAGAAATAAATAAGAACTTGATTCTTCCTCATGATAATATACATGGAAGTGTGAACATTATTTCTATGTTAGATAGTGACAAAAAAAGTTTTGTTTATTTATCACTAGATAAGAATAATAAAGGTTATTTAGTAAAGTTAACTAAATAGCCTATATTTTTTTTAATAAAGTAAAAGCTTCTTTTTCATAAGAAGAAGCTTCTTCTAATTTTTGGGCAATTACCTTAGCATCAAACTTATCTAAGTTTTTACTAGCACTTACACATAAAAGAGCAAACTCTCTTAATGTATTTCCAGATTTTATTAATAAAGCTGAGGCTTCATCTAAAATCTTTTCATCTAAATTATACTGTTTTGATTCGCTAAGAAAAGCAGCATAAAGGAATCTAAATCCTCCACCACCTGTTCCTATTTCTTCTTGCATTCTAACAATATGAGTTAAATAGTTTTTTAAAAACCTATCATTATTATCTCTTTTTAATGTAGAGATTTTCTTTGCTAATTTATTCATTCCTTTTACACCTGCAAATGGAAAAGGAGTAAGCATTGATTTTGCATTTTTCTTTATAGCTTTTTTTATAATAGAAGAAAAATCAATATCTTTTGGAATCTCATCAGGATAATAAATAAAACCTTTAGGCGCAAAAGCACCTTTTGCAAATCTAGCTTTGTTTAATTCATTTTCATTACATTTTACTTCTTCTTCAAATACTGGATCAGAGATAAGATAATCATTATTCTCTTTTCCATAAACAAGTAAATTATGTGCATTAAAATGAAATCTCATATCTTTTGGAAAATATGGAAGATAAAATACAGAAGTTTGAAGTCCCACAAGATTACCATCATTTATTAAAGATGTTAATTCCTTATTTGCTTCTTCTTTATTTGAATAAACTTTTTTATTCATTTTAATATTTAGGACTTTTGATATCTTTTTTACAATATTTTTAGGTAAATCTCTATAGGCAATTAAAGGCATTCCATTTATTTTTACTAAAGGAATAAAAACAAAAGATAAAGTGCTAGTAATACCAAAAGCCATAGGTTCTGATAATTTTAGCCCATAAGATGAAATTAATGTAGAAATTACTCCACTTTCACAGTGTGCAAATTGAGAGTGTTTAAAGTTATTTTCCATGTTTAAAATTCCTTAATTCATCAATACTAATATTAAAAGTATCTGCATATTTTTGTAAAAGTTTTTCATTCAATTTTTTGAAATGTTTCATTTGAAGATGTCTTTTTACTCTAAAGGCAAACATACCTACCATACTAGCTAGTGTTGGCAAATCCATTCTATTTTCATACATAAAAAAACAAATAGGAGAAGAAACTCCATTTTTTATATCTAAAAGAGCTTCTTCTTTTAAAAGTTCATATTCATCTACAGCTGTTTTAGTTGCAAATTCTTCTATATTACTTCCATAGTTCTCTGTAATAAAATC
>DKNG01000152.1:7802-8286 GCA_002470185.1 Arcobacter sp. UBA7394 | reverse complement strand
TCAGATGTTACAATATCTACGAAGTAATAACCCCAATTGTAAAGTTTTGACTTTAACTCTTCTACATTGATTGTATCAGCAAAGGCTATTTCAAAGTTATCAAAACACTTATCTTTTGGCATTGGGTATGAGATAGTTCGTACTGGTGAGATTAGAATTTTGTTTTGTTTTTTGTAGTTATAAAAGCCATTTAAAGATCTTGTAATATCTTGAAGTTCTTCAGAGAATGAAAGTAAATCATCCCCAAAGTTTGCTCTAAAATCAGATAATACAAAAGGAGTAAATCCTAAAAAAGAGACAATATCACTAGCTACTTGAGCTTGTTTATCATCATTTACGATTAAAAGTTGACACTCTTTTAATCGTTTTTCATTCTTTAAGTCTTTTAGAAACTCATAAATATCTTTCACTATTTAGCTTCTTCTTTTAGTTCTTCAAAATCGTTTGTTTCCTTATCAAAGTAGTATGGAGGATAAGGTGTTTC
>DKNG01000152.1:2062-7652 GCA_002470185.1 Arcobacter sp. UBA7394 | reverse complement strand
GTATATACAAACTCTTCACCCTCAACTACTGTAAAACCTTCTTTTTTCACATGTTTTTCAAACTTTTCTTTGTCTTCAAGTCCACCAACATCTAATAATACTAATACGTCTAATTGTTCCATTTAAAATTTTTCCTTTAAATTATTCCCATTTTTAAGGGAATCTTTTTATATTTATTTTAATACGATTTATAAAAATGTACTTACAAATCCAATTAATCCACCAAAAACAGCACCCCAAACTACTAACCATCCAAGATGTTCTCTGATAATCTTTTGAATCATCTCTTTTATCATAATAGGAGTTAATTCATCTAATCTTTTATTTACAATTGAAGATAATTTTTTATGAATATCTTCACTTAAATCATCTGATTTTAATGACTCAGATAACACAGCTTGAAAAGAATCACTATTTGAAATCTCAATAATTGAAGCTTGTAGTTTTTTTGTAAATGGCTCTTTTAATGGTTCTAATGCAGCCTCTCCACCAAACATACCAAGCATTCCACCAAATGATGATTCCATTACTGCACTTTTTAATGAATCATACGCTGGTTCAAAATCAGTTTTGTTTAATACTTTTTCAAAATCAATTTTACTCTTAGCACTATCAACCTCATCTTGAAAAAACTTCTTTAAGTTCTCAGGTGTAAAAAATTGATTCATAAGTAAGTTATGGATTGATTGTTTGAAAGCCCCAAACTTTCTCTCAATAACACCCGAACCATAAAGATACGGTACTTTCTCAAAAAGCATATGAATTGCAAGTGTATTAGTAACAGCACCACTTAAAGCAAAAAGCCCTATTGCAAAAATAGTGTCATAACCATTTGAATAACCATAAGCCATGATTAAAACAGTAAGTATATTTGTAATGTCAGATTTGTTCATTTGTAAAATCCCCTTCTTTTATAAAGGGGATTTTAACATAAATTTAGTAAGAAAAGTTTTTAAAGAGCTTGTATGGTTACCAAGGTAGGTTACTGTTACCTTTTTGTAATCAAAGGTAACTACAATTTCAACAAGGAGAATATATGATTGATGTTCAAAAAGAGATTGAAAAGAAGTTTCCAAAGATAAATAAGAAACAAAACTTTTTAAAAAAGTCTTTATTTAAAGTTGCAAAAAAAATAGTACATGAAGATTCTATAAACAAGTTTCTAACACAAAATTCACACCTAAAAGGTTTTGAGTTTGTTGATGCTGTTTTAGACTACTTTGATTTTGACTATACTACATCTAGTAATGACTTACAAAATATTCCAAGTTCAGGAAAAGTTGTAATTATTGCTAACCACCCATTAGGTGGATTAGATGCACTTTGTTTATTAAGACTTATCTCACAAGTAAGAAAAGATGTAAAGATTGTAGCTAATGATTTTTTAGTAGGATTTGAAGCTTTAAACTCACTTTTAATTCCAATTGATAACTATAAAATTAGACAATCAAAAAAAGATATTAAAAAGATATATGAGGCTTTAAACAATGAAGAAGCTATTATCATTTTTCCAGCAGGAGAAGTTAGCCGTGCGACTTCAAAAGGTATCAAAGATCCATCATGGAGCAAAGGTTTTTTAAACTTCGCACAAAACTCAAATGCACCAATTCTACCAATCTTTTTAGATGCAAAAAACTCAAAAACATTCTATACAATTTCAGTGATTAATAAAACATTCTCAACACTGTTATTATCAAATGAAATGTTCAAAAAGAAATCAAAAAGAATTAATATTAAAATTGGTCAAATTGTTCCAAATGAAAATATAGTTCCAAAAGGTTTAGATAAAAAATACATCTTAAATCTATACAAAAAACATCTATATGCACTAAAAAAAGGAAAGAAATCATTCTTTCAAACACAATCTGCAATTGCTCATCCTCAAAAAAGTGCTGATATTTTAAGTGAGTTAAAAAAATCAGAACTAATTGGTGAGACAAATGATGGTAAAAAAATATATTTATATGACTATATTGATGATTCAGTTGTACTAAAAGAATTAGGAAGATTAAGAGAAATCTCTTTTAGAAAAGTTGGTGAAGGTCTAAATAAAAAAAGAGATACTGATAAGTTTGATATTTATTATAGACATATTATTTTGTGGGATGATAATGATTTAGAAATTGTTGGAGCTTATAGAATTGGTAGTTCTGATTTCATTTTCAAAAACATTGGAGTAAAAGGTTTTTATTCTAATACAATTTTCAAATATAATGAAGATATGACACCATATTTACAAAACTCTATTGAATTAGGTCGTTCTTTTGTTCAGCCAAAATATTGGGGTACGAGAGCTTTAGATTATCTTTGGTACGGAATTGGTGCATATTTAAAGAAAAATCCTAATATCAAATACATGTTTGGTCCTGTTTCTATGAGTGCTAGTTTTCCAAAAGTTGCAAAAGATATGATGGTATATTACTATTCACACTATTTTAAACACGATAAAAATCTAGTAAGTCCAAAACAAGCTTATCAATACTCAAATAATATCAATGATATAAAAGATATATTTAATTTAAATGATAGAAAAAAAGATTTTAAACTTCTAAAATCTACTTTATCAAATATGAACTGTTCAGTTCCTACTTTGTATAAACAATATAGTGATATAGCAGAAGAAGGTGGGGTTAAATTTCTAAACTTTAATGTTGATCCAGATTTTGCTGATTGTGTAGATGGGTTTATTTTAGTAGAAGTTGATAAGATAAAAGATGGGCCAAGAAAAAGATATATAGATAGGGATTAGATCCCTTATCTACTTAATTATATACTATCTGCTATTTTCTTACACTTCTTTATAGATAAAAACCAAGCTGATTTTTTCTCTTTTTCTAATGCTTTTAAATACCCTTCTTTAAAAACATTTTCCTTATGAATTTTATCTGCTTTAATTTTTAAACCTAAAGATTTTAGTTTATAACCATCTTTATCTTTTAATTTTAAAGCACAAACTTCATATTTTGCAGAATAAGATGCAGCAATTTTTTCTGGTAATCCAGCATTTAAAGACACAATTAAAACGATTGTACCAAGTATTATTTTCTTCATAGTTAACTCCTAACAAGTATTTATATAATACTTATTAATTGTGTTTTTTCGGTGTTGAATAAAATAATATTTTTATTATAGAATTGATACAATGCAGAATAAAAAGGAAAAACATGAAAAAAACAATTCAAATGATTTTTATACTTTCAAGTGCTATTTTATTCACCGCTTGTTCTCAAAAAACACCAGAAGCTAATAGAATTATAGAAGACCCCTCTATTTTAAAACCAGTACCAAATAAAGAAAATGTATTTTATTATCTAAACAAAAAATTTGATGCGAATAATTACAATAAAGTTTATGTTCCTAAGATTGATATTGTTGTTGAAGAAGATGATAAAAAAGATATAGACAAAGAACTATTAAATAAAATATCTACTTATCTACAAGAAAATCTTCAAAAAGAATTAACAAGCGTTTTAGCAAATAATGCTTCTAATAATACTTTAAAAATGGAAATGGCTGTTACATCTTTTGATGTAAGTTATAAAAATTTAAAACCATGGGAATTAATGCCTTATGGACTTGCTATTAAAGTAATTATGAGAGGAACTGGCTTAGAAAAAAGAAAACTAAATATTTCTTTAGCTTTTAAATTAAGTGATGAAAAAACAAGCGAGACTCAAATTTTAATTGTTGATTTTAAAACAAGAGATGATATGCCAAGTTATGATGAGTTAACTTTCCAGAATGTTAAACCATTATTAGATTACTGGGTAAAAAATTCTAAAGTTAAATTAACAGAACTTAACAATCATAAATATAAATACTAAATAGAGTTTTTAAACTCTATTTAGTTCCACTAAGACCTAAAGAATACTCTAAATTTGCAGTATTACTTAAATATGTATAATAAGAATTAACTAAATTAGTTTTTGATTTTGTATACTCTAATTTTGCATCATTTACTTCTAACAAATCATTTAAACCAGCTTTATATCTTTCATTTGCAAGATTTAGATTTCTAGTTGATAAATCAAGACTTAATAAATTGATTTTAATACTTTCAAAACTTTGTTCTAAATTTAAATAAGCACTTGTTACATCTTGTCTAATTTGTAGTTTTTGTTGCTCAAACTGTTTTTTTGTAGTACTTAGATTTGCTAATGATATTTTTTTATTTGCACTTGTAGTATCACCTGTAAATAAATCCCATTTTAGATTTAATAACACTGCTGTTTGAGTTTGTTCAAGTGAACTTATATCATCAGAGTTCTTATCACTATAAGATGCACTTACATCAAGTGTTGGATAATACTCAGCTTTTGCACTATTTAAATTAGCTTTATTTGTTTTTATTAAAGCCTTGTACTTTTGCAATTCTGATCTATTATCAAAAGCTGTATTTATTAGTTTAGCTAAGTTTTCATCTTCAATTTTAATAGATTTTGCTAAAGATGAAATATCATTACTATCAAGTTTTACATCAATCTCTTCTTCGTAAGATGTACCTAATAATGAAATTAATTTAGTTTTTGAAATCTTTAAATCATAATTTGCTTGAACTAATTTTAGTTCTGAATTTGATAGATTTAATTGTGCATTAATCACATCAATTTTTGTTCGCACCCCTGCTTTAAAATACTCATTTGCTTGAGATAATTGTAGCTTATCTAAAGATACTGCTTCTTTTGCAACTATGATTTGTTGATGTTTATTCAAAATATCATAATAAGCCTCTTTTATTGAAAGAATAGTATCTTTTGTACTTGTTTGTATTTCAGTACTCGATGCTTCTAAATTATACTTTGAAGCATCAATAGAATTAGAAGTTTTTCCAAAATCATAGATAAGCTGACTTGCACTTAATGTTACACTTGTAGCATCACCTTCTTGTGTAACACCACTAGCTTCTATATCATAATTCCCAATATCAGCACTAGCACTTAATTTTGGTAAATATGCTGATTTGGCTTTTTTTAACTCTTGAGTTTTAATATCTTCTTGATATTTAGATACTTGAATATTAGTATTATTTTTTAATGCAATATCTAATATTTCATCAAGATTTAACTCTTTTGCATTTATTGAAGTGCTAAGAAATAAAGCACAAGTTATTGAAATAAATTTTGTTTTATTAAGCATGTTGTTCATCCTTATTATTTTTCCCTTCTCTTAACTTTTGTAAAACTACAAATAATACAGGAGTTAAAAGAAGTGTTAAAATTGTTGACATAATCATTCCCCCAAATACAGCAGTACCAAGTGATTGTCTAGAAGCAGCACCTGCTCCACTTGCATAAACTAAAGGTAAAATTCCTAATAAAAAAGAGAAAATAGTCATTAAAATTGCTCTTAATCTCATAGTAGATGCCATTACAGCAGCATTTACAATACTTTCACCTTTTTCTCGTAGTTCCTTAGCAAACTCGATAATCAAAATCGCATTCTTTGAGGACATTCCTATTAGTAGTACTAAACCAATTTGGGTATAGGTATCATTTAATAAACCTGCAAACATATTTGCACCCAAAGCTCCAAACATAACAGCTGGAATTGGAAGCATAATCATTAAAGGCATCATCCAAGACTCATATTG
>DKNG01000152.1:1520-1942 GCA_002470185.1 Arcobacter sp. UBA7394 | reverse complement strand
GCAAACTCATATCCAATAGAGTTAGGAAGTGTTTGTTTTGCTACTGTTTCTAAAGCTTTTAGTGCATCCCCTGAACTATACCCCTCTTTTAGATTATGTAATCCATTAATAGAGATACTTTGGTAACCATTGTAATGGGTAATTGTATTAGCTCCCGTTACCTGTTTGATTTTAACAACTGTACTTAATGGAACCATATCTCCATTTGCATTTTTTACAAAGAAGTTATTAATAGAGTTCTTTTGTTCTCTAAATGTTTGATCTGCTTGAACAAATACCTTGTAGGTTTTTCCAAATTTATTAAAATCATTTACATAAATAGAACCAAGATTTGCTTGTAATACTGAATAAACATCTTTAATATTTAGTTTTAAAGAGGATACTTTATCTCTATTTACATCTACAAAATATTGAGGATAATT
>DKNG01000152.1:0-1349 GCA_002470185.1 Arcobacter sp. UBA7394 | reverse complement strand
GGAATCGAAGGCATATTAAATACTCTTACACTTGCATTATCTATTTGTTCTTTTGATTTACTCGTAACCTCAGCCATAATAGCTTTGATTGATTTATCAGGTGATTCTCTTTTTGCCCAATCTTCTAAAACAATAAATACTGTAGAAGTAGATGAATCAATGGCTCCTGTAATAATATTAAATCCAGGAATACTCAATACATCTTTTACCCCAGCTGTGTCCATAATAAGATCAGTAACCTTAGCTGTAGTTTTTTCAGTAATATTCAGAGTTGTTCCAGCTTCTAATGAAATAGAAGATACTAATGTTCCTTGATCTTCATCTGGAATAAATCCACTTGGAAGTACTTTGAAAGCAAAATATGTCCCACCTAATAATAATCCATAGACTAAAAAGGCAACATACCAAAACTTGATAATTTTTTCTAAAACTACTTTATATACATTTTTGAAACTCTCTAATCCATCATCAAACTTTTGGAAGATTATATTTTTTGTTTCATTTTGTCTTTTTTTCTTCAAAATCGTTGCACAAAGTGCAGGAGATAAAGTTAAAGCATTAATAGATGAAATAATTACAGCAAAAGCAATGGTAGTTGCAAACTGTTGATATAAAGCCCCTGAAATCCCCGGAATAAATGTAACAGGAATAAATACAGCAAGTAATACTAGTGTTGTAGAGATTACAGGAGTAAATACCTCTTTCATAGCTAAAGTTGTAGCTTCTTTTAGAGTTAAATCTGGATTTTTAGCAAGATTAGTCTCTACATTTTCAACAACAATAATCGCATCATCAACTACAATACCAATGGCTAAAATAAGACCAAATAAAGTAAGAGTATTAATTGAGAAATTCATAGCCATAAGTAGTGCAAAAGTACCAATTAACGATACTGGAATTGCAACTGCTGGAATAATAGTAGTTCTAAATGATTGCAAGAAGAAATAAACCACAAATAATACTAATGCTAATGCTTGGAATAGAGTAATAACTACTTCTTTAATAGATACTTCTACGAATTTTGTAGTATCGTAAGTAGCTTCTATTTTAGCACCTTGAGGTAGTCTTTGTCTTAGAACTTCTAATTTATCTTCAATTTTTGAAGCAACATCTAAAGCATTTGCTCCTGGTTGTTGATAAATACCAAGTAAAGCTGTATCTTTATTATTTAAAGAGGCACCCCAGCCATAAACCTCAGCTCCTAATTCAACTCTAGCAACATCTTTTAATCTTACTTTTCTATCTTCAACTTCATTTACAATAATATTTTCAAACTCTTTTACACTTGAAAGTCTTGTTTTAGATGTAAGTGTAAATTGAAACTTATTAGATGAAGTATTAGGAGATGC
>DKNG01000267.1:3361-4001 GCA_002470185.1 Arcobacter sp. UBA7394 | reverse complement strand
AAGTAAACTACTCATTATCTTAGTTTTGTAGTTTATCTACAATTTTGATTAAGTAATTAGCAGAATTAACTGCTGACGATTTTAAAAATTCATCAAAATCAATGTCTGCTCCACCATCAGCAGAATCAGAAATTGCTCTTAATACAAAGAATGGAACATTTAATGCATCACAAATAACTGCAACACTAGCACCTTCCATTTCTAAAGCATCTGCTTTAAAAGTAGACTCTATAAAATCTTTTCTTTCAACTGAATGAACAAATTGATCACCAGTTGCAATAGTACCTTCAATAACTTTTAAATCATTCTCTTTTGCTACTTCTTTAGCAATATCTCTTAGCTTATCAGAAGTTTCTACAAAAACTGAACCACCAGGAACAAAACCATTTGGATGTCCAAAAGCAGTAATATCTAAATCATGCTGACATAATTTATCTGCAATGATTAAATCACCAATCTTAAGCTCAGGATTAATAGCCCCAGCAACACCTGAGAATAATAAAGTATCACATCCAAATTTTTCAATCATTGTTGTCGCTGTTAAACTTGCAAAAACTTTTCCTATTTTTGAATAAGCAATCACTATGTCTAAACCATTGTAATTTACTTCATAATATTTATTATTTGCAAATTCAACTAC
>DKNG01000267.1:0-3279 GCA_002470185.1 Arcobacter sp. UBA7394 | reverse complement strand
ATTGCTAATTTAGTCATTTAAAGCCTCTATTGTCTTTTCTAATGATGCAAAATCACTTACATTTAAAGTAGGAACTGATTTGCAAATTTTTCTATTTAAACCTTTTAAAACAATTCCATTTCCAAACTCAATAAAGGCATCAACTGAATCAGCTTTAGCTGAAACTGATTGTTTATATTTAACTGGTTTAGTTAATTGAGAAGCTAATAACTCAATAGCATCATCTTTTGTAGTATATGCTTCTGCTGTAACATTAGAAATAACTGGAGAGAATTCATCTTTTAAATACTCTTCTAAATATGGTCTTAAATTTTCAACTGCTGAAGTTAATAACTCACAATGTGAAGCAACAGACATATCAAGAACGATTGCTCTTTTTGCACCAGCTTCTTTGAATGTATCAACCAAAGCTTCTAAATCAGCTTTTATTCCAGCAAGAACTAATTGTCCATCCATATTATAATTAGCAGGCCAAACTTGTTTACCAGTAGCTCTTTGCTCTTCACAAATTTTTTCAACATCAGCATCAGCCATTCCAACTAATGCCATCATTCCTGCACCGCCACCAGCACAAGCTTCAGTCATAAATAAACCTCTTCTATGTACTAATTCTACAGCATCAAGATAATTTAATGCTCCTGAAGCAACTAATGCCGAAAACTCGCCTAAAGAGTGACCTAAAACAAATTCTGCTTGAATATCACATTTTTCTTTGAAAATTGCATTAGCAATTGAACTTACTAATAAAATAGCAGGTTGTGTAAATTCAGTTTTACCTAAGTTGTCATTCTCTTCAAATAATAATTCTTCAAAATTAATTCCTAATCGTTCACTAGCTTTAGAAATCATATCTTTTGCGATATCACTATTTTCGAAGAAATCTTTACCCATTCCAACACTTTGAGATCCTTGTCCTGGAAAAATAAAAGCAACTTTTTTCATGTAAATACCTTTTTAATTTTAATTTTTTGTATTAGTTTTTTATAAAAACTATTTTGTAAAGTTAAAAACTTTAACCTTAAAAAATAGTTTTGGCCAAATACATAAATGTATTTGGCCAAAGGAGTGTTTGATTAGTTTGTAATCAATTAATACGTTTTGCTAACCTAGCAACTATTAATTACAACCACATCCACCATGAGATTGAGTTGGTTCAGATGAACCTCCTCCACCACAACAACCGCCACCCATAGCAGCCATACCACCTACAACACCAGTTTGTAGTTCTTCTTCAGTTGCAGCTCTTGCGCTTGTAATAACTACAGAGAACATTAATGTTTTCCCAGCCATTGGATGATTGTAATCAATTGTTACTTCATCCTCAGTGAAAGATTTAACTACAACTTGTACAGTTTCACCATTTTCACCAGTACCGTATAAAGACATACCTTCAGTTAACTCAATACCAGCAAATTGCTCTTTTGGTAAAAGCTGAACAGCTTCTTCATTATACTCACCGTAACCATCTTTTGGTTCAACCATAACATCAGCAGTTTCGTTTGCTTCCATGTCAACTAATTTAGATTCTAAACCTGGAATGATTTGACCTTTTCCAGCGATAAATTCTAAAGGTGCTTGACCAACATTAGTGTCTAATTGTTCACCAGTGTTAGCATCTTTTAATGTATATTCTATACCAATTACTTTTGACATATAAATTCCTTATTTAAAATTATTATAATTTTGATAAATTTTTATTAGCTATTTTTGATTCTTTTGAATCAGGATAAAGATCTATTAATGTGCTGTAAAAACTGCTTGCATTTTCTTTATCATTAATCTTTTCAAATGAAATAGCACTGTGCAATAATAATGTAGGCATATAAGCTGCTTTATCATTAAGAATTGCAGATTTTTTAAAATGACTTATTGCAAGATCAAATTTCTTTCTTACATACCACATTTCACCTAAGTAATAGTTACTTTCAGCAGGCTTATAATTAAGAGCTGCAAGTTTTTCAAACTTAGGTATAGCATATTTGAAATATTGTTTTTCAAATTGGCTTTTAGCATCTTGTAACATCTTCTTTTTTTCAGCCGAAGTAAGTTTTTTTGAAACATTGTTACTTTTAACTTTTTCTGTAACTATATTAGAACTAGATTTTACACCTAGAGCTTTTTTTAGATTTTCAAATTCTGCTCTTGTAACAAATTGATCCATGTTAGTTCTTAACTCAGAAGAAGAAACATATCTAGAATTAATTTTATTTACAAGTTTTGAGATTTTTGATACAGCTTTTTTTAATTGATTTAAACTAGTTTTTACTTCTTTGTCTGTTTCTTCTTTCATGTTAAGAAGTTGTTCAGACACACTTTTGATTTCAGCAGTATCAGTACTGTTTTTGTTAGCTATTTCAGAAGATAAGTCAACTTGCTTTATAACTTCATTCATTCTAAGAACTGTTGAATTTAATTTAGCAGAGTCACCTTCATAAATTGATTCTAAACCTTCAAGTCTTTTATTTAATGATTCAATTAATAATTTCACATCACTAACATTTGAAGATAAAGTACTTAATTTCTTTTGGTTTTTAAGTATATGCTTTTCAGAAGTATTTAATCCGTAAGGATTTTTTGAATTTAAATCACCAGCACCAAATACTGATACCTCTTGGGCATAAGTTATGGTACTAGCAATAAAAAAAGATAAAAGATATTTATTCATAGAAATTATTTAGCTAGAGTATGCTCAACTCTTCTGTTCATTTCCCAACAGTTTTTATTTTTTTCAGTACAAACTGGTTTACTCTCACCATATGAAATTAATGAAACATTAGCAGTAACACCATTGTTTACTAATACATCTTTAACTGATTTAGCTCTTTTAAGACCTAAAGCATAGTTATATTCATCAGTTCCCCATTCGTCAGTGTTTCCAGAAACTTTAACGATAGAAGAAGAATTTAAAGCAGATAATTTAGATGCATTATTCATTGCTTTCTCTTTCATATCAGCAGTTAAATTATATTTATCAAAGCCAAAGTAAATGTTTTCAACTAATACTTTTTTACCATTGATCATATAATAAACACCATTATTCTCTTTGCTTACCATAGAGAAACTACCATCCATTACTTCTTCAATTTGAGTATCAGGAATTGTATTTAACGCTGACTCAGAAGACTTCTCTGCTCCGTTGTTTACGTTCATATCTACATTTTTTTCACTACAACCTGTAAATAAAACAGAAGCAATTAAGAAAGAGTAAATGCTAATTTTTTTCATAAATTTATCCTTAAAATTAAAAATTTATATTGATTTTACAAAATTATTACTTAA
>DKNG01000156.1:5218-6751 GCA_002470185.1 Arcobacter sp. UBA7394 | reverse complement strand
TAAAAAAGCTTAGAAAGTTTACTTAAACTTTCTAAGAGCTCTCCATGTTCCTACATTGTGAACATTCTCAAAACCTTGTGCTGTCAAAGTACGCTTTGCTAAACCACTTCTACTTCCACTTGCACAACAAAGAATTATAGGTTTTTTATTATCTAACTCATTCATTCTTTTTTTAAGTGAATGTAATGGAATATTGATACTTCCATCTTTTGAAGATGAGGCAAACTCCTCTTCACTTCTAACATCAACTATTTGTCCACCTTGCGCTAGCAAATCTGGAACAAGTTTTAATACTTGGTATTGACTATATTTTTTGTAAGCTAGAAAAGCCACTAATGCAATAAATATATATATCATATTTTCGTTCATAAACTATTCCTTTTTTATAATTCATCTTTATGAACTATAGAGTTGTACTCTTTTGAATATACAAGATTACCTGTATTTAATTCTTCTAGATACTCTTCAAACCACTGTGAAAAGCTAGTTGATACTATTTCTCTCTCAGGTGATTCAAACCATAATGTAATAATTTGACCTTTTGTTCCTGAAGAATCTGGGTTTAAATCAAAACAATAGTGATCTCCACAACCATCACTTGTAAATGGTATCCAGTTTTTATTCCACCAGTCATTTCTAACTCCATCATCAGGAGTTGAGACTTTACCTTGAAGTTTTGTTTCTAACAAATTTTTCCAAGTATTATACTCTTCAATAATACGATGTGTTGATAAAAACTCTTGAGAGTCAAAAAGCCAAGCTTTTTCGCCTTTTTGACCATTATGTATTTTTAGTACACTTATAAAATCTTCTGGTAATTCAACCCCAAGAGTAGATGTAAGTTCTTTTATTTCATCATCACTTGCAGGAGGATTCAAATCTAATAAACCATCACTATAATTGTGAGTAAGCCACTGTTTGAACTTGTCAAATTCTTTATTCATTTAAATCCTTTAAATATTATGGGTATTCTAATGAAATTTGACTTATATTTTTTATAACTTATCTATTCTTTCAATAATTTCCCCATCATTTGGAAATCTATGTTCTACATCTAACTTATCAAAAATAACAGTATCATCAATAATTACTTTGAAAATACCACCTGAGCCTTCATTTAATTTTATGTTTATATCTGAAAAATTACCTTTTAATTCCTCTTCTAACCTAGAAGCTTCTGGCAAATAGTTTCAAACTCCACAATAGAATATTTCTACATTCATTTGGAATCCTTTTTATAATAATTAATCATTATACAATTTTGTATTAAAAGAAGCAAAACATATATATGATTAAAAAACTTGAGTAGGTATTAAGCCCACCCAAGCTGTTGAAGACTTATAGTATCATTCCATATTTTTGTCATATGTTTTATACGTTTACCTTCAAACTCCATGTGATAAACATAATCAGCACTAATACTATTACCAGTTGGTGGCACGGGACCTCCTTCACCAGTTTGAGTACCATGAAAAACTGCAAAAGCTACTACTGTTTGGTTTACTTCATCAACAGCAAAGAACTTCAGCTCAT
>DKNG01000156.1:4752-5046 GCA_002470185.1 Arcobacter sp. UBA7394 | reverse complement strand
TCATCCCAGCCTTTTCCTTCTTCACATGCCTCAAAAAACTGTTTTGCTATTTTTTGAATTGTGTTCATTTTCTTTTCTCCTTTATTAATAAAGTTTACTTATTATTGACTAATCCCAAATATTAACATCTATTCCTTTTTCTCTAATAGAATCTGCTCTTTTAGTAAGATATCTTTGGAATTCTTTTTCTTCTTTATAAGCATTGCTTACAGCATAATCCACAATACTTTGGAAATGAAAGTTTTTGAAATTTGATTCGATTCGAATAATCTCTTGTGCTTTTTCATCAAAAAA
>DKNG01000156.1:3225-4644 GCA_002470185.1 Arcobacter sp. UBA7394 | reverse complement strand
GAATTCATATCCACTTGGTAAACATCCATATTTTTTAGTAAGGCTCTTGTCTTTTCATCTTTTAGTAGTTTATTATGCAGTATTTTACACTCATTACATTTTGTTGATTCAAAAAATATTGCCATTTTTTTAGAATCACTTTCTCTTACAAAACTTCTAGTCTTTGTAAATAAGTCTGGTTCATCTATCAAAGTCATATCTTGTTTTTCATTCTTTTTAACTCTTATATACTCTTTGTAAGACAAAGTATCTTCTTTTTTGTCCTTGATATAATCTAAGGCTAAATTGAAATCTTTTATATTTATATAACCATTTAGTCTTAAGAGTTGTTTTCCCTCTTCACCAAAAAATATTAAAGTAGGAGTAAACTGAACCTTATGTTTTATAGCAAACTCTTTTTCAGTATATTCTTCCCCATCAATATCCATAATCTCTTTATCTCCAAACATATTAACCTCAACAACACCAAAGTTTTTCAAGATTTTATCTTTTGTAGTTTTATCACTTAGATTTTGGGTAATAAATTTGTAACAATATGGGCAATTATCTTGATGTATATAAAGTATAAGTCTTTTGTTTTTAGAAGCTAAGTCTTCAATATCTTCACTCAAATCTAAAAAACTATTTAGAAACCATGAAGGCATATGAGTATTTTTTGCACCAAAGAACTCACCAACTTTTTTATCTTCTGCCTGTAAAGTATTGATGATTAAAAGAAAAGAACAAATGATTAGTATTAGGTTTTTTAATCTCATAATAAACTCCTTTTAGAAGCTTATTAATCCTAACATAATACGAGTAAAAATAAAATAGCTTTAAAGGATTAGTTTATGGTGTAAAGATTAAAGAAAAAGTTAAAATAATAAGACTTATAAGCTATAATTCCTCAATTAATTTTAAAGGCAAGACAATGGCATTACAAAAGTGGGAAATATTCCAAGAAGAAGCAACAGATTTTTTAAACAATTATTTTAATGCTAACTTTAAAATGGATGGTGGTTATCACGTAACAACATCTTATATAACAGTGAGAGAATCAATCCGAACTCTTACAAATATTGAAGCAAAATTTGATTCAACAGATGCAGGACAGATTGTATTATCACCAGAGGGTAATAAATTTTATTTTTGTGAGCAAAGTAAAAATGATGAGAACAAATATACAGAAGAAATTATAAAATATTTAAACTCTAATTATTCATTATTCAAAGGCTCAAATACTGCAAATATTCACGTTGATATTGATAAAAATATATTATTCAATTGGCTAAAAACAATTTATGCCAATAAAAATGTAGAATGGATTATATCTTCAAAAAAGTTCAATAAATTGACTTTAAAAGATTTACTTTTTATTCCAATAGATGAGATAGAAAAGTACTTTGATATTAGCCTAGTATTTAGAAGAAAAAAATCTGG
>DKNG01000156.1:261-3146 GCA_002470185.1 Arcobacter sp. UBA7394 | reverse complement strand
CTAATAAATAAAAACTATACAATAAAGAAAACAAATAACAAATATCTATTGACTATGAAATCAAGACTATCTGATTTTAATATCGGAAGTAAATATCTAGTGAGTATGACAAATGTGGATTGTCAGTATTATATAAAGAAAAAAGATATAAATACAAATCCTAATATTATGTTTCAACTAAACTTGAAAGATAATATAGAATTTAAAAGTGAAAGATTCAAAAAAGATTATGATTTGTAATACTTAATCTTAGTCATTAAGTACATCATCAAAATTAGGCAGTTCGATAACATCACCGGGATTCATATTATCAATATGAATATCACCAATTCGAACTCTTACTAATCTCAGTGTCGGGAAGCCTACAGAAGCTGTCATTTTTCTTATCTGACGTTTTTTCCCTTCACAAATAGTGATAGATATCCAGCTAGTAGGACCATGTCTTGGGTCACGTATATTTCGACCTCGAGAGGGAAGATTAGGTTCAGATTCAAGAGCAAAAGCTTTGCAAGGAAGAGTTTGATATTTATTTCCACTTACAGTAATCTCTACACCATTTTGTAGTAGAGATACTGACTCATCTGTAATCTCTCCATCCACTTGTACATAATACTCTTTCTCTATTCCTTTATCTCTTACTTTGTGACTCATCATTCCATCAGTTGTAAGTAATAATAATCCTTCAGAATCGTGGTCTAATCGCCCTATTGCCATAGTCTTATCTGGAAAGTCAGATAATTCACTTAATAACTTTTTTTTCTTCATCTTCTCAGGTACAAACTGACTTAAAAAACCATGTGGTTTAAATATTTTGTAGTGGTGGTGGTTTTGTACTGTTTCTGTTTGCATTTTGTTCCTAATAATGATGTTTAACTTAAATCGAATTTTATCATAAAACTATTTAGTTCATAAGGTTTGTTCTTTTATGTTTTATATATTAAGTAAAACTTTCTTATTAATTAAAGGTAAAATTTACCCAAAAAAGTATTGTTTTTATCATTTTAGATACTTAAATTTCTCATATCATTATTATATTTAGATATTATACTAGTACGAAATCTAAAACATTGGTAGATGATGATATTTCAAAATGAAAAACAATTATTACAAATAATAAAATATACTCCAAGTATTTTTATACTCACTATTTCTATCATAATATTAACTATTCAGTTTGTAGAAAATAATATAACTTTTGAAATTGAAAAAGAAAAAATCAAAACTGAATTTAATATCCGTAATAAAAATATAATAAAACAAGAAACAACTGAAATATACAATTTTATAAAACAAGAACAACTATCAACAAAAAAAGAGTTAAAAGAATCACTAACAGGTGCAGTTAATAATGCTTATGCAATTGCAAATACAATATATCAAAACAACTTAGATAAAGATCCTGCTTTTATAAAAAAATTAATTGTTGATGCCCTTAGAAATATTAGATTTAACAAAAATAGAGGTTATTTTTTCATCTATGAAAATACTGGTGAAAATGTTTTGCTTCCACATAATCCTGAGCTTGAAGGAAAAGACTTTTGGAACCATCAAGATTCAAAAGGTGCTTATGTTATTCAAGATATGGTAAATCTTTTAAAGAATACTGATGAGTCATTTTATCAATGGCATTGGTTTAATCCAACTAAACCAGATAAACAAAAAACAAAAATTGGTCTTGTTCGTAACTTCAAGCCTTTTAATTGGTTTATCGGTACTGGTGAATATATAGAAGACTATGAAGTTGAGACAAAAGAAAAAATATTAGACTATGTAAAAAATATTAATTCAAATAGAAATAATTATATTTTTATAGTAAATCATGATTTAATCTATTTAAGCCATATTAGAAAAGACTATATAGGAAAAAAAGTACTTGAAATCAATGATACAGTTGAAACAAGAAATGTAGTTGATAATCTTCTAAAAATAGCAAAACAAGGTGAAGGGTATTACTCATATATTCAAAATAAAAAACCAGGAAGTGAACAAGCAACTAGAAAAGTAAGTTTTATAAAAGGTTTAGATAACTGGTCATGGATGATTGGAACTGGTTTTTATGAAGATGATGTGAATAAAGCAATTGTTCAAAAAAGAAAAGAATTAGATAAAAAATTTGAACTTTATGTTTATAAAAGTCTAAAAATTACAGGCCTAATTACAATAGTATTATTGATATTATCAATTTACTTTTCTAGGGTACTACAAAGAAAGTTTTTAAGATACAAAAGTGAGATCAAAGCACACATAGATAAAAATATGAAACAACAAAATATCATGGCACAAAAAACTAAGATGGCGGCAATGGGAGAAATGATAGGGAATATTGCACATCAGTGGAGACAGCCATTATCTACAATCACAGCAACTGCAACAGGATTAAAAATTCAAAAAGAGATGAATGTATTAACTGATGATTTTTTAATTGATGGACTAAGTGGAATCAATAACTCAGCACAATATCTATCAAAAACAATTGATGATTTTAGAAACTTTTTTAAGACAAATAAAGAAGAAATAGAGTTTAGTATGGAAGATGTTATAAATAAATCATTATCTTTATGCCATTCAGAACTACATAATCTAGATATTAAAATAATTAAAGATATTGAAAATATTAAAATAACTAATTATGAAAATGAATTTATACAAGTACTTATTAATATAATAAGAAATGCAAAAGATGAGCTAACAAAAAAAGATCCAAATAGTAAAAAACTAATTTTTATAGAAGTAAAAGAAGATAATAAGCATGTGAAGATTATGATTAAAGATAATGCAGGAGGAATTCCTAAGTCCATCAAAAATCGTATCTTCGAACCATATTTTACAACAAAACATCAAAGCCAAGGAACGGGTGTTGGTCTATATATGTGTAAAGAGATTAT
>DKNG01000156.1:0-169 GCA_002470185.1 Arcobacter sp. UBA7394 | reverse complement strand
AAATTGTGAATATACATATGTGGATGAATACTTCACGGGTGCGTGTTTTGAAATAAGATTGCCTATTGATTAACTATCATCAAAATTTTATTGCAAAATGTAATATTTTTCATTATTTTTATAAAAACTAGTTACTATTTATTTCTAGAAGGAGTAAATAATGGTATTA
>DKNG01000148.1:11651-17990 GCA_002470185.1 Arcobacter sp. UBA7394 | reverse complement strand
TTTAATGATCCAAGCTCAAATATAAATTATGAAGGATTACTAAATAAATCTACTATAAATGAATATATGAAAAAAGTTCAAAATAATGATAAAAAACTATTTAAACATTTTCAAGACTGTTCAATTAGATTTACAAAAGTTTATACACATGAGGAACCTATCAAAAAACTAATAGGTTTATTAAGATGATAGAAAATACTCAAACTTTAAAACTACATGATATAAAAGATATAGTTGAAATACCAGATAACTCTTTTTTATTTCTAGTATTAATATCTATTTTTTGTTTTATTTTATTAATACTTTTAATTGTATTTTTAATTAGAATGATTAAAAGAAAAAAACCAAATAGAAGAAAAGAGTATTTATCTAATCTTAAAAATATTGATTTTTCTAATAGTAAAAAATCTGCATATGAGATAAGTAAATATTCTAGATTATTAGCAAAAACACCACGAGAGATAAAACTAGCAAATGAGCTAATAGAAGAATTAGATAAATACAAATACAAAAGAGAAGTTGATAAAATAGATGACAATATAAAAGCAAAGTTATCAATATTTATGGAGAGTTTAGATGTTTGATAATATTACACTTGAATATCCATATATACTTTTACTTATTTTTATTTTTATAATCTGCTCTGTTTTTTGTAAAGCAAAAAGCCCTTCATATTTAATTCCTCATTTACATATATTTCAAGAGTCAAATAAGAGGACAAACATCTTTTTAAATATATTGAAGTACTCAATTATATTTCTATCAATACTCTCCCTATCTTCACCTATAAAAATATTAGATAATAAACTAATAAAAAACGATGGAATTAATATTATTCTAAATCTAGATGCAAGTGGTTCTATGAAATATAGAGACTTGGATAAAAATGATGAAAGCAAAAATAGATTTGATGTAGTAAAAGAGATAGTAAAAGACTTCATAAATAAAAGAACTGCTGATAATATAGGCTTAGTAGTCTTTGGAGATGCTGCATTATTAGCAAGCCCCCTAAGTTTTGATAAAAATGCACAAAAAGAAATAATTAATTATTTAGAAGTAGAAATGGCAGGAAGTAAAACTGCTTTGTATGACTCACTAGCTTCTAGTATTAATATCCTAAAGAAAAAAGAAGCGAAATCAAATGTAATTATTTTATTAAGTGATGGGGAAGACACAGCCAGTCAGATACCAAAAGATGTAGTGTTAAGGTTACTTAGTAAATATAAAATAAAAGTATATACAGTAGGAATTGGTCCTTCTAATAAAGCTATTTTATCTCAAATTGCTAAAGAATCTAATGCTAAATCATATACAGCATATTCAAAAAAAGATCTTAAAATCATATACGAAGATATTAATAATTTGGAGAAGTCAGAAATAGAGATAAATCGTGTTATTTTAAAAGATTACCTTTTCTTTTATCCTCTTTTTTTAGCTATAATTTTATTGATTATTTACATCTACCTAAAAAATAAAGAGTAAGAATGGAAGAACAAAAGAAAGAAGAGATAAAGGAACTTTTAAAAAAATCTGCCTCAACAGATCATTTTAAAGAACATAAACTTGAAAGAGAAAAAAAGAAAGAGAATACAAACTCTAAAGATGAAAAAAAAGATAAAAGAAAAACTCCAAAACTAGATTCTCCTAGACCTATAAGTAAAGAAGAAAAAAAGAATTTTACACTTCCTGTTATAGGAATTTTTGCAATACTAATATTTACAGCTATAGTTTTTTTATTTAATAGACAAAATGAAATTATAGAAGATTTACAAGTTGAGAAAAAACAAATACTTGAATCACAAGAAGTTCTTGTAAAAAAAGAAAAAACTACAATAGAAGATGAAGTATTAGTAAAAACTCCAAGTCCAAAAGTAGAAACAGTTATTCAAATAAAAGAAGTAATCAAAGAAGTTAAAATAAGTGATGAGAACTTAACAAAAAAGAAATTCAAAGAGTTTTACAATACAAGAAGCTTTAATAAACTTACATGTTATGGATATAAAGCAGCTTCAGTTATGCCAACAACTTCATGTAAAGAACAAATGAAAAGTTTTTTAGAAAAGAATAAAAAAGCAATAAGACTTGAAGTAATTGCTGTTTTAGGGAAAGATGATATTAATGCATTTAAAGGAATAGAAAATATTAAATTAGAGAACTATTCTAAATCAAGTAAATTAAAAACTTATGCTTTAAGAGGATTAGCTAGAGATAGAGTATTAGAGCTATCATGGCAGATTAAACAAATATTAGGTAAGGATACTATTCTTACACCAACAAACTACTTTGTAGAGTCTGTGAAGAACAATAAGGGAATATTAATTAAAGCATATCATTAGATATGCTTTAAAATTTCCTCTTTATCAGAAAATGGTATTTTTTTATCATAGATAGTTTGAGTTGACTCATCACCTTTTCCAAGAATTAATACAACTGAATCTTTATCTGCCATATCAATTGCAGTTTTAATTGCATTTTTTCTATTAATATCAACTTTCACACTTTGGTGATTTTTGATACCTTTTAAAATATCTTCAATAATTAAATCAGGATCTTCAAATCTTGGATTATCCGATGTTACTATTATATGTTTTGAATAAGAAGCAGCAATACTTCCCATTAGTGGTCTTTTATCTTGATCTCTATCTCCACCAGCACCAAATACACAAATAATATCTCTTTCATTAAAACTTTGAAGTACTTCTTTCATTCCATCAGGAGTATGAGCAAAATCAACAATAATTAAAGGATCAGCATGAATAGTTTCCATTCTTCCAGATACACCCGCAAAGTCTTCTACTACTTCACAGATTTCATCTAAATCTTTATTTGTAACCATATGAACTGCACCAACTGCTGCCATAAGATTATAAACATTAAAAATACCCATCATTGTTGATGAAAATGAATGCATCTTACCAAAATGAGAAAACATTACATGCATTCCATTTTTAAAAGAGTATGCCGCAACTTTATAAGTTGATGGATCATCCAAAGAGTATGCTAATGTATTCTTAGTATTAAATCTAACATTCTTATCATCTTTATTAATAAGTTTTTTTGTATCATCTCTTAAAAATGAGTTCTTAACATTGATATATTCTTCAATAGTTTTATGATAGTCAAGATGATCTCTAGTAATATTAGTATGAATTTTTAATTCAAACTTTATACCTTCAATTCTTTTTTGCTCAATTGCATGGGAGCTAACTTCCATTACAAAAAAATCACATTCGTTTTCAATAGCTTTTTGAATATGAGAGAAATTACCTAATTGAACAGGAGTTGTTAAAGAGTACTCTTCAACTCTTTCATCATTAATGAAAAAACCTCTAGTTCCTTGAAGAGCTACTTTATATCCTAAATCCAATAAAAAAGAATAAATAGCTGCTGCTGTAGTTGTTTTACCGTTAGTACCAGTAATACCAATAACTTTAATACTAGACATATCAAAGTGTTTATCTAAATCTTTTGCTTGAATAATTTCAGTGCAGCCTTTATTTTTGGCTGCATCTACAAATTTTTCATTCTGTTTAGAAACAACAAAAACGCTATTTTCATTCGCTTCATTAGAATTATCTGTATAAGTTTTATTATTTATGATTATTTGCAAGTTCTTTCTCTTCCAATCTTTTATATAACTTCTCAATTTCTTCATCGTAAGAAAAATACTCATTAAAGCCATCAAGATATGTATATGCTGTTGTGTTAAAATCATTATCAATCAATTTAGTTACAAAATCAAAAAAATCATGTTTATTTTCAATTGCAACTTTTGTTGAAAACATAATATCTTCAAATGCGATTCTAAAAGAACCTCTTGAATCAATCAACTTTTTGAAATCATCATATTTTATTGCATCTAAAGAATCAACCGTTGAGTTACTTAGATCTTTAAGTAGTCCCATCATTTTGTCAATATCGCCATCGTAAGCATTTACAATATCTTCTACATATTTTATAGCTTCTTCCATACTATCTTGTTTTACAACAGAGAAGTAATCAAATAAAGAAATTGCTTTTTCTTCATCCTCACTTGCAATATCACAAAATAGCGCGTATATTGGGTATTCTTTATTACTTGGAAAATTTGAAGATAATTGAGAGTATAAAAATAAAGCTTTTTCGAACATTTTTTGAGTGAAAAAACTATTTGCTTCATTTAATAGTCTACTTTCATTAATCATTAAAATTCCTCTAATCTATTTTCCATGCCTTGAGGTACATTCACGATTTCTAATTCAGGGTGAATTGCAGCTTTTAGTTCTTTTTCAACAATATATTTCAAAGTACTACCACTAGCACTGCAACCAACACATGCCCCTTGTAATTGGATATATACTTTTGCATCTTTTATTTGTAATAATTGAATTGCGCCACCATCTCTTGCTAACATTGGGGCTATCTTACTTTTTATTATTGAACTAACAGGAGATTGTAAATCTTCATCTGAAAATGGCATCATGTTACTTTACCTCTTTTGCTTTTTTCTTTACTAAATATATTCCAAGTGCAGTTAATCCTAAGATAACTGCTATTGTTTGGAATATAAATGTTAATGATACTTGATCTTGAAACATGTGAACTCTAGTTTAAAACTTCGTCACATCTTGAACAAAGTGTATCTTCTTTTGTTGCTGTAAATTTCCAACATCTTGGACATTTATGAGCACTTGCTTTGTATACTTCAAAATCTTTCCCATCTATTTGGAATGTTCCTAGTATATCTGAGCTTTGTTTAGTATTTGTTACAGAAGATACTAAGAACCAATCAGAAGCTTCAGTATTTCCAAGAGCTAAAATCTCTTCACAATTAGTATACATATCTAATTCTAAAGTAGATTTAATTACTTTTTCTTTACTTAATGCATCTTTGATTTCAGAGAATTTCTCTTTTGCTCCTAATAATACTTCATCATTTAAAGTTGTAGTAACTTCAGGTAATACAACTTTTTCATAATCATAGATATCTTTAGCCTCGCCTTTAATAAACGCAGGTGCATACTCTAATAACTCATCCATTGTATAAGTTAAAATACAAGCTAAAGTAGAAATTAATTTCTTAGCAATTAATGCCATTGCACTTTGAGATGCAAGTCTGTGAATATCATTTTTGTCATCACAATATAATCTATCTTTACAAACATCTAAATAGATACCAGATAAATCAACAACTAAGAAGTTATTTAATTTATTTAATCCTTTAGAGAATTCATATACATTAAATGCAGCTTCAATTTCATCAAATACAGATTTAGCTCTAGATAAAATCCATTTATCAACTTCACCCATTTTATCAACTGAAACAATCTCTTCTAAATCACTTACATTTGCAAGTAAGAATCTTGAAGTATTTCTAATTTTTCTATATAATTCTGCATTTTGTTTTAAAATATTATCAGAGATTTTTAAATCTGATTGATAATCACTCATAGCAACCCATAGTCTTAAAATCTCAGAACCATATTGTTTCATTACCTTATCAGGTGCAACAACATTTCCTTTTGATTTAGACATTTTCTCACCCTTCTCATCAACTGTAAACCCGTGAGTTAAAATTGATTTATAAGGAGCAATCTCAGAAGATGCTAAAGTTGTTAATAATGATGATTGGAACCAACCTCTATGTTGATCTGAACCTTCTAAGTACATATCAGCAGGGAAAGTACCAGCATCATAATTTCTTGATCTTAATACAGCATTTTGAGTAGAACCAGAATCAAACCATACATCTAAGATATCTACAGTTTTTTCTAAGTCTTCAGGATTAAGTCCAGAACCTGGATATAATAATTCTGAAATTTCTAAGTCATACCATGCATCACAACCTTTTTGTTCAAAGATCATAGCAGTATAGTTAAGAACTTTTTCATCAAAAATGATTTCATCAGTTTTCTTATTTCTAAAGAATGCAATAGGCACTCCCCAGTCTCTTTGTCTAGAGATACACCAGTCAGGTCTACCATCTAACATAGATCTTAATCTATTTCTTCCCCACTCAGGATAGAAAGTTAAATCTTCAACAACTTGAAGAGCATTTTCTCTAAGTGTTTTATTTTGCTCACCATACTCATCATCAATTGAGATAAACCATTGTTTAGTTGCTCTAAAAATAATTGGTGTATGTGTTCTCCAACAATGTGGGTAAGAGTGTCTAATATCAACATGTTTAATTAAAGCATCACCTAATTCTTCTAAAATTAATGCATTTGCTTTAAATACATTTAATCCAAGATATTTATCAGTATCTCTAAATAATTTTTCTCTTACAATTGTTTCATCATATTTCCCGTAAGCATCGACAGGCATGATTACATCTAGTCCATATTTTAAACCAACTTT
>DKNG01000148.1:0-11532 GCA_002470185.1 Arcobacter sp. UBA7394 | reverse complement strand
CCATTTAATGGATTGATTGCATGAGTATTTTCTAAATCATTTGGACAAACAGAATCAACTATTTCACCAGAGATTATTTCATTTTCAATTAATGAATTATATAATTTTTTAGCAACGATAAATTTATCAGATGTTAATACATACTCTTCTTCACCATTTAATGAAATACCAGTATTTGCAGGTAATGTCCATGGAGTTGTAGTCCAGATAATTACAGATGCATCTAGCTTTTCATGTTTGAATGCAACATAAATTGATGGAGATGTTTTATCTTCATATTCAACTTCTGCTTCTGCAAGTGCAGTTTGTGCAGCCCAAGACCAATATACTGGCTTAGATCTTTGAATTAATAAACCTTGCTTAGCAATAGCACATAATTCTCTATAAATATTTGCTTCAAATTTGAAATCCATTGTTAAATATGGATTTTCCCAATCAGCAATAACACCTAATTTCTTAAATTCGTCTCTTTGAATATCAACAAATCTAGATGCGTGATCTCTACATAATTGTCTTAATTTAGATTTTGGTAACTCTTTTTTCTTAGTAGACCCAATCTTCTCTTCAACTTTTTGCTCAATTGGTAGACCATGACAATCCCAACCTGGAACGTATCTAATTGATTTCCCATCAAAGTAGTGAAACTTGTTAATAATATCTTTTAAAACTTTGTTTAATGCATGACCAATATGAATGTGTCCATTTGCATATGGTGGTCCATCATGTAAAGTAAAAGAAGGAGCACCTTCTCTGTTCTTTTTCATTCTGTCGTAAACTTTTTGTTCATCCCAAGATTTATATCTTTTTGGCTCGTTTTGAGGAAGATTCCCTCTCATAGGGAATGAAGTTTTTGGTAGTAATAAACTCTCTTTGTAATCCATTTTAAAGTACCTTCAATTATCTAAATATATATAGTTTTTATTAAATCGTAGATTATATCTAAATAAGTTTAAATTTCGTATTAGTAAGATATTGGTAAATTTCGTAAGTTGCACATTATGTACAAAAAATGTACATAAATAACTTCTATCCATTATTACTAGGTGTTACGAAACTCTATACTTTATTACTTTAATGCACAATTATTTATTTTATTTAACTTAATCTAACTTTAATATGATATAATCCATCTATATTTCGCAAATAGATAGGAACTATAAATATGAATGAGAAACATTATGAAGTCGTTATTGTTGGTGGAGGAATCTCTGGTGCAGCATTATTCTTTGAGCTAGCAAAATATTCTAGTGCAAAAAATATTTGTTTATTAGAAAAATATGAAGGTCTTGCAACTCTTAACTCAAAAGGAACAAGTAACTCTCAAACAATTCACGTAGGTGATATTGAGACTAACTATACTTTTGAAAAAGCAAAAATCACTAAAAGAACTGCAAAAATGATTGAGAAGTTCTGTTTAGAGTATGGTTTACAAGAAACTGTTATGCATAAGCATCAAAAAATGGCTTTAGGTGTTGGAGCTGAAGAAGTTGAATTTATTACAAATAGATACAACGAATTCAAAGAAATTTTCCCTTATTTAGAATTATGGGACAAAGAACAACTAAGAGAATTAGAGCCTAAATTAGTTTATGCTGATAAAGAACAAACTATTGATAGACCAGAGCCAATCGTTGCTATGGGTGCAAAAGATCAATATACAACTGTTGACTTTGGTGCTATGACAAACGAATTAGCAAAAGCTGCACAAAGTGCAGATGAGTCAAAAACTACTGATATTTTCTATAATTCAGAAGTAGAAGAAATCGAACAAATTGGTGATAAATATAAATTAACTACTGTTAATGGTACTGTTTATACTGCTGATTTCGTTGTAGTTAATGCTGGTGCTCACTCATTATACTTAGCTCATAAAATGGGTTATGGTAAACACATGGGATCATTATCAATGGCAGGTTCATTCTATATTACTAGTGGTGAATTCTTAAATGGTAAAGTTTACATGGTACAAAATGATAAATTACCATTTGCAGCATTACATGGTGACCCTGATATCTTAGAAGATGGGAAAACTAGATTTGGACCAACAGCATTAGCTCTTGGTGTATTAGAAAGATACAAAGGATTCAAATCAGTTGGTCAATGTTTAAAGACTATGAATATTGATGGAAATATCCTAAAAATCTTCTGGGACTTATTAAAAGATTCAGAAATTAGAAACTATGTATTTAAAAACTTCTTATTTGAAGTTCCAGGTATCAATAAAAAGTTATTCGTAAAAGATGCTCAAAAAATTGTACCATCATTATCTGTTGATGATATTGAATATGCAAAAGGATTTGGTGGTGTTAGACCTCAAGTTCTAAATAAAGAAGAGCAAAAATTAATGCTTGGAGAAGCATCAATTAACCCAGGAAATGGAATTATCTTTAATATGACTCCATCTCCAGGTGCAACGTCTTGTTTAGGAAATGCAGAAAGAGATATTAAAGTAGTTTGTGATTACTTAAATATTGAATTCTATGAAGATCAATTCTTAGCTGATTATACAGACGATAAGTAATCTTCATATTACACATATATAATAAGAGTATTTAACTCTTATTATATAGTCTAACTTCTTTTAATATTTACACTTTTTTTTATACTACTTTTTACCACAACTATATATAATACTATAATTACAATTTTAAGGCCTCTATAACATGAGAAATGAAATATTTAATACTAAAGACATGATTGAACTTCAAACACTACTAAGAGCTAATAAAAAGACTATAACAACAGCTGAATCATGTACAGGTGGATTAATAGCTCACCTGATAACAAAAATATCTGGTTCATCTGATATTTTTAATGGTGCAATAGTTTCTTATTCAAATGAAATAAAAGAACAAGAATTACATGTAAAAAATACAACTTTAAATGATTTTGGAGCAGTTTCAAAAGAGGTTGTAAAACAGATGTTAGAAGGAAGCCTAGTAAAATTTAGTGCCAACTACGCTATAGCCGTATCTGGGATAGCAGGACCAACTGGTGGAAGTGAAAATAAACCAGTAGGTACAGTAGTTATAGGAATAGCACAGGAGAATGCCGATTATATCGTTGATACGTACCATTTTAAAGGTAGTAGAGAAGAGGTTCAAATACAAGCAGCAAATACAGCATTAGCAAAAATTTTTAAATTTCTTCAGAAAAGTCTTGACAAAGAAATAAAAACCTATTATAATTCCAGTCCAATTTAAGAACAACAACTTAAATTACGAGTGACCCGTTAGCTCAGCTGGTAGAGCATCTCCCTTTTAAGGAGGTGGCCGATGGTTCGAATCCATCACGGGTCACCATTCAAATTTATGATTTGAATTCACAATATAATGTTAAACGATGGCCCCTTCATCTAGCGGTTAGGATCTTGGATTTTCATTCCAATCACAGGAGTTCGAGTCTCCTAGGGGTCACCATCGGTCGATTAGCTCAGTTGGTAGAGCGCTACCCTTACAAGGTAGACGTCGCAAGTTCGAGTCTTGCATCGACCACCATTTTTAAATAATCATAAAATGCAGTGGCATTAGATTCTTTAAAGATTTTTATCAAGTGACTTTTAAATACTTATGTATTTAATATCTTTAAGCGCGGTAGTAGTTTAGTTGGTTAGAACGCCTGCCTGTCACGCAGGAGGTCGAGGGTTCGAGTCCCTTCTACCGCGCCACTTAAATAACAAAAAAATCATATAATTCTCATACACAAAAGTTCTTTCTTATATAAATAAAGCTATTCTAATCCTACACAAAACATTAGGAAGATTTTTTATGTTTAAAGCGAAAAGCTTATATCACCTTATTGTATACAGCATTTTATTTATTGTTGTATTAATCTCATTTTTTACATTTATTATAATTGAAAACGCTCATGATGAATTACAGGAAAAAATTAGTACCCTAAAATCAGACTTTACAAATAATCAAAAAGAACTAATTAAAAATGATATAAATTCCGTAATTAGTTTTATCGAATACTATCACAACAAATACGAAAATATTAAACCAGAAGATGAAATCAAAAAAGATATTTTACTAGCAATTGAAAAAATGAAAAGTAAAAAAGATATCAGTAATTATATTTTTATCTATTCTTATGATGGAACACTATTATTTCACCCAGTTGCCAAAGATAATATAGGTGACAACAGAATTAATATGATAGACAGTACAGGAAAAAGAGTAATCTACGATCTCATTCAAGCATCAAAACGATATATAGGTGGCTATGTTGACTATATATGGTATAAACCTGATATTAGTAAGAATGTTCAAAAAATATCTTATGCAAACTCTTATGATAAATGGCAATGGACCATAGGTAAAGGTGTTTATTTAGATGAAATTGAAAAACTAGTAAAAGAAAAAAATGAAGAGTATAATCAAAAAATGTCTGATTATACTCTTCAAATTACATCTTTAACAATAATGCTTGTTCTATATTCAATTTTTATTTATAAGAATGCAACAATTTTAATTGTCAATGATGTGAAAGAAATAGGTAAATATTTTAAAGAGTCTCAAGATAATGATGATCCAATTAATCAAAATAGAATTATCTTTGGAGAATTTAAAGTAATTGCAAATTATGCAACTGATGCAATGAATAATATAAAGCTAAAAACTCATATGTTAGAAGATTTAAATAAAAATCTTGAGTATAAAGTAGATGAAAAAACAAAAGAGTTAACAAAACTAATTGAGTCACAAAAAACTTTCATTAAAAACTCAGTACATGAAATCAATACACCTTTGTCAATTATACAAACTAATATTGATTTACTTAAAATGAATACTCCAAATAATAAATATATAATCAATATTGAATCTGGTTCTAAAATAATTCAATATATCTATGATGATTTATCTTATCTTATTAAAAAAGATCGTGTAGTTTATGAAAAAGAGTATTTAAATTATACAGAAATACTTATAAATAGATTAGATTTCTTTGATGAAATTGCTATATCTAATTCATTATATTTTGTTAGTAATATACAAGATGATATTTACATAAAATTTAATAAAACAGAATTACAAAGAGTAATAGATAATAACTTATCAAATGCAATCAAGTATTCTTATCCAAAATCACCTGTATTTGTAAGGCTAGATTATGTTAATGATAGTGAAATAGAATTTTCTGTTGCAACCAATTCAAAAAAAATAGATTACAAAAATAGAATATTTGATGACTTTTATAGAGAAAACTCAGCACGGGGAGGATTTGGTTTAGGATTAAAAATCGTAAAAGATATTTGCGATAAAAGTTCTGTATTGATTAACTTAGAATCAAACGACAAAGAAACAAAATTTACATATAGGTTTAAGATAAATGAAGATACTACTACTTGAAGATGAATTAATGTTAAACAATGCCATTTGTGAATATTTAAAGAATATTGGACATATGGTTGAAAGTTTTACTGATGGGCAAGAGGTGTTAGATAATATTAATAGTACATATGATTTATTAATACTAGATATAAATGTTCCAACAAAAGATGGTTTTACTATACTGCAAGAGCTTAATACTAAAAAAGTATATATTCCTACTATATTTATTTCTGCGTTAATAGATATAGAAGATATTTCAAAAGCATATGAACTTGGTGCTAGAGAATACTTAAAAAAACCATTCCATTTAGAAGAGTTAGCTATTAAAATAAATTTAATTCTAAAAAAAGAGCAAAATAATACTTCACATATTAGATTCTCTGAGAATTATTCTTACTCAAAAGATAATCAAACACTTTATTTTAATGGTGAACCACAAAGTCTTACTAAGAAACAACTAGAGATAATTCATATCCTAGCACTTAATATTAATATGATTGTGGACTTTGAGAGATTCAGAATTGACATCTGGGATGGTGAAAACATCGATAATCCTACAATAAGAGCTGAAATATCAAGACTTAAAAAAGCTCTAAAAGAAGATTTTATAAAAAACATCAGAGGATTGGGTTATAAAATTGACAGATATTATTCTGTCTAAGAAACCCGACCTCATGGTCTCTACATAGATTTATTGCTACTCTAATACTACGTTCAAAATAATTTTTTTAAATTCTTTTTTAATTGCTATCTTTTTGCTATCTACACTTACTATACTTTCAATGTTAAATTATTAAACAATTTACTTGTTTAGTAAAAATCAATAAGGAGAGCAGAATATGAGTCCAGAAAAAGCACAAGCATATTGGAAAGAAAACATTGCAATGATTCTTAAACTATTAGTAGTTTGGTTCGTTGTATCTTTTGGATGTGGGATTTTATTCATTAATGAACTTAACACTATTGAAATTAGTGGTGTTAAATTAGGTTATTGGTTTGCACAACAAGGTGCAATTTACGTATTCGTTATATTAATCTTCATTTACGTTAAAGTAATGACAAGTATCGACGAAAAATACGGCGTTAGTGAATAGGAGTTAACAAGATGGAATTACAATCATTAATTTACCTATTCGTAGGTATTTCGTTCGCAGTTTATATTGGTATTGCACTTTGGGCAAAAGCTGGATCTACTAAAGATTTCTATGTTGCAGGTGGAGGGGTTCACCCAGTAGCAAATGGTATGGCGACAGCAGCAGACTGGATGTCAGCAGCTTCATTCATTTCATTAGCAGGAATCATTTCTTTCAAAGGTTCTGATGGTGGTGCTTATTTAATGGGTTGGACTGGTGGATACGTTCTACTAGCAATGTTATTAGCTCCATACTTAAGAAAGTTTGGTAAGTTTACTGTTCCAGATTTCGTTGGTGACAGATATTACTCAGATGCAGCTAGATTAGTTGCAGTTGTATCAGTTATTTTCGTTTCGTTCACATATGTTGCTGGACAAATGAGAGGTGTTGGTATCGTATTCTCAAGATTCTTACAAGTTGATGTAAATACAGGTGTACTTATTGGTATGGCTATTGTATTCTTCTACTCTGTTCTTGGTGGTATGAAAGGTATTACTTATACTCAAGTTGCACAATATGTTGTTATGATTTTTGCTTACATGATTCCAGCAATTTTCTTATCATTACAAGTTACTGATACATTCTTACCTCAATTAGGTATTTTTGCTACAACTTCATTTGCATTTGACTCAGGTGTACAAGTTATTCCAGAAGGAACATATCTACTGCATGCACTAGATACCGCGGTTTCTGATTTAGGGTTTAGTGATTATACTCAACCAGGTAACTTATGGAACATGTTCATGTTAACAACTGCGTTAATGTTAGGAACAGCTGGTCTTCCACACGTTATTGTTAGATTCTTTACAGTACCAACTGTTAAAGATGCTAGAATCTCTGCAGGATGGGCATTAGTATTTATTGCTATTATGTATACAACTATTTCTTCAGTTGCTTCTTTCTCAAGAGTTAACTTAATTAAGAACTTACAAAACACTGAATACAAAGCATTTGTAAACGGTGAATTATCTCACTCTGACGGTACGCCAAATGATGGTAACTGGTTTAAGACATGGGAAAATGGTGGTCTTATTGCATGGAATGATAGAAATGGCGATGGTAAAATCCAATACGCTACTGGAAAAGCATTCGATGGAGCAAAAGGTAAACCAGCATTTGATGGTGATAAAAGAGCAGAAGATGGTCATAGACTTGTAACTAATGCTAAAGGTCCAGCTGGTGAAGCTGAATTAGCTAAAGGAAACGGAATTGCAAATGAGTTATACGTTGATAGAGATATCATGGTACTTGCAAATCCAGAGATTGCAAACTTACCTAACTGGGTAATCGCATTCATCGCAGCTGGTGGTCTTGCAGCAGCATTATCTACAGCAGCAGGTTTATTACTTGTAATTGCATCAGCAATTTCACATGACCTTATGGGACAAGTAATCTTTAAAGATAAAGAAACTGGTAAATCTACATTAAACGAAAAAACTGAGTTAATGTGGGCAAGAGTTTCAGCAGTAGCTGCAATTTGTGTTGCTGGTTACTTAGGGATTAACCCTCCTGGATTTGTTGCACAAGTTGTTGCGTTCGCATTTGGTTTAGCGGCAGCAGCATTCTTCCCAACTATTATCCTTGGTGTATTCGATAAGAGAATGAATAAAGAAGGTGCGATTGCTGGTATTTTAACTGGTTTAATTTTCACATTCGGTTACATTATCTACTTCGTATTCTTAGGTGGAGCTAAAGAAGATTACTTCTTAGGAATTGCACCTACAGGTATTGGTACAATTGGTACATTACTTCACTTAATCGTGGCAGTAGTTGTTTCAAGAATGACTCCAGAACCACCACAAGAAATTCAAGATCTTGTTGAAAAGATTAGAATTCCTTCAGGTGCTGGTGAGGCAGTTGATCACTAAAACCTACTAAAAGTCAACCTTCGGGTTGACTTTTTTTTTATTATATTGTTTTCTATTAACTAAATTTTTAATTAATAGAAAGTAATATTATCTACCGAAACGATAAAAAAATTCCATTTATATTACATTTTATTAATATATAATTAAATTATATTAACTGCAAGGACACTATATGAGTTTACAAGATCAAGAAGCCTATCTTTCAAACATCCACCCTTTTGAAGTTCTAAATAAAGAGCAATCTGATATTTGTATAAAACATATGGATATTGCTTATTATGCAAAAGATTCAGTTTTAATTAGTCCAGAGAAAATCTCAAACCATTTTTTTATTATTATAAAAGGAACTGTATATGAATACAGTGATGATGAAATTGTTATGGATTATCACCAAGAAGATTCCTTTGATGCGAACTCACTTATTTATGGTGAATGTAAAAATACATTTAAAGTACATGAAGATTTAATCTGTTATGAATTAGAAAAAAATACTTTTTTAAAGTTAATTGAAGAAAATCAAGCTTTTAAAGATTTTTTTCTAAAAGATTTAGTTAATAAACTAAAAACTCTTAAAGATAAAGAATATACCTCTGAACTATCTTCATTTATGATTGCAAAGGTTGATGATTCATTAATTCATGATGCCTGTATTGTTGAACCTGATACAAAATTAATTGATGCAATTCAAAAATCTATGGAATACAAAACATCAACAATTATTATTAAAGGCGATAATAATGAATATGGAATTATTACAGATTCACTTTTAAAAGTAAAAGTTTTGTTAGAAGGAAGAAATTTATCTATTCCAGTTAGTGATATCGCAATATTCCCATTAATGACAGTTTTTAATGATGACTATTTATTCGATGCACTTTCAGTTTTAATAAAAAGAAATATTAAAAGAGTTGGAGTAATTAATTCAGAAGGTGAAATGTTAGGTATATTGGAACAAATTGATGTGTTATCTCATTTTGCAAATAACACTTATGTCGTAGATACTCAAATTAAAAAATCTAAAACTATCGAAGAATTAAAATCTGCGAGTAAAGATTTGTTAAATATAATCAAATCACTTCATGCGAAAGGCGTAAAAGTTAATCACATCTCGAATTTAATTGGACAATTAAATACAAAAGTTTATAAGAAATTATATAAATTAATTCTACCAGAAGAGTTACAAAAAAATGCTTGTTTTATTGTAATGGGAAGTGAAGGTAGAAATGAACAAATCATGAAAACTGACCAAGATAATGCACTTGTAATCAAAGATGGAAGTGATGTTAATGAGTATAGACCATATATGGAAAAAATTACTGAAACATTAATTGACTTTGGTTATCCCCCATGTGAAGGGAATATTATGGTTTCAAATCCATTTTGGTGTAAAACAGTAAGTGAATACAAAAGCGAAACGGCTAGATGGATTGAAGCTCCTGATATGCAAAATTACATGGATTTAGCTATATTTTTTGATTCTTTTGCAGTTGCAGGAGATAAAGATTTATTAATTAATTTAAAAGATGATTTATTCTACAAATTACATGATAAAGATGTATTTATGGCATATTTTGCAAAAGCTACTCTAACTTTTGATACACCAAGTACAATTGCAAACTTTATGACAAAAGTTCATTATATTGATATTAAAAAAACTGCTGTTTTCCCAATAGTACAAGGAATTAGATCACTTGCTTTACGAGAGAGAATCAGAGAAACAACTACAGTAAAAAGAATAAAACTTTTAGAGCAAAGAAAAGTATTAGAAAAAGAGCAAGCAGCTGAATTACAAGAAGCATTTGATGTAGTAAATACTTTAAGATTAAAAGCTCAACTTGAATATGTTCAGGAGAATAAAAAAATTACAAATGAAATAGATACTCATACTTTAGGGAAAATTGAAAGAGATTTATTAAAAGATTCTTTTAAAATTGTTAGTGATTTTAAAAAGTTCATTAACTTCACATTTAAAATTGATAAGATCTCATAATGTTTGATAATTTTTTAAAAAGCTGGAATAAAAGAAAACTTAAAGATGATAAGTATTTATATCTATTTGATAAACCAAAAGAACATGAATATATATGTTTAGATTGTGAAACAACTGGACTTAGTCCTAGAAAAGATGAAATACTTTCAATTGGAGCAGTTCTAATAAAAGAAAATAAAATCTTAATGAGAAAAACTCTTAATATTTTTGTTAAACCTTCAAAAAATGTTACTGCTGAATCCATCAAAATTCATCACATTCGTCCTATTGATTTAGAAAATGCAGTTGAGCCAGAAGTTGCAATAAAAGAGCTATTAGATTTTATAGGAAATCGTCCTATAGTTGGATATTATATAAATTTTGATATTGCTATGATTTCAAAATATACAAAAAAATTTATTGGTATTAAACTTCCTAATGAATCAATTGAAGTTTCTTCAATGTATTATAAAACAAGGAAAAAAACTAGTGAATATGAATTTATTGATTTAAAATTCGATACTATTTTAAAAGAATTAGATATTCCAGAACTTGGAAAACATGATGCTTTAAATGATGCAATTATGACTTCAATGATGTTTTTAAAACTAAGACATATCACACCTGCAAAGACAACTTTTTATACAAATTGAAAAGAGAATAATTTTAGAATTATTTCTCTTTTTTTAGCTTCTAAAAGTTACATATAATCTTTCTCAAAATTAAATTACACTTAAAATACACTAATAATAGTCTAATATAATTTTTACTATGTATAATTAGTCTTATTTTTATTCGGATGCTACGTAAATGCTACGTTTCTTTACTTTAAGAAATGT
Organism: Arcobacter sp. UBA7394; assembly: GCA_002470185.1. Taxonomy (GTDB): domain Bacteria; phylum Campylobacterota; class Campylobacteria; order Campylobacterales; family Arcobacteraceae; genus Poseidonibacter. The sequence goes on along the minus strand of DKNG01000148.1, from coordinate 390 downwards.
TATTATTTAATTCGAATAAAATAACTAAGGAGGCAAAAATGAATGATGAGTTAGTACAACGAATCAAAAATAACTCTAAATATCAAGAGTTAGTTAAGAAAAGAAGTAGTTTCGCCCTGAAATTATCTATTTTCGTATTAGTGATGTTTTATGCATATATTTTAACAATTGCATTTAATCCTAGTGTATTAGGAACATTAACTGGTGAGGGTGTTATGACAATTGCATTCCCAGTTGCAGCTGCAATTATTGTAGTAAGTTTTTTTACAACATTAGTTTATGTTAAAAGAGCAAACGGTGAGTTTGAAGATTTAACAAATGAAGTTAAGAATGATGTAAAGGATTTATTATAATGTTAAAAATATTAGCACTACTTTCTGTATTCGCTGT
>DKNG01000127.1:2729-3138 GCA_002470185.1 Arcobacter sp. UBA7394 | reverse complement strand
CCAATAAAAGGGTCAGCAAGCATATCTAATAATCGTGCTATAAATAAAACAGCTCCTACAACAGCTACATTCATACCTACTTCATTTACATAAAAGTTTGGTAAATATATATAAAGTGGTAATCCTAAAAAAGCAATTGGTATTGCTAATATTCCGTATGTTAATACTCTTAATAAATTTTTCATGTTTTTATCTTATTTTTTATAAATATTAATATATTTCTTAATATTGGTATTTTTTCAAAAACATTTTTAGAACTATCCCAATAATCTATATGAGATATTACTTTTCCATTTTCAGCAAATTCAACTCTACTTACACCGGTTATACTCTCAAAAGAAGATTTTTCATTCATTTTAAAGGAAAATGTCCATTGAATATATGCTATATTTTGATTTATTGCACATTC
>DKNG01000127.1:1911-2614 GCA_002470185.1 Arcobacter sp. UBA7394 | reverse complement strand
TTTTGAAAAGGGTCCTCAAAATAAATATGTTCTTCATATATTTCTGCATATTTATCGATTTTTATATCTTTGTTTAGTTTCTCAAAGAAGTTTATATACTCTTCAAGTTTTTTTTCATAAATCATTTTAAAAACCTTTTAGTAATTGATAGGGATAATTTGTAAGGAAGAAGATTTAAAAATCTTAGAAATAGGGATAATTTATAAGGAAATCTAATTTCAAATTTATAGGTATCATTTAAATTATTGTATATCTGTTTCGCTGCATCTTCCGGATCCATTAATTCAGGCATATCAAAATCATTTTTTGCTGTAAGTCTTGTTTTAACAAAACCATGATTTATTATTTGTATTTGTATATTTTTTGCTAATAACTCAGGTTGAATGGATTGAGCAAAATTTACTAATGCAGATTTAGAAGCACTATATGCTCCTCCATAAGGTAAACCAAAATAAGTTGATAAACTTGCATTAAAAACACAGTGCCCAAAACCTTGCTTTTCAAAATAGGGTATTAAAGTATTTAGAACTCTAACAGCTCCTAAATAGTTTATATTTGTCATATTTTCAAAGTCTTTTATATTCCATTCATTATATTTCATACTTTCATAAACACCAGCATTAAAAAAAACTGTATCCAAATGATCATTGACTGAGAATACTTCTTTTGTTGCATTTATAATTGAATCAATATTTGAAACATC
>DKNG01000127.1:0-1821 GCA_002470185.1 Arcobacter sp. UBA7394 | reverse complement strand
GCGCTTCTTGCACTTGCAATTACACTTGAACCATCTTTTAAAAACTCTTTTACTAAGTTTAGTCCTATACCACTACTACTTCCTATAATCCATATATTCTTTTTCATAATATGTCCTTTTAGAACAAAGTTATTAATATTTCTTATTATGTTAGTTTAGCTTTTATATATAGTTTTTTGTAGGAAAAATATGTCAGTTAAAAATCAAGTATATTTTGTGTGATTAAATAGAGGTATAACACCTAACCGAAGTTAGATGTTATATTACTGTGTCAGTTATTTCTACTTGAACAAGTACTTTATATGATGAATCTTCACTATTTGTATATACATCATAAGTTACTGAATCAATTGTCTCATCAGGAAGAACATCTTTAGTCCAAGATCCTGCTAGACTGTCTTTTAATTCTACATTATCTGAAGAATCACCTGTAATTCTTAGTGTTTTATCTGTACTATCAGTCATATCAATTACATCTTGTAATGATAGTTTTGTTATTGTGTGATCTCCATTTTGATTTAGATCTAATGTATCAATATTTTTTAGTACACTATTATCTAAAGTTGAGAAATCAATTCCATCATTTGTATCTAAGATTAAAACATCATCATCGGTAGATGAGTTTGAACCACCATCGATTTTTATATCATTTTCATCAAACAATAGTGTGTCATCTCCGGCTCCACCATCAAGATTATCAGCACCACTTCCTCCATCTAAGTAGTCATTATGATCTCCACCATTTAAGGTATCAGCGCCATTACCACCTATTAAGAAGTCTGGGCCATCTTTACCTTCAAGTGTTTCACCTGTATTATTAGCAAATAATACACTTTGACCATCTAATGCATCAGGTGCACTTGGATCTAAAGCTGCAACTTGCGTTGTATTATATGCATGTTCTGTTGTTGTTGAAGTTGTAGTCCAATCTGATGCAACATGGCTATCAGTAATAACTGATCCATCTTCTCTAAATACTCTTGAGAAATATGTATCATCTGTATACGTTCCATCAAATGTTGTATATTCATTTGAGAAGTCACCAACAGGTTGTGTCCAAGTTCCATCTGAAAGTGTATAACTTGTAGTATCTGGTACTGGATTATTTGCAATAAAGTAGTCAATAGAATCCGTACCATTTTGTAATAAATTCACTGATAATGAATCTGAAGTACTATCTCCAAAATCAAAGGTATGAGTATTAGGTACATATGCTATCCCATTAGGATTACTATCATCATATAATGTACCAGACCAAGTTCCAGATTTATTTAGATTATTATTACTAGTATATGTTTCCCATGTTCCATCTTCATAAACCATTAAGAAACCTTTTGCTGGTAATGTATTATTAATAAATCCAGGATCAATAACTAAAATTTGACCATTTTCACCAACTATTTCTAAAGCTAAAATAGCCATAGTATCTTTTGTTGTTTCACTGGCATTGTCAACAATACTTACAATCTCAATAAAAGGAGGAGTTCCATTTACTTCTTCTAAACTTATTTCATTAATAACAATTTTCCCAAATAAGTTTTCAGAATCATCATCAACAATTGTACCTACACCTTGATTATCAAATATAGTTGCATTTGCACTTGGATTACTTAAATCAATTGTTAAAGATTCATATAATTCTTCTATATTATCATCTAGAATTGGTACATCTATTGTTGTTGTTAATGTACCTGCTGTAATTGTTCCTTGACCACTTACTGCTGTATAATCAGCACCAGCTGTTGCTGTTACATCATTTGATATATAATCAAAAGTAACATCTTCAGCAGCTTCTCCACTCAATGTTACTGTAAATGTCAT
>DKNG01000098.1:8537-8869 GCA_002470185.1 Arcobacter sp. UBA7394 | reverse complement strand
AAAAAGTTATTCACAACTTGCTTATTATTCTTTGCAAATTCTTGAGAGAAAGTCCAGCCAACTAAAGGAACATCATTTCTAATATCAAAAGAATTAAATACCTCTTGAACATCAATTAGTTTTCGAAACTCTTTTGCTTTTAACTTTGCATTAAAATGCCAAAAATTAATAGAAGCATCTAAGGATTTATCTAACATTTTTTTATATAAAATTGGAGGTGCAGCAAATACTGGATCAACTATTTTTTTTAGATTTTGATTATACTTTGATTTTGTATAAGCTTGAAAAAGTAACCAAGTTTTATCTACACTTCCACCTGATACCCCTAATCT
>DKNG01000098.1:7003-8378 GCA_002470185.1 Arcobacter sp. UBA7394 | reverse complement strand
ACAATAATATCAACACTTTTTGATTGTATTGCTATTGATACTGCATTTTTTGAGGCTAATTTTACTACTTGTAAATCAATACCATATTTCTTATCTAGTTTATTGTGTTTTATTACATCTAATTCCCAGTTAACTGTTCCGAATGCTAAAACACCTACTTTTAATGTTTGATTTGCATAAACATTAATAAATAAAAACATCATAATAAATAATGATTTAATTTTCATAATAACTCCTCATAATTTCAATTATTATAATGGAGTTTTATAGCTTGATTATAGCATTCTAAATTTCTGTAGACCCGCTATAATCAGGCTATAAAGTAATTATATACTTTCAATATACAAAGAGAAAAGGAAGAGACTATGAAGAGTATAAATAAAATTGCTTTATCACTATTAGCAGTTACAACATTAGCATTTTCACATGGAGATGTTAATCCACAACCAGTAGAAACAAAAGGATTAGAAAAAATTGCAGATGATGTAATTGTTAATCCATTAAGAGAAAACCCTACAGCTATTGAAATTGGGAAAAGTGCATATAACACAAACTGTGCTAGATGTCATGGATTAGGTGCAGTTTCAGGTGGTGTTGCTCCTGATTTAAGAGCACTTGATGCAGCTGATGATGATATTGATGAATATTTTATTAATAAAGTAAAAGATGGTGCAGTAAGAAATGGAAATGTATATATGCCTCCATTTAAAGAAGTATTATCTCCTGAAGCAATTTGGTCAATTAGATCATGGATTGAAACATTACCAACGGATGATTTATAAGATATGTTTTTTAAAATTACATTTCTAATCACTTTATTATTGTCATCATTAAGTGCAAGATCACTTGAGGAGATTCATGATTCAGATGAAATAATCATTGCAATCTATGAAAATTTTCCTCCATACTCATATATGGAAGATGGTGTAGCAAAGGGCATAGATATTGAATTGGGCAAACTTTTAGCTAAATCTTTAAATGTAAAACCTAAGTGGTATTGGACTGGTTCTGATGAGAATTTAGAAGATGATTTAAGAAATGTAATTTGGAAAGGTCACCTTATCCATAAAACAAAAGCAGATGTTATGCTTCGTGTACCCTTTGACTATAAATTTATTAGGCAAAGAGAGAAATCAACTGGAGAATTATCTAACGAATTAGTAGTTATGAAAGCACCATATCATGCTGAAAGTTGGGTAATTGCTACAGATAAAGAAAAAATACCTGAAATTAATAGTCTAGCTCAATTTCAATTTAATACAATTGGAGTTGAATTAGATACCTTGCCAGATGCACACTTCACTGTGTCTTTTCAAGGTAAATTAAAAGCTAATGTAAGACATTATGTATCAATACTTGATGCTAGTAAAGCTTT
>DKNG01000098.1:6278-6831 GCA_002470185.1 Arcobacter sp. UBA7394 | reverse complement strand
TTTAGAGCTTTAGGATATGAACTTGAAGGTTTTATTGAAGAGTATTATAAAAAAGGTTTATTAAAAGATATCTTTGAAAAATACAATGTATCTTACGAAAAACCTATTGTTTTACAAGAAAATTAGTTAAAAAGTAAATAGTAGGCAAGACCTACTATTTATTTAAATTCTTAATAAAATCAAGAGTTAATCTAACTCCTGCACCTGTTCCCCCAAATGAATTATATCCCCATGGACTTTCACTATAAGCAGCACCTGCAATATCTAAATGTAACCATTTTTTCTTATTCTCTTTTTTTACAAAGTTATCTAAGAATAATCCTGCTGTAATAGCACTTGCTGCTCGTGAAGAAGTAGAGTTTACAATATCAGCAATTCCACTTTTTAACATTGGCGGTAAGTATCTATTAAATGGAAGCAATCCTATTAATTCCCCAGAAGTATTTGCAGCTTTTTGCATTTTAGCTTTTAGTTTATCACTATGTCCCATTGTTCCAATTGTTTGATTTCCAAGGGCTACTATACAAGCTCCTGTTAGTGTTGCATAATCAAA
>DKNG01000098.1:5937-6069 GCA_002470185.1 Arcobacter sp. UBA7394 | reverse complement strand
TTTTAATGTATTCATTACACCTAAAACAGCTGAACCACCACTTTTATCACATTTCATTGATACCATAGAATCACCAATTTTTAAACTAAGTCCACCTGAATCATAAGTAAGACCTTTTCCTACTAATACAAT
>DKNG01000098.1:5661-5836 GCA_002470185.1 Arcobacter sp. UBA7394 | reverse complement strand
GCATTCATTCCATTTTCTAATAAATACTCTTCCCCATGGACTAAACACTGTAGGTCATTGTTCTTAGCAATCATTAAAGCATCTTCTGCCATTACTTCTGGATAATAATCCTCAGGAGGAGTATTTACTATATTTCTAACCATATTAACACTTGAAGTTATGCTTATAGCATTAT
>DKNG01000098.1:0-5577 GCA_002470185.1 Arcobacter sp. UBA7394 | reverse complement strand
ATAATTTGAAGCTCTTTTTTCTTTTTCTCATCTGATTTATATCTAGAGAATTCATAAAACCCTAATTCTAAACCTTCTACTAGATCTTGAATTTTTAACTCTTTATCATTTTGAACAAGTGATAGTTTTACACTTTTGATATTTAGTTTTTTAATAGCTCTAATTGCAGTACAAACAGCAAGTTTTAAATCTTCATTTTTTTGTTTTTCACAAGCAAGATAAAACTTATTTGTATTTGCATCAAAATATGTATCAAAAGCTTTTGTTGAAAAAGATAATTTATTTAAAAGTTTTTGTTCAACTTTTGAAAGCTTTTTTATATTTTTTACAAAAACAAGTTCTATATCTGATTTTATTTTATTGATATTTTTTAAAGATAGTTTTATATTCATTTGTTTTCCTTTTTGTAATAATATTATACGTTTTTTTTAGTTATAAAGTAATATTTTATGACTATTTTTTTAAAACTTTACAGATACATAAAAACTTAACTCAAATTCATTATCTTCACTTAAAAAGTTGTTTTTATGATAAATAGCATAAGAAGGTTTTGTGCTAGTTTCAAACTCACTAGATGGAAGCCATTCATGGTAAACCCAGTGAATAAGTTTTAATACATCTCCATGTTTTCCTTTTAGATCAAACTTTGCATATATTCCATCTGAAATTAAAAAATTTGGTAATCTATCACTTTTAACTTCTTCTATATCTTCTGTTACAACACAAGCAATATATTGACATTCATTTAAAGGTGTAATAGTTGGATTATCATGAAAAAGTGCAATCTCCTGATAGTTTTTAATATCATTAGATAAAGTCCAAACATGAAGTTTTTGCCATGTTTCTTGAATAGAGATATTATAACCTTGGTTTCTAATATAAAAACTCTTCATTTTTGGCATTTTTACAATAGTTGGTTTAATATCAAAATTTGCTTTTGAGCTCATAGCCTTAGGAGATTGTTGTAGAATTTTATGAGAATATTCTTTGTATCCGCCATTTTTCCACTGTTTTGGTGTCATATCAAATCTATCTTTAAATGTTTTGATAAAAGAAGATTGTGATGAATAACCACATAAATTAGCCACATTAGAGATAGTTGAGTATTTATTAGTTAATAAAAGATTAGAAGCCTTTTGTAATCTAATAGACTTTACACTTTCATATATATTCTTTCCAAAAGCATCTTTAAAAATTCTATGCATATGAAATTTACTCACTCCCAAGTCGATACTTAAGTCCTCAATATCAATGTTTGTATCAATATGTGTATAAATATAATACATAATATCATTGGCAATTTTAGTTCTTTTTTGTAGGGTTTCTTTTTTCATAGGACATTATAGCATTAATTTTATATAAAATAAGCACTAATGAACAATTTATTTAGCAATAAAAAAGAAGAATAAAAAGAAAAAAAACTCTACAATATGTGCAGATTTAAAGTTATATAGTTTTGGAACGGTTATGGAAAAAAACAGACAATTCAATCTTGTGTTAAAACAATCACAATCAACTAATTTGAAAAAGTTAAAACTTGATACTTTGCTAATGATAATACATCATTTGCTAAAAGAGTACAATACTAAAGACTTTATTAATAAATCAAATGAATTGATAGTTGGGATAAAACAAGAAGAATTAGATTTTATTGAAAAACACATTTGTTCTCTCCACAAATATCTTGATAATAATATTATAACAACGCAGACATTGTTTGAAATATTTAAAAATAAAAATCAATCTGTTTTAAATAAACAAATCGCATTAAACTTAGAGCCTATGAAAGTATATTATACATATTTAACTAATCTATTTTCTACTAAGCTTTCATCAGGTTCTCAGTGGATTCCAGAGCTTTTTGCATTCAGTCTACTATATTCCTACAAAAAAGAATACGGGAAGTCTTTATCAACCTATCCTTTCCTTGAAGACTTTCCTTTCGACAAAATCATCGATATTTACAATAAAAATAATTTAGAAATAAAAAAGAAACTTTGCGAACGTGATAATATAAATGTTTGGAAAGTAAAAACTTTATTAGATGAAATGTATAGTAGTTCAGAGTTTTTAGCAAAAAAATATATTCAATATAATTTTAAAATCAATGAGAAAAGAGTTTCTAAAACAAGAAACAAAAAGAGAAAAACTAAATAACTAGAATGAAAGCTAAAAGCTTCCATTCATATAATTAGTTTTTATTTAAAGAACATAAATCAGAAAAAGCTACTTCTAATCTAGCAATTGTTGATTCTTGACCTGCTCTTAAGAATTTTCTTGGGTCATAGTAAGATTTGTTAGGTTTATCTTCACCATCAGGGTTTCCGATTTGACCTTGTAAGTAATCTCTATTTTTAGCTTCGTACGCTCTTACACCGTCCCAAAAAGACCATTGTGTATCAGTATCAATATTCATCTTAATTACACCATATTCAATAGCTTCTCTAATTTCTGAAAGCTCAGAACCAGAACCACCGTGGAATACAAAATCAACAGCTTTTGCTTCTACATTGTGTTTTTGTGCAATGAATTTTTGTGAGTTATCTAAGATTTTTGGAGATAATACAACGTTTCCTGGCTTATAAACACCATGAACATTTCCAAATGAAGCAGCAATTGTGAAGTTTTCACTTACAGCTGATAATTGCTCATATGCATAACATACTTCTTCTGGTTGAGTATATAATAAAGCATTATCTACTTCAGTGTTATCAACACCATCTTCTTCCCCACCAGTAATTCCTAATTCAATTTCAATCATCATATCAAGTTCATTCATAGTTTTGAAGTATTCAACACATGTACCAATATTTTCTTCTAAAGACTCTTCAGATAAGTCTAACATATGAGAAGTATATAATGGTCTTCCAGTTTTTTCAAAGTGAGAACGACCTGCATCTAATAAACCATCAATCCATGGTAAAAGTTTTCTAGCAGCGTGGTCTGTATGTAATATTACAGGGATACCATAAGCTTCAGCCATTGTGTGTACATGTTGTGCACCACTGATTCCACCTAAGATAGCTGCATTATCAACTTTTAGACCTTTACCTGCGAAAAATTGAGCTCCACCATTTGAAAACTGAATAATAACTGGAGAGTTAACTTTTGCTGCTGATTCTAATATTGCATTTACAGAATCAGTTCCTACTACGTTTACTGCTGGAATTGCAAATTTATTCTCCTTAGCATAAGCAAAAAGTTTTTTTGCTTCGCTACCTGTTAATACTCCTGGTTTTACTACATCTAATACACCCAAATTGTTCTCCTTGAATTTTTTATTTAATAACTATTTTAGCTTTTTTTCTTAAATCGTCAGCGATTTCTTTAACTCTTTTGTTATAAGCATTACCTAATAACATTTTTGAAATATTACCTTTAACTTCTTTAAAAGATAATGATTTAGCTGCAATTTTATCTTTTAAGAAGATTACATGGTAACCAAATTGAGTTTTCACTGGTTTTTTAGAGTAAGTATTTTTCTTTAACTCTTGAGCTGCTTTTGAGAACTCAGGAACCATTTGATTAGCTGGGAATTTTCCTAAATATCCACCCTTAGGTGCTGTAGGTCCAACTGATTTAGTTTTAGCTAATTCAACGAATGTGTCTTCTTTCTTTTTAGCTTTATCAAGTTTTGCAATTAAAGCCTTAGCTTCTTTTTCAGTTTTTACTAAAATATGTCTAGCTTCTAAGTTTGCAGGAACTTGGAATTTTTCTTTATTTTTATCAAAGAACTCTTTTTGTTCTTTTTCAGAAACTTTTAATGTTTCTAATTGATTTTTTTGCCATACTTGGAATGCTAAGTCTTGTTTAACTTTAGCTAATGCTTGTTTATAGTCTTTATCATTTTCAACACCCTCTTTAAATGCTTGATTTGCAATAAGTTTTTTATTGATGATTTGCTCTAAAACTTGCTTTTGAGCACTTTTTGGTAATGTTTCAAAATTAATTCTTGGATCTTGTAAAACTACAGCCACATCATTCTTTGTAATTTTTTCTCCATCTACTGTTGCATAATAATCAGCAGCACTTAATGTAGCAGTGCTTAAGGCTAGAGTTGTTATAACACTTAAAACTATCTTCTTCATTTTATTCCTTAATTATTTATATGGGCATATTGTAACCATTCTTAGTTAATAAACAATTAATACTTAAAACATTCAAGCCATGAAACAAGCTTTTCTTAAGAAATTTCTAAATTTACCTTAAAAAGCCTTTAAATTTGTAAATTTTTATGGTACAATTCCGACAAAATTTAAACTTAACTTAAATTTAAGGGACCCAAATATATGAGAATTTTAATAATTGAAGACGAAATAACTTTAAATAGAACACTGCAAGAAGGTCTTACTGATTTTGGATATCAAGTAGATGCTGCAGAAAATTACAAAGATGCTGAATACTTTATTGATATCAGAAACTATGACTTAGTATTAACAGACTGGATGTTACCAGATGGTGATGGTATTGAGTTATGTAAAATTGTTAAAAACAGAAGTTCAAGAACTGCTGTTGTAATCATTTCAGCAAGAGATGATAAAGAATCTGAAATTGAAGCATTAAAATCTGGTGCAGATGATTTCATTAAAAAACCATTTGATTTCGATATTTTATTAGCTAGAATTGAAGCTAGATTAAGATTCGGTGGAACAAATGTAATCGAGATTGATGAATTATCAATTAACCCTGATGAAGAAAAAATCGAATATGCTGGTGAAGAAATTGAATTAAAAGGTAAACCTTTTGAAGTTTTAACACACTTAGCAAGACACAGAGATCAAATTGTATCTAAAGAGCAATTATTAGACGCAATCTGGGAAGAACCAGAATTAGTAACTCCAAACGTAATTGAAGTTGCAATTAACCAAATTAGACAAAAAATGGATAAACCATTAAACATCTCTACTATTGAAACAATTAGAAGAAGAGGTTATAGATTCTGTTACCCTGATAACAAAGACGAAGAAACAAAATAACAAAACTCCTTAACTAGGTTAGAATTATGGAAGCGAAGAGCATTTATAAACAGTTTTATACTAAACTTATAATAGCAACTTCGCTTTTTATAATAACACTTTCATTTATTTTTTATGAGTACTCAAGAAGTACTATTTACGAAAACATCCAAAAAAACATGCTTCAAGATGCTAAAAAGATTTATACAGCAGCTTACAATAAAGAGATAAATTTTAATACTTTCAAAAGTATTCAAAATGATGATGTATCTATTGATTTAGTAAATAATCCAAAATTAAAAGCACACAAATTTTTTACATATAAAAAAGAGAATAACTTTTATATTAAACTTTTATATCCATTTGATTTGGAGAAAAGAAAATTCTTAGAGATAAAAAGAAATATTAATTTTGAGCGAGAGCTACTATACTCAATAATTTTCAAGAACTTATTTATTTTGGCAATTCCAGGATTTTTACTTATGCTTATATACTCACTTGTAGTATCTAAGTCATTATTAAAACCTATTTTACAGATTAATAAAAAACTATCTAATATGGATGAAAAATCACTTACTCAAATAGATAAAAAAGATTTACCTATGGAGTTTCACTCATTATC
>DKNG01000097.1:3636-7940 GCA_002470185.1 Arcobacter sp. UBA7394 | reverse complement strand
TTGATGATTCTTCTTGAGATTGTTTCTAAGATATCATGAGGGATATGTGCAAATGTTGCAGTCATACCATCAGTTGCTTCTACGATTCTAACACACACAGTGTTATCATAAGTTCTATTATCACCCATAACACCTACTGATTTTACGTTTAATAATACTGTAAATGCTTGCCATGTTTTATCATAGTAACCAGTTGCATGTAATACGTCTAACATAATAGTATCAGCTTTTCTTAGGATTTCTAAGTCAGGAGAATTAACGTCACCCATAACTCTAATAGCTAATCCAGGACCAGGGAAAGGATGTCTTCCAATCATATCTTTTGGTAATCCAAGCTCTAATCCAAGTAATCTTACTTCATCTTTGAAGATTTCTCTTAATGGCTCAATTAACTCAAATGTCATCCAATCAGGAAGACCACCAACATTATGGTGAGATTTGATAGTTTTTGAAGGTCCTTTTACAGATACAGACTCAATAACATCAGTATATAAAGTACCTTGTGCTAAAAATTCGATACCATCGTGTTTTTTAGCTTCTTTGTCAAATACTTCGATGAATGTTTCACCGATGATTTTTCTTTTTGTTTCTGGATCTGTAACACCTTCTAATTTAGAAAGGAATTGCTCAGATGCATCAACAGTAATTAAAGGAACACCTCTTGCTTTGAACATAGCTTCAACTTGAGGTCTTTCGTTTGCTCTTAATAATCCATTATCAACAAATACTGGAATTAATTGATCACCAATAGCTTCAGCTAATAATGTAGCAACAACAGATGAGTCAACCCCACCAGATACACCACATAATACTTTTTTATCACCTACTTGGTCTTTAATCTTCTTGATTTGCTCTTTTGCAAATGAACCCATGTTCCAAGTTGATTCACAACCACAAATGTGTTTTGCGAAGTTTTTAAGAAGTTTTGAACCTTCTTGTGAATGATATACTTCTGGGTGGAATTGGAATGCATATACGTTTCTATCAGTATTTGCAATTGCTGCGTATGGTGAGTTTTCACTTGTAGCAATTTGTTCAAAACCAGCAGGAATATTTTCTACTTTATCTCCATGTGACATCCAAACGATTTGACCGTCAGTTGTGTCTTTGAAAATTGGGTTTTCTTTTTTGAAGTCTAATTTAGCTTTTCCGTACTCATGGTGATCCGCAGGAATTACTGATCCACCGAAGTGTTGAGAAATAAGCTGCATACCATAACAGATTCCAAGAATTGGAAGACCAAGCTCGAATACTGTAGCATCTGGATGATAAGAATCCTCAGCATAAACAGAAGCTGGACCACCTGAAAGAATAATTCCTTTAGGAGTTCTTGCCATAATATCTTCAATACTTTCAGAGTATGGTACAATCTCAGAATACACACCTGATTCTCTAAGTTTTCTAGCAATAATCTGTGTATATTGACTACCAAAATCTAAAACTACTATTGGTACATGTTTCATATTTTCATATCCTCTATGTGATTTTTCAATCATTAATAAGTGCGGATTATATCCAAAGTGGAGTAAAAATATAGTTAAGCGTTTTTTGAAGTGTTACTTTCTTTATCTTGTAAGTTAGTTTTGCCACATCTAGGGCATGGATTTCCGGGGTTAGAATAACATGCATAACAAAATCTTGTATCACAACCTTCACAGGTATATTTACAATGTTTACATACAAAAGTACGAGCTCTCTTTGTTTTCTTTTCTTCTTTCTTTTTAAAAAGCCATCCAAACATTTGTACCCTTTTATAATATAGTTTGTTACAACAAAATTAGTTTTTTATTTGCATAAAAAAAGCTATCAAGGAAACCCCTGATAGCTTTTGTTTTTTAAGAAAAAGTCTTAGTGACCAATTCCTAGCATTTGATATTGAACATACCAAACACCAATAGATACAAAGTATCCAATTACGATTGTCCAAGCATATTTCATATGTGAACTAAAAGTATAAATTCCGTGAAGTTTACCCATAACACCAACACCAGCAGCAGAACCGAATGAAATCATCGATCCACCAACACCAGCTGTTAATGTAACAAGCATCCATTGATCAAGTCCCATAGTTGGGTTTGCTTTAAGTACCGCAGACATTACTGGAATATTATCAACAATTGCAGATAAGAATCCAACTCCAATATTTGACCATGTAGGTCCAAGAACTGAAGGATCATAAACAACTGCAGCTAATGCTAACCAACCAATAAAGTATAATGCACCAACAGCAGAAAGAATACCAAAGAAGAATAATAATGTGTTATATTCTACTTTTGCAATTGAATCAAAAATTTTAAAGTGATCTTGACCATATTCTTTTTTTAACCCATAAGAGTATACTTTAAGTACAGCTAAACCGAACATCATACCCCACATAGCTGGTAAATGTAATATTTGGTGAGAAAGTACAGCACAAGCAATAGTTAAGATACCTAATACCATAACTACTTTAGCACCTTTTGCCATCTGCGGTTTTTTCTCTTTTTCTGCGTCAAATGGTGGTGTCTCATTAGGAACAAACTTAGATAATAAGAATGCTGTTACTAAATAACCTATAATAGAAGCTGGGAATAAGAATAAGAAATCAACAAATGTTCCCTTACCTGCTGTCCATGCCATAAGTGTAGTAATATCACCAAATGGAGACCAAGCACCACCAGCATTTGCAGAAACAACAATATTAATAGCACCAGGTACTAAGAAATCTAATCTTTTTTTCTCAATAGTAATTAAAACCGTTGCTAAAATTAATGCTGTTGTTAAGTTATCAGCAATTGGAGATAAGAAGAATGCGATAAGTCCAGTTGCCCAGAATAATTGCTTATATGTATATCCTTTTGTTACAAGTTTGTATTTTAAAACATCAAATACACCCATGTGAATTAAAGATTCTATATATGTCATTGCAACAAATAAGAAAAAGAAAATACCAGCAATTTCTAAGATTAAGTGATTAGCTTGAAGATGAATAAGATCCATATTTAAACCGTTCATCACATAATAAATAGCAACTAAAATAAACATAAATGTACCAATAAATAAAGCAGGTTTTGCCTTATCAATTTCGTATTTATCTTCAGCAGCAATAAAATAGTATCCAATAGCAAATATTAATAGACATGATAAACCAACCCATGTCATTGTTATGTCAGGGTTTTCAACATGTTCACCCCCACCACCAGCAGCAAACATAGCTACTGACATAAAAAGTAATGAAATCAAAACTTTAAACATTAATTCTCCTTGATATAATGAGCTCCAAGCGATTCTTTTCGCATAAGAGCAGATTTTAAAATAGATTTTGCCGTAAGTAGCCTTAAAAATAACAGCCTACCCACATCTTCTTCTAAATATTTTTCTATTTGATTTAATGCAACCACAAGTTTGCTAGGGTTCCTAACAATAGCCACATTATCCCACATAATCTTTCTCAAGTTATTTTTGATATTTTTATCAATACCTTGATTTCGAATGTAGGATTTTATATCGTTCGTATAATTTTCATATGATATTTTAAAATCATTTTTTAAAGTATCTTCTATTGAAAGTTGCGAAAATACCAGTCCTTCAAGCAAAGAATTCGAAGCTAATCTATTTGCTCCATGAACTCCAGTACAAGCTGCTTCACCAACTGCATATAAATTTTTCATTCCTTTTACTTTTCCATCAAGGGATGTTTCTATTCCACCCATTGAATAATGAAAAGCAGGAGAGATTGGAACTCTCTCAAAAGGTAAGTCATAACCTAAATCTTTTAAGTTAGCATATATATTTGGGAATCTCTTTTTGAAAAATGGTTTTTCAAAGTTTTCAAAAGATAGATATACATTAGTTCCAGTTTTTTGATGATAATCAAATATTGATCTACTTACTACATCTCTAGGAGCTAACTCTCCATCTTTATGATAAGCAAATAAAAATCTATTTCCATGGTCATCTACAATATGAGCACCCTCACCTCTTAGGGCTTCACTTAATAGAGGTTTTCTAGCAAAATGTGTACCTTTTACAACAGTTGGATGAAATTGCATCATCTCCATGTCTTTTAAAGCTAAACCTTTTTCGCTAATGATTCCTTGAATCTCACCTGCAATTGCAGTTGAGTTTGTATGGTATCTATATATTGAACCAACTCCACCACTTGCAATAATTGTATTATGAGCATAAGCAACTGTTTGTTCAGTCTCAGATGTAAAATACTGAACTCCATAACAAATATCATCTTGTATTAATAAATCATTTACAACAGCTTCTGTAACAATTTGATGGTGACATTGTTCTAATAAGAACATATGCATCATTCT
>DKNG01000097.1:2618-3461 GCA_002470185.1 Arcobacter sp. UBA7394 | reverse complement strand
TCTAAATCATTATGATTAACTCCAGCTGTTAATGTATCTTGAATATGATCGGGAATATCATCTTCATCAACAGCACTAGCAATTCCACCTTGTGCCCAAAATGTATTACAATCCCATGTAGATTTTTTACATAAGACTAAAACCTTTTTATCTTTTGGAATAAGTCTTGCAGCGTTTAAACCAGCAATACCCGTACCAATAATAACGTAATCGTAAACCATTATTTTGATACTTCCCCTGTTTTCTTAACTTCTATTTGTTTGTCTTCTACATATATTGGGTCGCCTTTGAATCCGCAGCCACTAAAAGATAATATAAATCCTGCTATAATTGCATAAGTAAAATATTTGATCATAATTGTTTGTATCCTATTTTATAATATTGGCTTAATGCTACACTAGAAAAACTGATAAACACCTTACTGAAAGAGGAATATATGGGCTTGGAAGATGAATTAACTTTCAAACAGGAATTAAAAAAATCTTTTTTTTCATCTGAAGAAAAAACTGCTAATTTAAAAAAAGTTAGTTATAAACAATTTAAAACTACTAACAATATCCTAACAAACATCGCAGACCAAAGAGAGTTTGGAGAAGTAAGAAAAAGATATAAAGTGCATAGTTTCCTAGAAAAAATATTAATTAAGAAAATAATGAATTATGTCTTATTTGCATTTTATAGAAAAGAAAAACTTTCAATTGCTGTTTTACATCCAGTTGCACAAACAGAATTAAACTATCAAAAAAAGATGATTATGGATTATGCAAAAATGCTTCCAGAATTTAAAGATATAAAAGAAGTTGCTGTATTTCGATATGACAAATTATACTCATTTAGTAAAAA
>DKNG01000097.1:0-2546 GCA_002470185.1 Arcobacter sp. UBA7394 | reverse complement strand
AAAAGATGAAGTGGAACCATTTTTTAATGAAAGATCTTATGGGATTTTTGAAAATAATATAAAAGATGAAAAACTACATAAACAAGTAGAACAAATTAGAGAACTTATAAAAAACTCCTAAGTGTCTCTTCTGCATTTTTATAATTAGGACAATACATTTCTACTAAATCCCAAAATTTTCTTGAATGATTTTTATGTTTGATATGTGCTAATTCATGAATAACTACATATTCCATAACTTCAAGTGGAAACTTACAAAGTAAAGTATTAAAATTCAAACCATTTTTATGATTACATGAGCCCCAAGTATTTTTGTTTTTTCTATATTTTATTGAAGTTGGATAAAGTCTCATAAGTTTTGAGTGTTTATCTACTAAATAAGGTATGTATTCTTGAATTTTCTCTTTATAAAATTTATCTACATCTTTAATATTGTAAAGCTCTTTTTTCTGTATTTTGCCAAAATATAAGAATTCATCTTCATTCAAGGCATTTTTTTCTAATCTTTTGATTTGCTCTAAAATCCAAGATTCTTTTTTTTGTAGTAATTTTTTTGCATCTTCTTGCGAAAAATAGATATTTGCCTTAATTTGCACTAAATTTGAGTCTAAAACCCTTAAGTAACAATGTTTTACATGTCTTTTGTTTTCTAGTTTGACATTTATGCTAATAGATTCTAATTTATATTCAAAATTCAAGCAATTCCTTAAGTATTATTTTTGTATAATCCCGCATTATATACCATGAAAATATAATACTAGATTATATGTGAGGAAATACATTTATGAAAATTGCAAACAGAATGGAAAACTTATCTCCATCGGTAACTATGGCAATTACTGCCTTAGCTAGAGATCTTAAAGATCAAGGTAAAGATATATTAAGTTTCAGTGCGGGCGAGCCTGATTTTAATACACCTGAAGTTATTAAACAATCAGCTATTAAAGCTATCCAAGACGGGTACACAAAATACACAGCTGTAGAAGGTATTATCGAAACCAAACAAGCAATTATTAATAAGTTAAAAAAAGATCATAATTTAGAATATCAATTAGATCACATTGTTGTAAGTAATGGAGCTAAACATTCATTATTTAATCTTTTTCAATTATTAATAGAGAAAGGTGATGAAGTAATTATTCCAGCACCATACTGGGTTACTTATCCTGAGCAAGTGAAATACTCTGATGGTGTTCCAGTATTTATTGAGACAGATGATTCAACAGAATTCAAAGTAACAGCACAACAAGTTAAAGATGCTATTACTCCTAAAACTAAAATTCTTTTATTAAATACACCATCTAACCCAACAGGTGCAGTTTATACAAGAGCTGAACTTGAAGAGATTGGTGAAGTTTTAAAAGGTACTGATATTTTAGTATTCTCTGATGAAATGTACGAAAAAATCATGTACGATGGTGAAAAATTCACAGCAGCAGCTGAAGTTTCTCACGATATGTTTATGAGAACTATTACAATTAATGGTTTAAGTAAAGCAGTTGCTATGACTGGTTGGAGATTTGGATATATTGCTACTCCTAAAACAGAGATTATTAAAGCAATGATCAAACTTCAAGGTCAAGTAACATCAAATGTTAACTCAATTACTCAACATGCAGCAATTACTGCACTTGAAGGTCATGCTGATGCTGACATTGAAATGATGAGAGTTGAATTTGAAAAAAGAAGAAATGTTGCAATTGAATCATTCAATGCAATTGAGGGTATCTCTTGTGTTAAACCACAAGGTGCATTCTACTTATTCGTAAACATCAAAGAAGTTACACCAGATTCTATGAAATTCGCAGCAGAATTATTAGAAGAAAAAGGTGTAGCAGTTGTACCAGGACTAGCTTTTGGTACTGAGGGTTACTTTAGATTCTCTTTTGCTACTGATTTAGCAAGTATTGAAGAAGGTATTAGAAGAATCAAAGATTTCGTAGAATCTAAATAATTATGACTCTACAAAAAAAAGCAACAGTTGTATCTACATCTGTTGCTGCACTACTTACTTTAATGAAACTTGTAATTGGTATTGCAAGTGGTTCAGTAGCAGTACTTGCTTCTGCAATCGATTCTATTCTAGATATGTTCGTATCTATTTTCAACTATTTTGCTATTACAAACTCTGAAAAACCAGCTGATAAAACATTTAATTATGGTCGTGGAAAAATTGAAGCCTTAGCTTCTGTTATTGAAGGTACTATTATTACAATGTCAGGATTGTTCTTACTTTACCATGCAATTAAAAAAGCAATGGATGGTACAGTATCTCAATATTTAGATATTTCATTAATTGTTATGATTTTATCTTTATTTATCACTGTTTTCTTAGTAATGTATCTAAATAAAATTGCTAAAAAAACTGGTTCTATGGTTATTAAAGCGGATGCTTTACACTATAAAACTGATGTTTATACAAATGCAGCTGTTTTAGTTTCATTAGTTCTTGTAAATGTAACTGGTTTTGAAATTATAGATGTTATTGTAGGTTCTGCTATTTCATTGTTTATTATATATTCTGCTTATGAATTAATTCATGATGG
>DKNG01000255.1:8133-8362 GCA_002470185.1 Arcobacter sp. UBA7394 | reverse complement strand
AGCTCTTGAAAAGAAACCTTTCTTTTCTTCTTTAGGTTCTTCAATCTTTTCTTCAACTACCTCTTGTGCTACTTCTTCAATAACTTCAGGTTCTATTTTCTCTTCTATTATTTCTTCAACAATAGCTTCTTCTTTTGAAGGTTCTTCTTCCTTTTGTATATTTTCAACTACTTCTTCTGTAGTTTCATCTTTACTAGGAGTATTTTCTTCTTTATCAGGTGTGCTATTT
>DKNG01000255.1:1917-8076 GCA_002470185.1 Arcobacter sp. UBA7394 | reverse complement strand
TCTTGTACTTCCTCAACAACCTGTACTTCTTCTACTTTAGGTTCTTCTT
Source organism: Arcobacter sp. UBA7394 (assembly GCA_002470185.1). Classification (GTDB taxonomy): domain Bacteria; phylum Campylobacterota; class Campylobacteria; order Campylobacterales; family Arcobacteraceae; genus Poseidonibacter. The sequence goes on along the minus strand of DKNG01000255.1, from coordinate 8,027 downwards.
TTTTCTTTTTCTTAAAAAAACTAAACATTAATTACCTTCTACTTTTTTAAAACTTTATTGATATCCATTTCCATCATTTCTATAGGAACTATTCCTACATATTTTTGGAAAATATTTGAGTCTTTATCTATCATAAACATTGTTGGGATAGATTTGATTGGGCCTATGCTATTTGATAATTCAAAATTACCTTTACTATTTGTTACTGGGTAATTTATTTTGAAATCACTTGCAAAAGATGCAATCTCTTCATTTGTTTTACCTTGTTCTAATAAAACTGCTATTACTACGAAATCTTTTGAATATTTATTTTGTAAATCAATTAGATTTGGAATTTCTGCTTTACATGGTGGACACCAAGTTGCAAAGAAATTTAATAGTACAATCTTATTTGGATACTCTTTGATAATAATTTTTTCATTCTCTTTAATTATTGTGATGTTTTTATTATCAATTGTTGATAATTTTATCTCTTTTTTACTGCTTTGAATACTTGACTCATGGCTATTTTGCGACTGTTGAGTAGTTTTTTTATCTTCTGAACTACAGCCTGTAAAAAATAAAATCGATAAAATTGATAAAAATGCTAATGTTTTAAACTGCATTTTAATTCCTTTAGGTAAAATTATTTGTTGGGTAGGAATTTTACCCAAGTGAGGCTTAAATATGAATGTAAATCACAAGAGTGATTTTAGAAAATTGTGTATTAAAAAATTAGAATTTTCAAGTCGTTTTTCAAAGTATTATAAAGACAAAATTATTATTAAAAAATTAGAAAACTTTATAAAATTAAAAGAAGTAAAAAATATTTTATTATATGTACCACTAGGAACAGAGGTTGATGTTAAACCTTTAATAAATAAATTAAGAAAATATAAAAACAAAAATGTTTATGTTCCTTATATGATAGGTGATAGTTTTAAGATTGTTAAGTACAGATTACCATTACATGGTAAGAAGTTTGGAATAAAAGAGCCAAATAACTCTTTTTTTAAGGCCGCAAAAATTGATGTTGCTATAGTACCTATTGTAGGGGTAGATGCTATTGGCAAAAGAATTGGCTTTGGAAAAGGAATGTATGATAGATTTTTTGACAGGATAGATTACAAACCTAAACTTATTTTTACTCAATTAACACTTTGCAAAAGCGATAAAATACTTTCTGATAAATATGATATTCAAGCTGATTATATAATAACGAGTTAAGGTTTCGGATATGGAATACATAATAGTAGGGGTAGTTGTAGCACTTTTAAGTTCTATAATGAGTATTTTTGTAGTAAGAAAAATTGATAAAGCAAAATTTCAAATTTTTATAGAACAGGCAAAAGCAAAAGCTAAAGTTATTGAACACGAAGCAGAAGTTGCATTGAAAGATGCTCAGTTAAAAGCGAAAACTGATTGTGATAGAGAGTTCAAAAATGCAAGAAGAGATTACGATTCTATGCTTGCAAAAATAGAGAAAAAAGAAAGAGAATTAAACGATCACTTAGAGTGTGAATTAAAAGCGATAAAAAAAGAAAAATCTGAAATAAGTGAAAAGAATAAAAGTCTTAGCACTTTAAAAGATGGTATTGAAAAACAAAAAAAGAATTATGAAGAAAAAACATTAGAGGCTATTAAGATTTTAGAAAATGCTTCTGGTCTTACTGTAGATGAAGCTAAAGAACTTATGCTTCAAAAAGTAAAAGAAGACTCAAGAGCAAAAATTGCTTCTATTTTTAGAAAAAAATATAAAGTTGCAGAAACAAATTGTAAGAATGAAATTAACAATATGTTATCTCATGCTGTTACTAGATATGCAGGTGAGTTTGCGGCAGAGAGATTAATCAATAATCTTCCTTTAAATGATGAAGAAACTAAAGGTAAAATTATTGGTAAAGAGGGTAGAAATATTAAAGCCCTTGAAATGTTATTAGGTGTTGATGTAATTATTGATGACACTCCTAATACTATTACTATTTCTTCTTTTAATTTATATAGAAGAGCAGTAGCAACAAAAACAATTAAAGCATTACTTGAAGACGGAAGAATTCAGCCTGCTAGAATTGAAGAGATTTACAAAAAAGTAAAACTAGAATTTGATAAAAATATTCAAAAAGAGGGTGAAGATGTAATTCTTGAATTAGGAATTAAATCTATGCATCCAGAATTAGTTAAGCTAGTTGGTAAATTAAGATATAGAGCTTCTTATGGTCAAAATGCATTAGCACATACATTAGAAGTAGCACATCTTTCTGGATTATTAGCTGCTCAAATGGGTGGAGATGCAATCTTAGCTAGACGTGCTGGATTATTACATGATATTGGTAAAGCATTAACTCATGACATGCCAGGTTCACACGTACATTTAGGTGCTGAAATTTGTAGAAGATATGATGAGCCAGATACAGTATTAAATGCTATTTATGCTCACCATGGACATGAAGAACCTATTAATGTTGAATCTGCTTCTGTTTGTGCGGCTGATGCTTTATCAGCTGCAAGACCAGGTGCTAGAAGAGAAGTTCTTGAGAGTTTCCTAAAAAGAGTAGAAGAGGTTGAAAATATTTCAACGTCTAAAACTGGTGTATTAAATGCTTATGCAATTAATGCAGGTAGAGAAGTAAGAGTTATTGTTCAAGCTGAGCTTGTAAACGATGATGAAGCTGTAATTTTAGCTACTGAGATTGCTCAAGAAATTGAAGAAAAAGTTCAATATCCTGGTGAAATTAAAGTAAATGTAATTAGAGAATTAAGAGCAGAATCTTACGCAAGATAGAAATAAGAATTTTTTCTTATTTCTATTTCCTCATTCAAATAAAACCCTCAACAAAATTTCACTATAATACAAAAAATTAAATTATTAAGAGTATTATGAAAAACGATAAACCAACAACAAAAATTATTGCAGGTAAATATAAAGGTAAAACTTTAGAATTACCATCTTTAGAAGTTACTAGATCTTCAAAGTCTAGACTAAAAGAATCACTTTTTAATGTTTTACAATTTGATATTATTGATAAAATATTTGTAGAGTCTTTTGCAGGTTCTGGATCTATTGGTCTTGAAGCAGTTTCAAGAGATGCAAAAAGAGCATATTTTGTAGAACTAAATAAAAAATCTTATGATATTTTAGTAAGAAACTGTAAATTTATTGATATGAATTCTTGTCAAACAATGTTAGGTGATACTTTTGTACAGACACCTGCTATTTTAGATAGTTTAAAAAACTCTAATGACGAAGTGATTTTATATGTAGATCCACCATTTGATTTTAGAGATGGAATGGAAGAGATTTATGAAAAGTCATTTAAAATGATTAGAGAAATTGAAAATGAAAATATTTACATGATTATTGTTGAACATGTAAGTACATTAGAAATTCCAGATGTTCTTGGTAAGTTTTCATTAAAGAAAACTAAAAAATTCGGTAAGAGTTCTCTTTCTTACTTCACTTATACACAAGAGTAAAACATGTTTAAAATGGCTGTATATTTACTAGTATCTGTTATTGCTTTAGTATTTTTACTGCCATTTATTTACACTGTATCTCCTTATGAATTAAATCCAAGTAAGATTTTAGAAGGCCCATCTTTAGCTCATATTTTTGGTACTGATAGACTAGGTCGTGATGTATTTGCTAGAATACTTGAAGGTGGACAAACCTCGTTAATTATAGGCTTTTTGGCTGCTTCAATATCTTCTTTAGTTGGATTATTTATTGGAATAAATGCAGGATATTTCAAAGGAAATATTGATAAAACAATTACAATTGTAATTGATCTATTTCTTACTTTTCCTACATTCTTTTTATTATTAGCTTTAGTTTCATATATTCAAGCATCAGCTGTAATTCTAATCATTGTGATATCTATTACAGGATGGATGGGAATGGCTAGGCTTATTAGATCTGAAAGCTTTGCAATAGGTAATAAACCTTTTATTAAAATACTCAAATTAGCAAATGTATCTACAATGAAAATAATATTTAAATACTTTGCTCCTTTATTAGCTCCAATCTTTTTAATATCATTTACTTTTGGAGTAGGTGGTTCTATTTTGGCTGAATCTGGACTATCATTTTTAGGACTTGGTATTAATCCTCCTCAAATGTCTTGGGGAAGTCTGCTTAGTGATGGAAAAGCTGTTATTGATATTGCATGGTGGGTTAGCTTTTTCCCTGGTTTAATGATATTTATTATTACATTCTCTTTAATGCAAATATCTGATTTCTTACAATCTAAAGCAAATCAAAAAGAAATTCAAAAATCTTAAAATAATTCTCCCTTTTTTCTTAATTCTCTCATCTTTTAAAATTATATATATTGCAATATATTTATTGTGTTTTAAGTATTAAATAATAAAATATAATATATAGAAATAATAAAATCAATATTATTTTAATAATACACAAAGGAATTAAGATGAAACGTTACATGACATTAGCAAGTATTAGTTTAGCTGGTTTATTATTCACAGGTTGTGCTGTTGGGAACCAACCCTCATCAAATAATTTTATTGAAGACACTTCTTTATTAAAACCTTCAACTACAAAAGAGGGCGCATATTCTTATTTAAAAGATGGAATTGATTTTAAAGACTATAGAGAAGTTAGAGTTTCAAATATACCTATTATTAAAAGTGATAAAAAAGATGAAACAATTAGTAATACTACACTTGACAATGTTTCAAGTTATTTTCAAAGTAGTTTACAATATGAATTAAATTCTGCCTTAGAATCAAATTCAGGCAATAAAGCACTTACTGTTGATGTTGCTATTACATCTTTAGGTAAAGAGTATAAGGATCTAAAACTTTATCAATATATTCCTGTTGGTTTAGCTTTAACTGTAATAAAAAGAGGTGTTATTGGTGAAGATAAAAATCTTATTATTCAAATTGCTATAAAAGTAAGAGATGCAAATACAAATGAATTAGTAGCAATGGTCGTTGATTCTGATGTTCAAAAGGGATTCCCTGCAGATAAGAGAATTACATTATCTGATATTAAACCTTCTATAGATAAATGGGTTAGTCATTATAAATCAACTTTAGAGAAGTTAATAAATAAATAGAGAGTTTGACTTGTAGATATTAATTTTTAAAGGATTTAATATGGAAGATAGATTATTAGATTATATAGCACTTGGTGTTTTAATATTTGTTGTTTTAACAATAATATATGGAGGTATGTTTATTCATGACATTCCTTATATGATGGCAAAAAAAAGAAATCACCCTCATACAGAAGCAATACATACTGCTTGTTGGGTAAGCCTTCTTTTATTGCATATTATATGGCCATTTTTATGGATATGGGCTTCTTTATATAAACCTGATGTAGGTTGGAATATGAATAATACCAAGTTCCCTGCTAATTCTGAGAATGAAGAAGAGGAAAATATTGAAGAAATAGAAGAAATTGAAGATAATAGATACAATGAAATCGTACAAGATAATATCAACTTAAAAGAAGAAATTGGATCATTAGAGCAAAGATTATCTATTCTAGAAAATAGATTAAAGAAAGAGGAGGATTAAATTATGGATTTACTTATACTTATTACTTACTTCTCTATTTGTTGGGTGATTTTTAGAATATTTAATATTTCAATTAATACTTGGTCCATCACAACTGTTGTTCTTGGTGCTTTAATTATTCTTGGAACAATGTTATCTATTGTTTCATATTTCCATCCGGCTTCCGTAACTGCTAGAAGTTACTTTATTACAACTCCTATCATTCCAAATGTTAAGGGTACAGTTATTGAAGTAAATGTTATACCAAACAAAGATTTGAAAAAAGGGGATATTTTATTTAAAATTGATCCTATTCCTTTTCAAGCTAAAGTTGATCAGTTAAAATCTGAATTAAGTTTTGCTAAAAAAAGACTTGCTCAATCTAGAAAACTTGTAAAAGTATCTGCAGGTAGTAAATATGATGTTGAAAAATATGAAAAAGATGTTGCAACAACTAAATCAAAATTAGTAGATGCAAAATTTGATTTAGAAAGTACAATTGTAAGAGCTCCTACTGATGGGTTTGTAACTCATTTACGGTTAAGACCTGGAATGATGGCTACTACTCTTCCTTTTGCTCCTTTAATGACTTTTATTCATACTAAAAA
>DKNG01000255.1:0-1786 GCA_002470185.1 Arcobacter sp. UBA7394 | reverse complement strand
AATATTATGGATGCAATTGCAGAAGGTCAACTTGCTCCTTCCTCTACAATGATTAGTGTAAACCCTAGAATACAAGAGGGCTTAGTTCCTGTAGAAATTGAAATTACAGATGATATTTCAGGTTTTTACTTGCCAATGGGAAGTGCTGCAACTATTGCAATTTATAGTGAAGATTTTCATCATATATCAATTGTTAGAAAGATATTAATTAGAATGATGAGTTGGAAAAACTATGTTAGGTTACACTAGAAAGGTAATATTATGAAAAATTTAATTTTAATTATAGTTCTAATATTTATTACAGGATGTAGCAAACAACTTCCAACTCATGAGGACGTTGCAAATCAGACTGTGAAAAAAGAACAATTTAATGAACCTAAAGTTTGGAAACAAGTTGAAGATAGTGGAGCTGTTAATACTGACTGGGTTAAAACTTTTAATGATCCGATTTTAGAAGAATTAATCAAAGAAGGTTTAGCAAATAACAGAGAAATAAGATCCTTGAAAATTCAAATTGCTAAATCTCAATCTTTAGTTAAAAAAGCAGCAGCAGCACTTAAACCTACTGTTGGATTAAGTGGAAAATATAGTAGTAGAAATAGTGATGCTTTAAATGAAATTCACGGTGGTGGTTTAACTATAGGTTGGGAAGCAGATATTTGGGGTCGATTAGAACTTGCTAAAACAGCATCTTTAGAAGGTGCAATGGCTACTCAATCTGACTATGAATTTGCAAGACAGTCTTTAGTGGCATCTATTGCTAAAGCATGGGTTATGTTAACTACTAGTAAATTGCAAGCTGATTATTCAAATGAGATAGTTAAGTTATTTGAAAAAGAGTTACAAATAATGAATGTTAAACATGAGGTTGGACAAGTTGATAAAAAAAGTGTTTATCTTGCCAAATCAAATTTGAGTTCTGCTAAAAATGCTTATTCTATGGCTTTAATTTCTATGGAAGATTCTCAAAGAAATCTTGAGTTACTTCTTGGAAGATATCCTTCTGCTTTAATTAAAGGGAATAATAGTTTAAGTAAATTAACTTATTCTATTCCTTTAGGAATTCCCTCTGAAGTATTAGAGAGACGTCCTGATTTAGTTGCTGCTGAGCAAAGAGTTGCTGCAGCTTTTTATAAACAAAGAGAATCAGAGTTATTACATTTACCGAAGTTTTCTTTTTCAATTGGAGCTTCTATCAATAATTTAACAAATGCAGCATCTGATTTACTTGCTGGAATATTTTTCCCTTTATATCAAGGTGGCGCAATTGAGGCAGAGGTTGATAAAGCAACAGCTATTCAAAAACAATCAATTGAAGATTATGCTCAAAAAGTACTAGTTGCTTTTAAAGAGGTTGAAACATCATTGTCTTTGGAAGAAAAACTATTAGAACAAGAGAATTATCTAAAAGAGATAGTTTCTGATAATAAAAATTCTTTACAACTTAGTAAAGTTGCTTTTGAAGTTGGAAGTGTTGAATACTTGGAAGTTTCACAATTAACTAATAGATTAATTGCTTCAGAAATTTCATTAATTGATATTTCTAGTAAAAGAATATTCAATAGAATAAATCTTCATTTAGCCCTTGGTGGGGGATTTGAAGATAAAAAGTAAAATATAAAATCAAAAGATTTACAAATCTTTTGATTTTAATTTTTTATGCTTTTACAAACTATTTTTACAGGTTTTTTTGAAGTAACTATATCTAATTAAATTTTCTTATTTGTTTAAAAAATATAATAAATGCTATTTTTATGTTATTTTTATATCCTATAATTATTATAGT
>DKNG01000024.1 GCA_002470185.1 Arcobacter sp. UBA7394 | reverse complement strand
GGCTGTCTTGGCTGAGAAACCTCAAACAACACCTCTCCACATCTAAATACATCTCCTAGACAAATATCAGCATCACTAAACTCTTCAATACTTAGATTCTCTCCAAAAGAACAAATCTCTAAATCGAAGTTATATTTCTTTTTAAAGAACTCATATGCCTCCAAGGAATAAACACAAACTGCCTTATCTATTCCTCCATGATGTTCTTTATCACTTTGGGTATCATCTTTAAACCCTAATTCATCTATATAATAGTTCTGTTTTTTTAAATCTACTTTTTTATATGAAGATTGATACTGTTTCTTTCCATTATCCATATCTTGTTTTTGACCACAGAAAATATCTTTTATTTTGATTACCATCTTTTCTCCTATAAAACTTCTATGCTTTCACCCAAAGTAAAACTACCACTTGAAAGTATCTTTGCTCTAAGACCTGCTTTGTGAACCATTTGAGATAAAAACTTTTCCCCTAAATCCAAAGACAAAAGTTTACAGGGTTCACATAATCTCATACCTAAAAACTCAATATCATTAATTTTGAATCTTTTCCCAACTAAATCATTAAGCCCTATTCCCTCTGTGACAATATTTCTTCTAAATAAATCATTTGAATAGTTTAAATTTGTTTTTTCATTAAAAGTATCTATCTCTTCTTGTTCTATAAAAGTAATATGAAAATCCTCTTTATCTTTTAGACGCTGAGAAAAGCTTCCCTTTTGCAAATAATACCTATCTCCAATAATACCTTTGCCTTTTACTACTTTTGCTTCTTTGATATTAAATAGTTTTTCTTTTGCTTTGCTTGCTATTAGAATCTCTTTTATTTTATTTGACATTACTTTTCCTATTAAGTTTATCTACTTGTTTAGTTAATAGCTTATGATGTAGACTTTCCATATATAGACTTTGTTTTTGACTTATTTTCATTAGTTTCTCAATAATAAGTGTTGTTAGATTTAAAAAATTCATAAATTTCCTTATAAGATAATACAAGAATTATATGTTTAATTTTTCATATATTCAATGGCTAATAAATACAATTACTTGTAAGATTTGTACATTATGATTTTTCTTGTTTGAATTCCAAAGGAGTATAAGAAGTATATTTTTTAAAGAATTTAGAAAAGTGCGAACTATCAGTAAATTTCAGTTTCTCACAAATCTCTTTCATAGATAAGTCACTATAAGTAAGTTCTCTTTTTATTTCAACTATATTTCTATCTATGATTAAAGAAGATAGTGTTTTGTTTAAATATTTTTTACACAACTCATTTAGTCGTTTTGTTGTTAGTTCAAAATGATTAGCATAAAATTGTGCTGATTTCTCATCAATAAAATGTTCATCAATTAACTCTATTAGACTATATATTCTCTGATCTTTATAATATAAATTTGTATTCGATGTTTTAAACTTAAGTACATAGTTTAAAATAGCACCTAATAAATAAGCTCTTAAAGAGTTATCTTCTTCTTTTTCAATCATAAGAGTAAGTTTTGTAATATCATTCATAATTAAAGGAGAAATTTCAATTATTGGTAAGGTATTATTATCAAATAGTTTATTTACCATTTCATAAGAAGGTAAGAAGTCTTTTGAAAAATGAAAGATACAAGCAATACATTTATTAGGAAAATCTTGTTTTGACCATTGATGTATTTGCCCTGGTTTTATTAAATAAACTGTATTTTCTTTTAATTCAAAATTCTGAAAATCAATTGTGAGGTTTAAACTTCCTTCAATAATACAAACAAGTTCATAAGAAGAGTGCTGATGAATATTAAAAAATCTCCCTTTAGGACTTTCAGTTATTCTAGTAAATCTAAAAGAACTATCTTTTATCATCTTTTTTCCTATTATTTATAAAATATAGCAAGCCATATAGTTGTTTCATCTTCTGATGTATATTTTACCCTATGTTTTGTAAAAGCTTTTATATCTACAAAGTCACCTTCAATCAAAGGCATTTCTTTATTTTCAAACTCTAGTATTGCTGAACCTTTTAATAATAAGACAAACTCATTCTCTTCTTGCTCATACCAAAAATCCTTTTCGCTTTTTTGTCCATTTGATACTATTCTTTCTATTCTTATGTTATCATGATTAAGTAAGTCAAGAAACTCTTCTTTTGATTTATCAACAAGAATGTTTTCATATATATGTTTCTTTTGCATTTATTACCTTTTTTTATTTAGATAATTATATCTTTTTTCAATAAATACCCCTAATTTAATTCCATAGTAATTTAATCAACTTTATTAAAATGGCTCTTTTTACTAGTTTTTATACAAATTTTAATTTTTTTCCAATGTTTTTTAGTCAAGAATAAAAAGCCCATAAAATAGGCTTTTATGCTCACAATAAATACAATTTATATGTAATTAACTGTAATTTATATGAATTAAATAGTAAATTAGTATAGAATATCTTTTTAATTATGATTAAATCACTTGACATTAAAATTAAAATATTCTATACTTTCACCATACAAAATCAAATAACAATAAAAAAAAGGAAACAAAATGCAAAACGAAACAATTGCAGTTCATGGAGGATATAACAAAAAAGAAGGTTATGGTTCTATGGCCGTACCAATTGCTCAGACAACTGCATACGCTTTTAGAGATTCTGAACATGCTGCGAACTTATTTGCACTAAAAGAATTAGGGCCAATCTACACAAGATTAACAAACCCTACGACTGACGTCTTAGAACAAAGATTCGCTCAACTAGAAGGTGGAGCAGCAGCAATATGTGTGGCATCTGGTCAATCTGCGATTTTTTACGCTATTGCAAATGTTGCCCAAGCTGGTGATAACATTCTTATTTCTGATAAATTATACGGTGGAGCAGTTACATTATTGACTCACACTATTAAAAGATTTGGAATCACTGCAAAAGTTTTCAGAAGTGAAGACGCTTCTGATTTAGAAGAACAAATTGATGATAAAACAAAAGCAATTTTCTTCGAATCTTTATCAAACCCACAAATTGCAATTGCAGATGTGGAAAAGATCGCTGAAATTGGTCAAAGAAATGGTGTAATTACTATTTGTGATAATACAGTTGCATCTGCAGCATTATTTAACCCAATCAAATGGGGAATTGATGTAGTAGTTCATTCAACTTCTAAATACACAAATGGTCAAGGTACTGCAATTGGTGGAATCATTGTTGAGAGAGATGGATTAGCTGAATTCTTCAAAGAAAACTCTGCTAGATATGCTCACTTCACTGAACCTGATGAGTCATACCATGGATTAGTTTATACTGATGTTCCATTACCAAACTTTTGTCTAAGAATTAGATTAGCATTACTAAGAGATATCGGTGCTGCACAATCACCACATAACTCATGGTTATTATTACAAACTATTGAAACATTAGCTCTAAGAGTTGATAAACACTCTGATAATGCTTTAGAAGTTGCTAAATTCTTAGAATCACATGATAAAGTAAAAAGTGTTAATTACCCTGGTTTAGAATCAAACTCAGGTTATGCAAAAGCACAGAAATACTTCAAAGATGGAAAAGCATCTGGTCTTATTTCTTTTGAAGTTGAATCTTATGAAGATGCTAAAAAAGTAATTGACAGTGCTAAGTTATTTAGTGTTGTTGTAAATATTGGGGATAGCAAATCTTTAATTGTACACCCTGCTTCAACTACACATTCACAAATGAATGCACAAGAATTAGCAGAAGCTGGTATTAATCCAACTACAGTTAGATTAAGTATTGGATTAGAAAATCCTATTGATTTAATTGCGGATTTAAACGAAGCTTTAAACTAAAAGGTTTAAAATATGCCGTTAATATCAACAAAAGGTGTATATGGTCTTACAGCCATGTACGAGTTAAGAAAACACGATAGAGAAACTCCCATGCAAATCAAGGAGATCTCTTCAAATGCAAATATTCCTCAAAACTACTTAGAACAACTTCTAAGTAAGCTTAGACGAGCTGAACTTGTAAAGAGTATCAGAGGTGCTAAGGGAGGTTATATCCTTGCAAATGATCCAGAAGATATCAAAGTTCTTGATATCCTAGTAGCTTTAGAAGATGACTTAAAAATCGTTGATGCTAAAGCTGATAATCCGATTTTGAATATCTTTTTTGATGATTCAAAACAGAGTATGAAAAAAATCTTTGATGTGACTCTAGCTGGTCTAGATGAATATCAAGATAAATACAATGAATTTTTACATTATAGTATATAAATAAAGGAACCTAAGATGAAATACGCAGAAAATTTAACGCAACTTATTGGAAACACTCCATTAGTAAAATTACAAGAAACAAGTGAAAAAACTGGTGCATTAGTATTAGGAAAATGTGAGTTTATGAACCCAACTCATTCAGTTAAAGATAGAATTGGTACAAACATGATTAACACTGCTTTAGAGCAAGGTTTAATTACTAAAGAAACTACTGTTATTGAGCCAACATCTGGTAACACAGGTATTGCTTTAGCATCTGTTTGTGCTGCATTAGGAATCAAGTTAGTACTTACTATGCCTTCATCAATGAGTATTGAAAGAAGAAGACTTCTTAAAGCTTTAGGTGCTGAGTTAGTATTAACTGAGCCAGCAAAAGGAATGAAAGGTGCAGTGGACAGAGCAAATGAATTAGCTGAAGAAACTCCTAACTCTTTTGTACCACAACAATTTAATAATGCTGCTAACCCAGAAATTCACAGAAAAACTACTGCTCAAGAGATTCTTGCAGATACTGATGGAAAAATTGATATTTTAGTTGCTGCAATTGGTACTGGTGGAACTATTACTGGTGTTGGTGAAGTTTTAAAAGCTCATAACCCAGATATCCAAGTAATTGCTGTTGAACCAGAAGATTCTCCAGTATTATCTGGTGGTAAACCAGGTCCTCATAAAATTCAAGGAATTGGTGCAGGTTTTGTTCCAGGTGTATTAAATACAGAAATTTATGATGAAGTTGTTCAAGTTTCTAATGATGATTCTTTTGCACATGCAAGACATTTAGCAAGTTCAGAAGGTTTACTAGTAGGTATTTCAGCAGGTGCTAATGCTTTAGTTGCACAAAGAGTTGCAGAAAGACCTGAAAACAAAGGTAAAACAATTGTTACTATCCTTTGTGACACTGGAGAAAGATACTTAAGTACAGTATTATATCCAAACGATGAAGAGTAATAACTCTTCGTCGCAACAATCTTAGGAAAGATCCAATATGCACGAAAAACCTTACAGATCTGTAGTTAAGACTATATCTTGGCGAACTGTTGGAACAATTGATACAGTTATCATTTCATATTTTATTACTGGAAACTTAACAATGGCTGCATCAATTGGTTCAATAGAATTAGTTACGAAAATGATTTTATATTACTTCCACGAAAGAGCATGGAATAAAATTTCATTAGGAAGAATAAAACCAGCAGAAAACGATTATCAAATTTAGGCAAGATATTATGAGTAAAGAAACAATAGCAAACGAATTAAATGAACAATTAAAAGGGAAAACAGCACAAGAAGTTGTAGCTTATTTCTTAGATAATTACAAAGAAGTTGCTCTAAGTTCAAGCTTAGCAGCAGAAGATCAAGCTTTAAGTGATGTAATTTTAAAGCATGACAAAAGTGCAAGAATATTTACACTTGATACAGGTAGATTACACCCAGAAACTTATGATGTTATGGATGCAACAAACCTTAAGTATAACATCAAAATAGATGTGTATTTTCCTAATGAACAAAATGTTCAAGAGTTATATAAAACTCAAGGCGTAAATGGTCATTATGAAAGTATCGACAAAAGAAAACATTGTTGTTTTGTAAGAAAAATTGAACCTTTAAAAAGAGCATTAAAAGGTTTAGATATTTGGTTTACGGGTCTTAGAGCATCTCAAAGTGTTACAAGAACTGAAATGCCACTAGTTGAATATGATGCTAATTTTGATGTAATCAAAGTTAATCCATTAATTGACTGGAATGAAGATGATGTATGGACTTATATAAAAGAAAACAAAGTTCCTTACAACAAATTACATGATCAAGGTTTCCCAAGCATCGGATGTGCACCCTGTACCAGAGCCGTTAAGGACGGTGAAGATATTAGAGCAGGAAGATGGTGGTGGGAAAACCCAGAACATAAAGAATGTGGTTTACACAAAAAATAATTGAATTAAAGAAAGGAATCAAATGGAAATAAGTAATGAGAGATTAACGCATTTAAAGCAGCTAGAAGCTGAGTCTATGCACATTATGAAAGAAGTAATCGCTGAGTTTCAAAACCCAGGTATGCTTTACTCAGTAGGGAAAGATTCTTCTGTTATGTTACACATTTTACAGAAAGCATTTTACCCAGCACCACCTCCTTTACCATTAGTGCACGTAGATACTAAATGGAAATTTAAAGAGATGATTGAATTTAGAGATAGAAGAGCTAAAGAAGTTGGAATGGAACTTATTACTTATTCTAATCCTAAAGGTATTGAGATGAATATCTCTCCTTTCGAGCACGGTTCTGCATTACATACAGATGTAATGAAAACAGAAGGTTTAAAACAAATGCTAGATATGCAACAGTTTGATGCAGTATTTGGTGGTGCTAGAAGAGATGAAGAAAAATCTAGAGCAAAAGAGAGAATTTATTCTTTCAGAGATAAAAACCATAGATGGGATCCAAAATCTCAAAGACCAGAACTTTGGAATGTATATAATGGAAGACATACAAAAGGTGAATCAATTAGAGTATTCCCTATTTCAAACTGGACAGAATTAGATATCTGGCAATACATCTATTTAGAAGGTATTCCAATTCCTGATTTATACTTCTCAAAAGAGAGAGAAGTAGTTGAATATATGGGTACAAAAATCATGGTAGATGATGAAAGAGTTCCTGAAGAATTAAGAAAAACTGCTAAAAAAGAAATGGTAAGATTTAGAACATTAGGTTGTTACCCATTAACAGGTGCAGTAGAATCAGAAGCAACAACATTACCAGAGATTATCCAAGAGATGCTTGTTTGTACAACAAGTGAGAGACAAGGAAGATTAATCGACAGTGATGGTGATGCATCAATGGAAAAAAAGAAACAAGAAGGGTATTTTTAATATGGCACATCAATCAGATTTAATTTCAGAAAATATAGAAGCATATTTAAAAGAACATGAGAATAAAGAAATATTAAGATTTATTACTTGTGGTTCAGTAGATGATGGGAAATCAACTTTAATTGGTAGATTACTTTATGATTCAAAAATGATTTTTGAAGATCAATTAGCAGCTATTGAAAAAGATTCTAAAAAATCAGGTACTACAGGTGATAAGATTGACTTAGCACTTTTAGTTGATGGTTTAGCAAGTGAGAGAGAACAAGGTATTACTATTGATGTTGCTTATAGATTCTTCTCAACTGATAAAAGAAAATTCATTATTGCAGATACTCCAGGTCACGAGCAATACACAAGAAACATGGCAACAGGTGCTTCAACAGCAGATGTAGCTATTATCTTAATTGATGCTAGACAAGGGATTTTAACTCAAACTAAAAGACACTCTTATATTGCTTCTTTATTAGGAATCAAAAACCTAATCGTTGCAATTAATAAAATGGATTTAGTTGACTTTAGCCAAGAAGTATTTGAAGAGATTAAGAATGATTATAAAAATATTATTCCAAATCTTCCTCATAATGAAGATTTAAATATTGAGTTTATTCCTATTTCTGCATTAGATGGAGATAATATTTTAACTAATACTCCAAAAGCACCTTGGTATAAAGATAAACCTTTAATGGAATTACTTGATACTATTGATATTCATAAAAAAGAGTCTGACTCATTTAGATTACCTGTTCAATATGTAGTAAGACCACACTTAAACTTCAGAGGATTCTCTGGAACAATTGCAAGTGGTTCTATTAGTGTTGGTGATGCAATTACAGTATTACCTTCAGGTAAAACATCTAAAGTTAAATCTATCGTATCTAATGATATTAAAGATTTAAGACCAATTGGTAAAGATGAAACAGTTGAAACTATGGAAAAAGCATTTGCTCCTATGGCTACAACTATTACACTTGAAGATGAAATTGATATTTCAAGAGGGGATATGATTGTAAAATCAGAAGATATTCCTAAGGTATCAAATCACTTATCAGCAATGGTAGTATGGATGGATGAAACTCCATTAACTTTAAACCAAAACTATATTATTAAAAGAGCTACATCTGTATTAAATGGAACATTTAATGAGGTTGAGTTTAAAAAGAATATTAATACATTTGAAGAAGTTTCTGCTGATAAATTAGACCTTAATGATATTGCGAAAGTAACAATCTCTCTTGATAGAGAAATTGCAGTAGATCCATACCATGAGAATAGATATACTGGAAGTTTCATTATTATTGACAAATATACTAACTCAACTGTTGGTGCAGGTATGATTGTATCTTCTGTTGAAGGAAGAGCCGAACTAGCAGATGAAAAAGCATATTCTCAAGCAGAAGTTGAATTAAATGCATTCATTAGAAAGAACTACCCAGAATGGAATTGTAAGGCTATCTAATGTCTAAAAATTTACCTCTAAATATCGAACAAATCAAAAAAGATAAGGATGGATTAGATGTCTTAAGTGACATCTTCATCTATGCTGTTTTAGGTGAAAGAGTTAGTGAAGCTGATTTAATTAGATTCCAATGGTATGGTATTCATGCCCAAGGAAGAGATCAAAAAGGTGACTACTTCAAATTAAAAATTCCACTAAGTCTTGGGGAATTAAACCTAGAACAAATCAAAGCATTATCTAAAATTTCAAAAGAGTATGCAAATGATAGTTTAGACTTTACAAAAAGTCAAAAGATTGAATTTTCTTGGTTAAGAATTTATGATTTACCTGCTGTATTTAATATTTTACAAGCTGTAGAATTAAGTACTACATTTGAATCAGGTCACAATGTTAGAAATATCATTTTAAACTGTGTGAATAAAGAACAATTAACTGATATTAGTGAAATCGCAAATAAACTAAACGATACATTTAGAGGTAATAAGAACTTTTCTAACTTACCAAATAAACTACAAATAGCCATCTCAGGATGTGCTAGAAAAGCTGTTGAAAACAATACACATGATGTAAACTTCGATGCAGTTAAAAATGATAAAGATAAGATTTTATTTTCAGTAAAAATCATAGGTACTCACGTGGGATATATTACTATATCTCAAATAATTCCTATGGCAAAAGCAATTGCAAAAATTTATAGAGATTATGGAAATAGAGAAAATGAAGAGCAAAGTAATTTTGCCTCTTTAATTAAAAAATGGGGACATGATAAGTTTTATGATTTATTAGAGTCTTCTGTGAGTTTTAGAATTAAATCTTTACTTATTGAGACAAATGAGAATAACAATAAGATAGAGTACTTTGGAATTAAAGAAAGTAAAGTGAAAGGACAAAGTTATATTGGTTGTAAATTGGAATCATTACAAATCGGTAGTTCTGGATTAGATACATTATCTTCTCTATTAGAGAAATATAATGCATCGAAGATACAAATCACAACATTCGGAAATATGATAATAATTGACGCTCCTACTAATAAAGCGGAACAATTTGCCGAAGATTTACAAAAAGTAAATTTTAATCCTTTCGCATGATAATCCCTACATGGACAGAGTAAATCTGTCCTATTATAAGAGTTTATAAATTTAAACTTATTATTCAAGCAAACTCTTATAATAAATAACTTAAAATTATAAAATTAATAACCTAAACTAATTTAACGAGTAAAATAATGACAAAAAACATATTTAGACCTTTTTTCAATGAAAGTACAAATACACTAGATTTTATAAAATATAACACTATTGGAAAAAATAAAAAAGAATATTTTGATTATACTGCTTCGGGTCTTGCTTTTAGGCAAATTGAGAATCGTGTAAGAGACGTTTTAGAGACTTATGCAAATACACACTCTAAAGAGTCATCAAATGCAGATGCAACAAGTAATTATTATGAACTAGCAAGAAAAAATCTTGCAAAAAGTTTAGAAGTTACAGAAGAATTTGCCATTCTTCCTAGTGGTTGTGGTACAACAGCTGCTATTAAACATCTTCAAGAGTTACTTGGATTATACATTCCCCCTGCAACTAAAAAAAGATATGAAATAGAAGTAGATAAATCTAAAATGCCTCTTGTTATAGTTGGACCTTATGAACATCACTCAAATGAAGTATCTTTTAGAGAAGCTTTATGTGAAATCAAAAGAGTTAAACTTGATAAAGAAGGGCTAATAGATTTAAAACATCTAAAAAAAGTTCTAAAGAAAAATAAAAATAGAGAGATTATTGGTTCATTCTGTGTTGCATCTAATGTAACAGGAATCATTACTCCTTTTAAAAAGATTTCAAAACTACTTAGAAAGTATAATGCTGTAGTATGTTTTGATGCGGCGGCTAGTTCACCTTATATGAATATTCCATCTGATCTTTATGATGCAATATTTATGTCACCTCACAAATTACTAGGAGGACCAGGATCGTGTGGTCTTCTAGTAGTTAGAAAGTCTTTAATTAATACTGAGCTTTCTCCTACATTTGCAGGTGGTGGAACAGTTGAATATGTAAATAAAAACGAACAAGTTTATCAAAAAGAGATAGAAATAAGAGAAGATGCTGGAACTCCGGGAATCTTACAATTAATCAGAGCTTCATTAGCATATCAATTAAGAAATGAAATTGGTTTTGATTTTATTAAATCTCAAAAAGATGAACTTAAAAAAGTTTTTATTGATGAACTTAAAAAAATACCAAATTGTGAAATATATGGAAACCAAGATGAAGACAATATTGGAATCATCTCTTTTAATATTAACACTTTAGATGCATATGAATTATGTGCTAAATTATCACAATCAAATGGTATTCAAACAAGGGCAGGATGTTCATGTGCTGGGCCTTATGGTCATGATTTATTAGGAATTGATGACTTAGATATCAATAATAAACCAGGATGGTTAAGAATATCTATCCACTTCTCACAAACGAAAGCTGAAATTTTAGCTTTAGTTGAAGCTATCAAAAAAAATATTAACTAAAAACAGTAGATTTATACTATAGGAAACTATGGTATAAGTCTATCTTTGCGATAATTTTTCTTTATTAATAATTCTATTACTTTTTGTTAAATATTCATTAATCATTTGCCCTTATAATTCCCACATGAGTTTTATAATATTTTTTTCGATTTTTGTTTTTGTATTTGCTCTTCAAACATACATTATAAAAGCACGTCTTATAAATAAATTAGATTTTAAACCTAAGACGAAAAAGTATCTTAGCACTTTTTTATATATTACTTTTTTTGGTGTACTTTTGTACCCCGTAGCTAGATACAACCCAGTTTTCCCCAACTGGTTATACTTTCTCCTTTCTTTACCAATAGGGGTGATTTTTTTAACATTTATGATAACAATTTTTCATGAAATCATCTCCTTTGGGCTAAAAAAAACAAATTTCAAAGCAAACAGAAGAGACTTCTTCAAAAAGTCTTTAGACCTAGGCGCAGTATCAGTAGTTGTTGCAACTAACGCAAAAGCTATGGATAATGCAAAAAGTATTGAACTTGAAACAGTTGACGTAAAAATAAACAAGCTAAAAATCCCATACACTATTGTTCAACTAAGCGATGTTCATATTGGTGGTCTAATTGACCAAAAGTTTATTTCAGATTTAGTAACAAGAGTTAATACTCTAAATGCAGATGTAGTAGTAATTACAGGTGATCTAGTGGATACCAAACTAGAGTATGCCCAAGATGCATTAGATGAATTAGCAAAACTACAATCAACTTATGGTACTTATTTTATAGTAGGTAATCATGAGTATTTTCATGGAGTTCAGTCCATCATTGATTACGTTAGTTTCCTTGGCATTAAAGTACTTGAAAATGAAAATGTATATATAGGGAAGCCTAATGAAGGTTTCTTCTTATGTGGAGTATATGATAGGTTTGGATATAGATATGGTGATTATATACCTGATATAAAAAGTGCAACAAAAAATACCAACAATTACCCTACAGTTCTCCTTGCACATCAACCAAAATATATAGAAGACATAGAAACTACAGAAGGTATTGATTTAGTTCTTAGTGGCCATACTCATGGAGGTCAAATCATACCCTTTAACTTCCTAGTAAAACTACAACAACCTTATGTAAAAGGTCTTCACCAACATAATGATACAACACAAATATACGTGAATAAAGGTACTGGATTCTGGGGACCACCTATGAGATTAGGTGCTAGTTCTGAAATTACTTTATTGAAGCTGTCTTAAATAAAAGGATTTTTCCTTTTATTTAAATACTTAGTCAAAAACCTTTGCACAACCTGCATATTCGTTAAATTTATCATCCCATCTTCTTACATCATTGGCTCTTCTCCATCTCGTATGGAAAAACTCCATTAAACATAATCCAGATTCAACTTCAACCATAAATAAGTCATACTCTTTTACATCATTATATGGAGGGTAAGTTTTACTTTGTCCCCAAGTAAGTCCACCATTTTGTTCTGCATAAGAGCGCCAAAATGACTCTAAGTCTAACCATTTATTATCTTTTACACTCCAAGCAACTTCTTTTCCATTTTGAATAGATACTTCTCCATTTTCTGCTGCAAATAAATTGCTAGTAAAAAAAGATAAAACTAAAGAGATAAAGACAATCTTAACAATCTTTTTCATAATAATAATTCCTTTTATTTTATTGCAAATATTTTAGTATATTTTTGTTTAGTGATTATTAATTATTTTTTAAATTATATTCATAAGAGATTAAAACCCTTTTTCTAGGAATTCCCCATCTATATCCACCCATAGCTGCTGTTTTAGAAATAACTCTATGGCAAGGTATTAAAAAGCCTATATGATTTGAACCAATTGCTGAGGCAACTGCTCTAACCGCTTTTGGTTTATCTAGAATTTTCGCAATATCTGAATAAGTTGAAAGCTCTCCTTTTGGAATATTTAATAAAGCTTTCCAAACATTTATTTGAAAATTTGTACCTTTTACAAAAAGATTGAC
>DKNG01000066.1:3952-5376 GCA_002470185.1 Arcobacter sp. UBA7394 | reverse complement strand
AAGAGGTGGGGATATGACTTCACTTGCAAAAAGATTTATTAAGTTTGCACAAGTAACTGGAAATGATCCTTCAATTTTACCTCTAAATATGCACCCAACTGCACTTCCATATATTGCAGGTAATCCTGAATTAGCACAAAAACCTGATATGACTATTGTTAATAATGATGAAGTAGTTGTATATAAAGATGGTAAAGAGATTGTTATTAAAACTGCTGTTCCTGCTTATTTAAGAGATTATAAAACACTAGCTTGGCAAGACTCTGGAATGGATAAAACATTTAATGCTGCTGCCTTTGGTGCTGCTTTATTAAAAGACACTATGTGGGCTCAGGATTTCCTAGGTGGAATGCACGTAATAGAAAATGATGAAGAAGTAGAAGCTACAAGCTCAACTATGGATCATGATGGTAAACACGCTCTTGGTGTATCTTCTGCTGATGGTGTAAATGGTGCTATTTTAACAGAACTTGCTTGGGAGAGAATCTTATTTATGCAAGAGAAACTTGGATTTGATGGTAAGAATTTAAATGCTAAATTTACTCCTTCTTATGATGCAAGTAAACCTGTATGGTTTGCACATAAAGTTGCAGTTACAGAAGGAGAGGCAAATGGAACAAAATCTATTGCTTCTTTAAAAGTAACAGATTCAAAATCATCTCTAAGAGATACTTGGCAAGTATTATGGCCAATCTCTGAGTTCTATGCATATTCTGACCAAAGAGTAAATAATGCTAATCAAAACCCTGCATTTTTAAGTGTATTTGATGGAGAGCCTTTCAAAAATGCTCCAAAGAAAAATACTGATTCAAATAGATCAAATGATATTAAAGCTGATGATGCATTTTCAGTTGCAGCAAATGTTCAAAACTTAATGTTTGAAAATATCTCAACTATTCACTTTGATAAAAAAGCTGGAACGTTAGTAGATACTTACAATGGTAAAAAAGGTTCAACAGTTACTACTTATGATGCTGCATATTCTATTGAGGCTTTAAGAATCTTCCAAAGAGCTATTGATGCACTTCCTGTTGGATATGGTTCTGCTGATGGTGCTAAGTCTTTAGAATCTGCACAAGGTAAAGAGGCATTAAGTCTTATTAAAACTCAAGCTGATTTCTTAGTATCTAAACTAAAAGGTAAAGATGGTTTATACGCTAATACTTATGATATTGCAAAAGCTTCAAAATCTGGAAAATCTGTAGGTACTCAATTTGCAGTTGTTAGAGGTTTAACAGCAGCATATTTAGCTACAAAATCTGAAAACTATAGAGATGAAGCAAGAGCTTTAGTACTTGCTATTGAAAAAAATATGTTTGATAAAAATATCGGAACTTACGTAGATGCTTCAAAAGAGTATACTCCTTATTCAATTGCAGCAGTTAGTGGTGGATTAAGAGATGCTATTAATCATCTTAAAAATG
>DKNG01000066.1:498-3829 GCA_002470185.1 Arcobacter sp. UBA7394 | reverse complement strand
AATGGTAATAAGTTAAACGAGGGTGCTCAATTAGCTGAATGGTTATTAGATTCTGGAGAGTTTGTAAAAGCAAATGATTTAAATGATTCTAATGCAGATGGAGATAATGTTTCTTCAATTGTATCAGCAGGTGGGAAAAATGGAACAGCTATGACAATGGCTGGAAAAGTGAAATTATCTAAATAGATAAAAGAATAACTAAGGATTAAATCCTTAGTTATAAAGTGAAATTATTTTACGATATGTCCTACAAACTTAGACATGTTATTTAGAATTTTTTCACCTCTTCTAAATCCAAGTCCACAAGCTTCGAAAGCGTAGAAAATACCAGCTTGGTAAGTAACACCATTAGAATCTGTAGGAAGTTCTACATACTCTTGATAGATTGCTTTATGACCTTCATAAACTCCATCAGTTTCAACATCAATAGAACCATCTTCATTAATGATTTTTGTGTTGGCACCTTCTCTACCGAAACATCTTTTTTCAACTTGTTTTTTACCTTCTAAAGGCTCAAACGAAGTTTCTAATAATAGTGGATGATTTGGGTATAAATCCCATAATACTTTCATAAATCCTTTTGATTGGAACATTAAAGTATAAGCAGGATTGAAAATGATTGCTTTTTTCTCTTTGATGATTTCTGCTAAGATTAGAGCTAATTCACTCTCATCAATTGCAATATCTTCCCAAGGAATTAGTTTGAACCAGAATTCAAAACTTTGTTCATTTGCAAAGATACCTTCATCCGCAAACTCTACATTTTCCATATATTCAAAGTCAGTATTAAATCCTGCTTCATCTGCAATATGTTGTAAAAGTTTTGTAGTATTAATATCTTCGCTTGAAGAAGAAATAGAAGAGAATAAAATCTTCCATCCTAGTTTTTCATAATACTCATCAAATTTTTCAATATCTGAATCAAGTGTAATAATTCTTTTGAAGTTCTCTTTTAGTCCTTCATAAAGATTATTGAATTGTGATGCTTCATCTAATCCATTTGCTTTTAATAATGCCCATTGAATTACAGCAGTTTCAAATAATGAAGTAGGTGTATCTGCATTAAATTCGATTAGTTTAATAGGTTTACCATCTAGTCCACCTGCTAAATCAAATCTTGAATATAAATGCCAATGAACATCGTTTTCCCATGATTCTTTGATTATTTCTACTAAGTTAAATGGAATATTTAAATCATGAAATAAATCGTTTTCAATTACGTATTCACCAGCTTCACAGAACATATCATATAGTTCGTTTGTAGCTTCATAAAAAGCATCTGCTTCTTCTTCAGAAATTTCTACTACTTCATCTGCTACATACGATGAATTGTCTTCATCTGTATGCCATACAAATCCAATAGATTCTAAATATTCGTCTGTTAATGGTTGTAATTTTAATAAATTCATCTATTAACCACCAAATGTACTTCTAGTTCCAGAGCTAGAAGATGAAGATTTGCTTCCAAAGAATCCACTTTTTTTAGTAGAAGATGTTTTGTTTGCTGAACTTTTTGCTTTTGAAAAAGAACTTTGAGATTTACTATATGTTTGTGGGCTTTTGTATTGAGTTTTTCTTTGGTTTTGGTAGTTTTGATTATTGAATAATTTATTACCTAACCATGATCCAATCATAGCTCCTGCAATAGATGATAATAGAACTCCACCAAGTCCCATTCCTCCATTACTTACTTCTGCTTCTGGATTTGTAAGAGGTGATGTACCATTATCGATTTTCACTTCTTCTGCTTTTACTAAAGCATCGATTTCATCTTTTGCAAGGATTCTTTCTGAACCATCTGGTTTTCTTAGTACGATTGTAGTTTTAGAAGATGGGAATTCATCTGCAATTGCATATCTTCCATCAGCTGATTCTTCAATAATTACAAATGCACCTTCTTTTTGAGCAGCACTTGCAAAAGCATCACTTTGTTGAAAGTTTTGTTGATTATTTGATTTATCTTCACATCCTACTAGTCCTGAAACTAGAATAGCACCTAATCCTCCAACCATAGCATAGTTTGAGATTTTCTTAATATGATTTTTCTTTTTCACTTTAAAAACCCTTTTGTTTGTTTCGTTATATAAATTTTAGATATATTACTAAATAGTTGCTATAAAATAGATGAAGAAGAGAGTTTATTTGATTAGAAGCTTTCAGCTTTACACAAATGCTTTTTCTCATTTGCTACTCTTAGACATTTTTTACAAATAAAATGTGGATGATTTACTACTTTTATAATTTCATCTTTGTATATATGAAAGTCTGCTTTTTTGATACCACAAAGGTTTTTTATTTTTTTCATAATTAATGCTTTTTTCTTATTATATGATAGTTTCTAGTAAAGAAATATAAGAAAAAAAAGTTAATTTAGTTTATAGATACAGTTGTAGTTTTGGTATTGTAGATACTGCTTTTATAATATCACTTTTTGATACTATTCCTACTAGTGTATCTTCTTCATCTACTACTGGAATTGCATCTAATTTAAAATCAATCATTACTTTTGAAACTCTTCTAATATCTGTAATTGGATCAGTAGTAATTAGCTGTGGTAGATATAAATCTCCTACTTTTTTTGATAATATTTCTCTGCTGTTTTCTAGGTCTTCAAGGATTAGATTTAGGATGATTTTTTTGTTTATTAAACCTAGGATTTTTTTGTCATTTGATAGTATTGGTACTTGGCTTACTTGGGCGTCTTTTAGAGTATTGTAAGCATCCATAACTGTGGCATTTTCTAATAGAAAAATGCAATCAACTGTCATAATATCTTTTACATGATATACAGCTTCTGTAGTATCAATATTTGCCATTTTTTTGTAGGCATTTAGTTGTTCTTGATTTGCTTTATTTTGATTGTTTTCTTGTTTTTTACTCAGTTCTTGGAACAAAGTATCATCATCAGGTTTAAGTGATACATCTGATGGAGCATCTGTATTTTTGATTTGATATAAGTTATCCGCGCTACTTCTAATAGCTACGCTTCCGTTGTTATATATGGCAAACATCTATATCACATCCTTTTGTAAGTATATGTAATATGATAATACACTATATTAAATAGATGATTAATGAAATGAAGAGTTAATTATAAGTTTTTTTGTTTTTTCTTCTCTTTTCTAAGAGAGTAGATAATTCCACAAATACCCAATACATCAAAAGCTACAGTAAACCAAGCTTGGTAATAAAGTGCATAAGTTCCCCAACAAAATAGGGAAATAAAAAGCAATCTTTTTACATCATAGTTTTTCTTTGCAATTGTAGCTAAGGTAGTAGTAATACCTGCAAGTACTAATAATAATCCAATAGGTTCTTGAAGTTTATAAAA
>DKNG01000066.1:0-440 GCA_002470185.1 Arcobacter sp. UBA7394 | reverse complement strand
AAATACTTCACTATCTTCTCTATTTTACTTAGTTCTAAACTACCTAAGAAAAATAAAGTAGCAATAACAACAGACTGTAAAGCCCCATGTAATCCACCACTATAATATAAATCAGGAATAATCAATACAACAGCAGTACCAATATAAAGCTTCGAGCGAGATGGACAAGTCTGAGCAGTGCCAAGACCGTGTAATAATACTGATAAAGTTCCAATGATTGATAAAGTTAGTGCGCTCATATATTCCTATGCTTTTAATTACTTGTGTTTATTTGAATGGAATAATAGATAAGAAGCCCTAAATTCCAGCTTTAATCTAAATAGATTGTCTAGAACATTCTTTTGTCATGGTTAAAAATGCCATCTTTTCTAACACTTTCATTGTATTCTTCTATCGCTTCTTTATTCTCTTCTTGCCATTGCTTTGTCTTTTCTTGTTTA
>DKNG01000262.1 GCA_002470185.1 Arcobacter sp. UBA7394 | reverse complement strand
AAATCTACAACTACAAATCAAACAGAGAACTTAAAAGATTTAGATGTAGAAACTATTGCAAATCCATTTTCTATTATTTCATCTGAAATAAATATGGCTTTAACTGCTCCAAATTTATTAAAATTAGAGAAGTGGATATATGGCTTAGAAACATTAGTTTCAACTCTACCTATTTTTCCCAAAGGCAAATATATTATTTGTGGATATGGAAGATTAGGTAAAAAAATATTTGAAAAACTAAAATCAAATAATATTGAAGCAAAACTTGTAGAAATAAATGAAAATAAATTGGATCAATTTTCAAATGATGAAATATCTAATCTAACCTTCGGAAATGCAGATGATAAAGAGATGTTACTAAGTGTTGGTATAAAAGATGCCGCTGCAATTATTGCGACAACTAATAATGACACTATAAATTTATCAATATTAGCAACTGCAAAAAAATTAAATAGTGATATTTTAACAATAGTTCGTGAAAATGAAATGGAAGATTTCTCAATATTTCAAAGTGCAAATATTGATCATATTTTTATGCCATCTAAGATTCTTATTAATAAAACAACAAATGCTTTATTAAAACCTCTCTCTGATGAATTTATAAAAATGATATTAAAAAAAGATGAACATTGGGCAGCTTTGCTTGTAAAGCAGTTATTACAAGAAATTAATGAAAGCCCTTTACTTTTAGAAATAGAGATAAATGAGAAAAAAACACCTGAAATATTCAAACATTTAGATGATGATAATTCTCTAAGTATGGATATTTTTTATAGGTCTTTACATAATCAAGATCAGAGTAATAATGTGGTACCATTGCTGCTTCAAAGAGAAAAAGAAAATATACTTTTACCTGAAAACTCTTTCTCCCTTGAAATAGGAGATAAGATTTTATTTGCATGTGATGAAAATGCAAAAGATGATATTGAATATATATGCCAAAATATATATGAATTTTATTATGCTTTAACAGGTAAAGAAAAACAAACAATTTTTAAAAGGAATTAAATGAAAATTTTAACTGGACCATGTGTTTTAGAAGATAGAGACACAGTAATGAGAATTGCAGAAAAATTATTACCAATGAGCGAAGATAAAAGAATCGAATTTTATTTTAAAGCTTCATTTGATAAAGCAAATAGAACAAGTTTAGACTCTTTTAGAGGACCAGGACTTGAAGAAGGTTTAAAATTATTCCAAGAAATAAAAGAACAATTCGGATACAAATTAGTAAGTGATATTCATGAATCATATCAAGCTAAACCAGCTGGTGAAGTTTTAGATGTATTACAAATCCCAGCATTTTTATGTAGACAAACTGATTTATTAGTAGAAGCTGCAAAAACTAACTGTAAAGTAAATATTAAAAAAGGTCAGTTCTTAGCAGCTGGTTCTATGAAACACCCAGTTGAAAAAATATTAAAAACTAGAGGTGTTGATGAGGTTTCTTATGAAAACTCAAATAACAATGGTGTATGGCTTTGTGAAAGAGGAAATACATTTGGTTATGGAGCATTAGTAGTTGATATGAAAAACTTAATTGCAATGAGAGAATATGCCCCTGTTATTTTTGATGCAACTCACTCTGCACAAGTACCAAGTACTGGTGGAACTACTGGTGGTAACGCTGCAATTGTTCCAAGTCTTGCAAAAGCTGCTGCTGCTGTTGGTGTTGATGGTTTCTTCTTTGAAACTCACACTGATCCTAGCGTTGCATTAAGTGATGGCCCAAATATGGTTCAAGTTGATGAATTATACAATGTTGTTAACGATATTTTTGCTATCAAAGAAGTTTTAGGTAACTAAGAATACTGCTTTAAAATACAAAATAATTAATCCCTTTTTTAGGGATTAATTTACTTTTAGATATAATCCCAAAATAAATATAGAAATTAAATACACATGATAAAAATAATTTATCATCACTCGGAGAAATAAATGAACATTATTGAAGGTAATTTAAGATTACAAGGTAACGAAAAAGTTGCTATTATTAATGGAAGATTCAATCATATCGTAACAGATAGATTAGTTGAAGGTGCAGAAGATGCATTCAAAAGACATGGTGGAAATACTGAAAACTTAGATTTAATCTTAGTTCCAGGTGCATTTGAAATTCCATTCGCTTTAGAAAAAGCATTAGCTTCTGGTAAATACGATGCAGTTTGTTGTGTAGGTGCAGTAATTAGAGGGGCAACTCCTCACTTTGATTACATTTCAGCTGAAGCTACAAAAGGTATCGCAACTGTTGCTTTAAAATATGGTAAACCAGTAGCAAACGGTGTTTTAACTACTGATACTATTGAGCAATCAATTGAAAGAGCTGGATCAAAAGTAGGTAACAAAGGTGCAGAAGCTATGGTTACTATTATTGAGATGTTAGACTTATATAAAGCGATGGAGAAGTAATTTGGCAACTAGAACACAAGCTAGAGAATCAGTAATTGGTTTATTATATGCTTACGATTTAGGTAATGAAGGTATTGCTAAATTTGTTGATGATATTTTAGAAGATAAAAAAATTAGAAACAAACAAAAAGACTTTGCTTTAAAATTATTTAATGGTACAGTTGATAACTTAGAAAAAATTGATGAAGAATTAATTTCTCACTTAAAACAAGGTGGAATTACTGATATTGGTTCTGTTGAAAAATCAATTTTAAGACTTGCTATTTTTGAAATCTTCGTAGAAGGTGTAGAAAAAGCAATCGTTATTAATGAAGCAATTGAATTATCTAAAAAATTAGCAAGTGATGGTGCTCCTAAATTTATTAATGGTCTATTAGACAAAGTACAAAAGGCTTAGTTTCATGAGTAATGATATGAAGTTATGTGTATCTTTAGATTTACCAACTGCTAAACAGAATCTAGAAATCGTTAAAGAAATTAAAGATTTTGATGTTTGGTTAAAAGTAGGGTTTAGATCATATATTAGAGATGGGAAAGAGTTTCTAGAAGAGATTAAAGCTATTAATCCTAACTTTAAAATCTTTTTAGATCTAAAGTTATATGATATTCCTAATACAATGGCAGATGCAGCTGAAGAAATTGCTAATTTTGGATTAGTAGATATGTTTAATGTTCATGCAAGTGCTGGTGTAAAAGCTATGAGTACTGTTATGGATAGAATTAAAGATATTCCTAATAAACCTTTAGTATTAGCAGTAACTGCACTTACATCATTTGATAATGATGCATTTAAAGCAGTATATAATGAAGATATAGCTTCAAAAGCAACTCAATTTGCAAAAGATACACATGAGTCAGGAATTGACGGTGTTGTATGTTCTGCCTTTGAGAGTTTAGATATTAAAAATAATACTTCAGAAGAGTTTATTACTCTTTGTCCTGGTATTAGACCTTTTGGTGAAGATGCTGGAGATCAAAAAAGAGTAGCCGATATTCCTTTCTCAAAAGAGAATAAAGTTGACTTTATAGTGGTAGGTCGTCCTATTTATAAATCTGATAATCCAAAAGAAGTAGTTGAAAAAATACTAAAAAATATTTAATCTTATTAAAAAGTCTAAATTCATTTATGAATTTAGACTTTTTTTTTGCAAAAAAATCCCTTATAAATCATAAATATAATTATTAAAATCTAAAAAACAAAAAAATTTGTAAAAACTTATCAGCTTTTATTTACTAAAAATTACAATTTATACATATGAAAATAGAATAATATTAGTTATTTATAGTGTTTTTTAATGAAAAAAAACTTTTTTTCAAAAAAATAAACAAAAGAAAAAAATTAAGGGTTTTTTAAGTGTATTGCCTATATAATTCCCATCCAAATTTGGTAGAACAAATACGGAAAACATACGGACAGTTGGGTGAGTGGCTGAAACCACATCCCTGCTAAGGATGCGTACTGGCAACGGTACCGAGGGTTCAAATCCCTCACTGTCCGCCATTGTTTATGAGAGGGTCTATAGCTCAGCTGGTTAGAGCACTCGGCTCATAACCGAGTGGCCGAAGGTTCGAGTCCTTCTAGACCCACCATAACAATATTATTTAGAGTGCGGGAATAGCTCAGTTGG
>DKNG01000268.1:2799-3934 GCA_002470185.1 Arcobacter sp. UBA7394 | reverse complement strand
GCACCAACTTCAGAAGCATGTTCTTTAACCATATCAACATATTTATTTCCACCATCTGCTAATGAATCTTCATCAACGTTTGTTCCATAAATAATACTTTTGTTTGATAATAGTCTTAATTCTTTATCTAATTCAATAAAGTTTTCGTCTTCTTTATCTGCAAATGTACTTGCTGCTTGTAAATCTTCTAAGTGAGTTAATAAAGCTGTTGCAACAACATGTTTAGCAGCTGCTGTTTTATCAAATTTAGATTCTTTTTTAAGCTTTTCACATTTCTTTTCAACTTGTGAAATATCAGCATAAATAAGTTCTGTTTCAATAATTTCAATATCTCTTAATGGATCAATTCCACCTTCAACATGAACAACATTTTCATCTTCAAAACATCTAACCATATGTAAAATCACTTCTACTTCTCTAATATTAGATAAGAATTGATTTCCTAAACCTTCGCCTTTAGATGCACCTTTTACTAATCCAGCAATATCAACGAAATCAATAGTTGAATGTTGAATTTTATCTGGGATAACAATCTCTGCTAATGCATCAAGTCTTTTGTCTGGTACTGGAACAATTGCCTTATTTGGTTCAATTGTACAAAACGGGTAGTTTTGTGCCTCTGCATTTTGTGCTTTTGTTAAAGCATTAAAAGTTGTTGATTTTCCAATATTTGGTAGTCCTACGATTCCTACACCTAATCCCATTTATTTCCTTTTGTTATTATTTTACAATATCTTCTTACAAGCTTTATATTTCGCTATTTTTAAAGTAATTATTTTAAGTGTATTATAAACGATAAAGCCAAAGAAATAGATAAAGTCTTTAGCTATTTTTTGCACATACCACTAAACAGCCACCAAAAATTTATAAACTATATTTAATAAGCTAGAAAAGAGCTAATATTTTTATATTAGAGTGGAGTGAAAATGTTAAAAAGCCTAAATGTTCTATACATTGAAAAAGATGAATATACAAGAGAGTATATAAGTGATGCTTTAGAGTTTATGTCAATGAATGTAACCTCAACAAACTGTGGAGATGAAGCATATTCTTTATACTTAAAAAACAGACCTGATATCTTAGTATCTGATATACATGTTCCAATATTAAATAAATGTAATTTAGTAGAAAAAAT
>DKNG01000268.1:0-2726 GCA_002470185.1 Arcobacter sp. UBA7394 | reverse complement strand
ACATTTTTTGAAAGCAGTTGAACTTAATTTAGTGAAATATTTATTAAAACCAATATCATTAAATCATTTAAAAAATGCCTTAACTATTTGTGTAAATAATATTGAAAATAAATGGCAAGAATCTATCAAATACTTTAATAAATATGATTTTTATAATCTATCAGACAAACTTCTAATGGTAGATAATAAGACTATAAAATTAGATTATCATGAAAGAGGTTTTTTAGAATTATTACTTAAACATAATGATAGAACAGTGACATACTCTGAGATTGAAAAAGAGATTTGGGATAATAATATGAGCAGTGCAGCAATAAGATCGTTAGTTCGAAATTTAAGAAAAAAACTACCAGAAAATAGTATTGAGAACTTATCAAAAATTGGTTATAAAATAAATCTAAATAACCAGCAAACATCATCTACTTAAAAGGAGAAAGAGATGACATTTGATGATTCGATGTTAAAAGACAAGAAAAAAATCTTATCATTAGTTTGTTAAAACATTAAAAGTATAAAATTATTTTAATAAAGACTTATTGATGTTAATCAATTTTATTTCTCTTCAAAACTCCATAAAATAGTATTTTTGTGCAAAAAAAATATAAAGGCAAATTCAAGTAAAAATAATAAATACGAGTAACAACAGCAAAAATGTGACAAAAAGAAAGAAAAGTATATACTTTTACTCTCTAAAATAATATAAAATAAATATAAGAAGAAATTTCAAAATTTCTTCTTATTTTCTAAAATATCAATAAAAAATTTTAATAAAAAATACTATTTTTCTTGTTTTTTAGAAGTATCTAAATTATCCAAAATAAAATCGTCAAAATTAGACTTAATAGCACCATCTTCTCTAGAATAATTAACTTCAAAAGTATTTTCAATTATTAGTTTTCCTGTTGATTGTGGTGCATGACATAAAGTACAATTAAATCTTGCACCTACTAATTTTTCTACAGGTTTAATTGCAAGTTCACTTTTCATATGATCAGTTGCATGAATAAAGTTTTCACCATCATAAGTATGTTTTGGTCTTAAATCTGTATAGTGTGATTTAGGAATTGCTGTTGCTCCCATACCCATCATAGAAGCCATTTGTGGTTCATGACATGTCATACATTGGTTATTATTAGTTGTAATAGGAAGTAAACCTTCAACATTATGAGGAATCATTGGTGGTGCATTTTGGTATGCTCTATCGAATTTTTTTGATGTTCCAGCAGGAGATGTACTGTACATAGTTTTATCAGCTATTGTATCAGCTTCTGAATAAATAGTTGTTTTTCTAAATCCCATGGATTCTTCACTTATAGAAAAAGAACTTTTCGATGCAGAATAAACAAGAGTAACTAATACTACTGAGCCAATTAATATAGTTAACTTACTAAATTTCATTGTGTCCTTCCTTTAAAAATGGAGCATAACAAGATTTAATTTTTATTTAATTCCCAGTTTTTCTTAGCTTTATATCAATCTTAAGTAATCTTGTTTAAGTCCAAGTTATTTTAATTTGTACTTCAATTATATCTCATTTATTTATAAGTTTTTATAGTAAAAATATATTAGTTTTTTATAGAAAGAAATGTGTTAGAGTAAAAAGAGAGAGTTTCCTCTCTCTTTTTATTAAGGTCTATTTTTTTAATGTGTCCAAATTATCTAGGATTACTTCATCCCAAGTTGATTTAAATGCACCATCTTTTCTTGTATAAGCTGGCTCAAAAGTATTATCAACAATTAATTTACCAGTTGATTGAGGAGTATGACATTGTGTACAGTTAAATCTAGCCCCAGATAATTGAGAAATAGGTTTAACAGAAACTTCATTTTTCATATTATCAACAGCTTTTGTAAATGTTTTACCATCATAATTATGTTTTGGTCTAAAGTCCATAAAGTGAGACTTTGGAATTGGAGTTGCACCCATTGAAGTAGCAATTGCTGGTTCATGACAAGAAGTACATTGGTTATTATTAATAGTAATAGGTAATAATCCTTCAACACTATGAGGAATCATTGGTGGAGCATCTTGGAATGCTCTATTTATCTTCTTTGATGCACCAGCTGCTTCTGTACTATACATTGTTTTATCTGCTACTGTATCTGATTCAGAATAAATAGTTGTTTTTCTAAATCCTAAAGACTCTTCGCTTACAGTACTTACATTATTAGCTGTGGCACAACCAACAGTAAATAGTACCGCAGCAGAACTAAGTGCTATAGTTAGTTTACTGAATTTCATTTTGACTTTCCTTTTTTATTTTTTGTTAAAAAGGATATATTTTCGAATAATATATCCTTTTATAATTTATGCTTTATATACTTTTACAGCACATTTTTTAAAGTCTGTTTGTTTTGATTGTGGACAAGTAGCGTCTAAACAAACTTTATTAATATATACTTTCTCATCAAAGAATGGAACATATACAAGATTTCTAGAAGGTCTATTTCTACCTCTAGTTTCAACTCTTGCTTTTACTTTTCCTCTTCTTGATTCAACCCATGCAAGTTGACCTTGTTTAACACCAAATTTTTTGGCATCTTCTGGGTGTACGTACACTAAAGCTTCAGGAACAGCTCTATATAATTCAGGAACTCTCATAGTCATCGTTCCAGAGTGCCAGTGCTCTAATACTCTACCAGTACTCATCCATAATGGATATTCAGTATCTGGCATTTCAGGTGCATCCATGTAAGGACGTGCGAAGATTTTTGCTTTATTTTTT
>DKNG01000158.1:295-5470 GCA_002470185.1 Arcobacter sp. UBA7394 | reverse complement strand
GGTGTAAACCAAGCATTATTTGATGTTGCAATCATGTATTTTACACCATTTAGGTTTTCAAATATTTTATCTGTTGTTGCTTCATAACAAATTGCATTTCTAAATTTTTGTCCTTTGATTATAAAATCAGTAGGCTCTTGTGCTTTTGCATAATCTTGTGCTCCACCATAAAATGTATCATTGATTAAATCAACAAAAAACTTAGGTAATGGAATCTCTTCTCCAAATGGAACTAAAACAACTTTTTTAGCAATATTTAACTCACCTTTTGAAAAATGATATGTAGCATTATAAACTCTTTGATTTTCAAAATATAAAGAACCTACAAGAATATCAATTTTATTAGAACGCTCAGTTAAATGTTCTAATAACAATTCATTTCTATTTAGAACAATTGGAAGTGAAGTCTCAGGTAGAATAAGTAAATCTTTTTTATCTAAAATTGCTTTATCTATCTCTTCTAAATTTTTTTCAATTAATGTATCTTTATACTTTTTTTTCCATTTTAAATCTTGACTAACATTAAATTGTGGAATAGCCATTGAAGCTTTTGGGTCATCAATATATAAACCTGTAGCACTTTGATATGCTACAAGTAGAGGTAAAAAAGATAGTATTTTCATTCGTTTTAATTTTATCATCATATAAACAGCAACTAGTATTAAAGCAAAATCTTCTTTGCTAACACCAAAATATGAATCAATAAATAATAATTCAAATTTCATCCAGTTGAAACCAAATGGCGCTATAAAAGTAAATCCGAATATCATTAGTAATCTAATAAAGGTACTTTTAAATATCCCTAGAATAGTAAATATTATTCCATAGCCTAATCCAATGGCAAATAAAAGCACTGGAGCTAAATATGATAAGTCATAGTATTGTAGACTAATAGCCATCCAGTAAAACCACAAATTGGCTGTTAAAAAACCTGCTAAAAATAGAGAAGTTCTTGGAATTACTAATAAAGCATAAATTGCAAGTATTCCTAAAATAGTGTTTAAAAGTTTGTATTGGATATCAAAATAGCTTAAGTATATAAAAGCACTCAACAATATGGCTGTAATGAAGCCTTTTATTATATAGTTTTTGTTAGAATTATCGCGTTTTACTAAAAACATACTAAACTACTTTCAAAAAGGAAATTTAATGGAAGGCTCAAGTGCAGATCTAATAAGTTCATTATTACCTCTTGTTGCATTATTTGCAATATTCTACTTCTTAATCATTAGACCACAACAAAAACAAGCGAAAACTCATAAAGAGATGGTGGCTAATCTTAAAAAAGGTGATAAGATTGTAACAAATGGCGGCTTAATCGTAGAAGTAACTAAAGTGGAAGAAGACCATTTTGTAGTTAAAAATAGCGATGGTTCAGAAATGAAATTAATCAGAGAGTTTGTTGCAAAACTTTTAGAAGACTAATAATCTTTACTTTTTAAAACATGAAAATTTTTTCATGTTTTATACTTCAAATTTAAAAACCCCTTACTAAGGATTAAGATTGAAAATCTTTAATTATAGACTCGTAATATTTGCGTTAAGTATTATATTTGGTGTTGTTTTTTCAATTCCTTCATTAATGCAAACAGATAGTGGAAAAAAAATCTCATTAGGACTTGACTTACAAGGTGGATTACACATGTTACTTGGTGTAAACACGGAAGAAGCAGTTACTTCGAAGATTAAAACTATAGCTACATCAATAAAATATTTCTCAGATGATGAAGATTTATTAATAGATGGATTATCTATTGATGGAGACAGTGTTGTATTTACTGTATTAGATGGTGATGAAATCCCTAAAATGGATGAGATGTTAACTCAGATCAAAGGTTTAGACGTTTCAAAAGATGACTTATTATATAGAGTAAAATTATCAAATGAAGAAGTTGAAAGAACAAAAGACTTATCAGTATCTCAAGCAGTTGAGACTATTAGAAATAGACTTGACCAATTTGGACTTGCTGAACCTTCTGTTGTTAGACAAGGTGCTACGGATATTGCTGTTCAATTACCTGGAATCAAAACACAAGCTGAAGAAAAAGCTGCAAGAGAACTTATCTCTAAACCAGCTAACTTAGAGCTTATGGCTATTGATGAAGATAGAGCAGATCAAGTATATACACTTAGTGCAAGCGAAGCTGCTGAATATGGTGACATTATTTTAGAAGATACTAAAAATTCTGCTCAAAAATATCTAGTGAAAGAAATTCCTATTTTAAACGGAAGTCAGGTAATCGATGCACAAGTTGCATTTGATCAAGCAAACCAAGCAATTATTAACTTTACACTTAATTCAAGTGGAGCTAGAATTTTTGGTGACTTTACTGCTAAAAATATTGGGAAAAGACTTGCTGTTGTATTAGATGGTAAAGTATATTCTGCACCAAATATTAGAGAGAGAATTGGTGGTGGTTCTGGACAAATTTCTGGTGGATTTACTTTAGTTGAAGCTGGTAATGTTGCTATTGCTTTAAGATCAGGAGCTTTACCTGCATCTGTTAAGTTATTAGAAAAAAGATCAGTTGGACCATCACTTGGTGCTGATTCAATTAAAGCTTCTACAATTGCTTTAGTTTCTGGTTTTGCTATTGTATTTATCTTTATGATTATTTACTATAGACGTGCTGGTATTATTGCTAATATTGCATTAGTTACTAATATCTTTATTATCATTTCTGTTATGGCAATGTTTGGAGCAACTTTAACTTTACCTGGTATGGCCGGTATTGTACTTACTGTAGGTATGGCAGTAGATGCAAACGTTATTATTGGTGAAAGAATTAGAGAGTTATTAAAACAAGGTGTTTCTGTAGCTAAATCTATTGAAGATGGTTATGCAAATGCTATGAGAGCAATTCTTGATGCAAATATCACTACTTTATTAGTGGCAGTGATTTTATATGCTTATGGAACTGGACCTATTAAAGGATTCGCAGTTACTATCTCTATTGGTATTTTAGCTTCTATGTTAACAGCAATTTTAGGTACTCATGGTATTTATGAAGCTTTAGCTGGAAAAATATCTAAAGATAAAGATATCAAAAAATGGTTTGGAGTTAAATAATGGAAATTTTTAAATCAAATAAAGTTTATAACTTTATGGGGAAGAGACTTCCTTTCTTAGGATTCTCTTCATTATTAGTTATTGCTTCAATCGTTCTTTTATTAACAAAAGGTGTTAATTTTGGTATTGACTTTGTTGGTGGTACAATCGTACAAGTTAAGTATGAACAAAAAGCCCCAATTAATGAGATTAGAGATACTTTAAAATCAACGCAATATCATAATGCTTCTA
Organism: Arcobacter sp. UBA7394; assembly: GCA_002470185.1. Classification (GTDB taxonomy): domain Bacteria; phylum Campylobacterota; class Campylobacteria; order Campylobacterales; family Arcobacteraceae; genus Poseidonibacter. The sequence goes on along the minus strand of DKNG01000158.1, from coordinate 2,169 downwards.
TTACTGAATTTGGTAGTGAAGAAGAAGTTGTAATTAGAATTACTGGTTCTTCATCTAATATTGCAAATGATATTGGTGATGAAATGCATGTACTTCTTAAATCAACTGGTGATTTTGAAGTAAGAAGAGTTGATATTGTTGGTCCTAAAGTTGGTGGAGAGCTTAGAGAAAAAGGTCTTATGGCTTTAGGTTTATCTATGCTTGTAATCTTAGCTTATGTATCATTTAGATTTGAGTGGAGATTTGCTGTTGCTTCTATTTTAGCATTAGCACATGATGTTACTATTGCTTTAGGTGCTATTGCACTATTTAATGTAGAAGTAAACTTAGATATCTTAGCTGCAATTCTTACAATCTTAGGATACTCACTAAACGATACAATTATTGTATTCGATAGAATTAGAGAGGGTGTGCAAACATCTAAAGAATCAATATTAGAAAAAGTAGTAAATGAATCAGTAAGTAGAACTTTATCAAGAACTACTCTTACTTCATTAACTACATTCTTTGTTGTTATTACTCTATTCTTATTCGGTGGAGAGATTATTCACGGATTTGCATTTACAATGCTTGTAGGTGTTATTGTGGGTACGTATTCATCTATCTTTATTGCTGCATCATTCTTAGTTCAATTAAAGTTCTCAATTAGTGACTTTAGAAACAAAGAAGCAGAGAAGCTAAAAAGACAAAAAGAGAAAGACAAGATTAGAGCTATGTACGAGCAAGGTACAGTTTAGTATTTACAAAAGCATAAAATTTTAAAAAAAGTGAAAATTATTATTTTCTCCTTTTTTTATGATTAAAAAATAATTATGCAATGATAATTATGATATTATTCTAAAAAAATTAAGGGTTTGAATGAACAACGGTGAGAATAGAGATATACGTGATGATGAAATTGATTTATTTGAATTATGGAATATAATAGTTAAAAAGAAAAAAATTATTTTTATTTTAACAGCAATAATAACTATTACTGGAATACTATATGCATATACAAAAACTCCTATTTATGAAGTAAAAGCTTTAATTGAAGTAGGAAATTATAAGATAATTAATACTAATAATAATGATAAGAATATTAATACTAATAGTGTTGATAATCCTATTAAACTTGTTAAGAGATTAAATGTATTATATATTGATATTCTTAAGAATCAAAAAGATAGAGTTTCTGTTGTTGATTCAATTGTTATTCCTAAAGGCTCAAAAGAATTTATTGAAATTAAATCTTCATCAATCTCTAATAAATTAGCAAAAGAAGAGATAACAAATATTATTTATTCTTTAAGAGAAAAGCATGGAGAAATCTTATCTAATATTAAAAATAATAGACAATTAGAAATAAAAAATATTGAACTTGAGCTAAGTAATATTAAAAACAAGTCCTTTCCTTTATTTATTAAAAAAATAAAAGAAGAAGAGAATGCTATTGCAAATTATAAATTGGATATTAATTTACTTGAAAATAATATTAAAAAAATAAAAGAAAGTAATCCTACTTTAACTGTATTATTATTAATGGAAAAGAGAGATTTAAGAAAATTGATTTTAGAGTTAGATAAGAACATTTTTGAATTAAAAGAAAAAATGAATAATTCTTTAGTTCAGAAAATGAATGAATTATCAAGTAAAAAAATAGAAATAGAATCATTAATACTTCCTCATAATTATAAAAACACTCAAATAGTAGGTGAAATAATTACAAACGATTATCCTACTAAACCAAAGAAAAAATTAGTTATTATTGTTTCATTTGTTACAGGATTAATTATGTCAATTTTCCTTGTTTTCATTTTAGAATTTATATCTGTTAGAAAAGAGAAATATAAAACTATTCAATAAGAGAAAAAGTTTAAAATATGAGGTGAGGG
>DKNG01000158.1:0-209 GCA_002470185.1 Arcobacter sp. UBA7394 | reverse complement strand
GTTAATTATATTTGTTTGTAATGATATTTCATACTTTTCTTTTTAGTAAAGAAAAGTAAGCAAAAGAAAAGCGTATCGAGAATTGTGTTTTGAGGGATTTGTCTCAATCTTCGCTAAAATTACAAAACTCACTAGCGTTCAAACAGTTGTAATTTCTTAACGCTCATCAATTAACAAATCTTTTCCTCAAAACACAAATCGATACAGAC
>DKNG01000154.1:1073-7132 GCA_002470185.1 Arcobacter sp. UBA7394 | reverse complement strand
GGACAAATACAAAGAGTTATTATTGCAATTGCTCTAAGTAAAGATATCAAATTCTTATTACTTGATGAGCCAACAACTGCTTTAGATATTCAAAATAGAAACAATATTATAGGGTTGATTGATCAATTGATAAAAAAATTAAATATTTTAATTCTTTTTGTTACACATGACATAGAATCTATTAAAACATTATGTGAAGAAATTATCATTATTAAAGATGGTAATATAGTTGAAATGGGAAAAACAAATGATATTTTAAATAATCCAAAACATGCTTACACAAAAACATTAATAAATTCTACTTTTAAAAATAAAACTTTCAGGACTTAATAAATGATTAAATACATTTTTGCTTTCTTTATAATACTAGGACTATCTGCACTTGGATGGCTTTACAATTTATATGATGACATTAAACATGATGTTGATAAAATTGTAAACTATAATCCAAAACAAAGTACTCAATTTTTTGATAATAAAGGTAGATTAATTGCTAATACATTCAAAGGTGAAAATAGAGAGTATGTAAAGTATGATGATATTCCAGCAAAAATTATTGAGGGTTTAGTTGCAATTGAAGATACTCAATATTTTGAACATCATGGAATAAATCCAGATGCAATATCAAGAGCCATTATTAAAGATATAAAAGCTGGTGGATTTGTTGAAGGTGCTAGTACTTTAACTCAGCAGTTAGTAAAAATGATTGTATTAACAAGAGAAAAAAAGTTAATCAGAAAAGTTAAAGAAGCCCTACTTGCAATTAGATTAGAAACAATTCTAACAAAAGAAGAAATTCTTGAGAGATATTTAAATCATGTATATTTTGGTCATGGTTATTATGGTATTAGAACAGCAGCTAGAGGATATTTCAATAAAGATTTATATGAATTATCATTAAAAGAGATGGCTATATTAGTTGGACTTCCTAGAGCTCCTAGTTTTTACGACCCTACAAAAAATCTAAAAATTTCATTAGCAAGAGCAAATCAAGTTGTGACAAGACTTGATACTTTAGGATGGATAAGTAAAGATCAATATAATACTGCCATAAAAGATATTCCAACTATTTATAATCAAACACTTACAAAAAATAAAGCACCATTTATTATTGATTATGCAATAAAGTTATTAAAGAAAGATATTCCAGATATTACATATGGTGGATATAGAATTAAATTAACTATAGATTTAGATGCACAAAATATTGCAAAAGATGCATTAAAGAGTTCATATGAAGCTGCATTAAAACGTGATTTATATTTTAGAGATAAATTAAAAACACCAGATGATGATTCATTTGTTAAAGACTTAAATGGTGCATTAGTTTCAATAGACAGTAAAACTGGGAAAATCTTAGCTTTAGTTGGAGGAATTGATTATACAAAATCAATGTTTAATAGAGCCGTTCAATCTAAAAGACAACCAGGGTCTTCAATTAAACCATTCTTATATCAAACAGCTTTAAATGAAGGATTAAATCCAGCATCAACTTTAGTTGATATTTCAAGAACTTATGATTATAAAGATAATGAAGGTGAAGAAAAAAAGTGGCAACCAAGAAACTATGGTGGAAACTTTAAAGGTTTTATTAGTTTAAGAAACTCTCTTATTCAATCAAGAAACTTATCAACTGTAAACTTAGTAACAGATACAGGTATTGGTGTGATGTATCAAGGTCTAGAATCTTATGGGTTCAAAGATATGCCACATGATTTATCAATAACACTAGGTTCAATGTCTGCTTCACCTTTAGAATTAAGTGAATACTATAGTCCCTTTGCAAATAACGGAATACAAGTTAAACCGTATTTAGTAGAGCAAATTACAAATACAGAAGGTGAAAGTGTTACTTTTGAACCTCAAACAAAAGTAATTAATACTCCAGAGCAAAGTTACTTAATAACATCAATATTAAATGATACGGTAAATAGAGGTACAGGAAGAAAAGCCAGAGTTAAAGGTTTATCACTTGCTGGAAAAACAGGAACGACAAATAACAACGTTGATGCTTGGTTCTGTGGATACTCACCTTCAATTCAAACAATAGTATGGTTTGGAAACGATAATAATAAACCAATGAGAAAAAGTGAAACTGGTGGAGGTATAGCAGCACCTGCTTTTGCTTATTATTATAAAAAATATTTAGAACTTCATCCTGAAATACAAAGAGAATTTATTAAACCCCAAAAAGTTTATGAATCAAAAATAAAAGGTAGAACTGAATACTATACAGAAACATCTCCTCTACCTGAAATTGAAATAGAGATTCAACCTGAAAATCCAGATGAAGAAGCTATGGAATTTTAATTCCTAGCTAAATATTTTATTTAACTAATTAATTATTAGACATAAAAAAAGGCAAGTTCAAAATGAACTTGCCTTTTTTATTTATTGTTAACTTATTAACAAGAATAAGTTGATTTGAATTCGAATGCTGTTGGTCTAGCTTCGTCTGGCCAAACTTGAGTTTCAAATTTATAATGTTGGTATGTATCTACCATATCTTTAGTAAATACTGGTTGTAAGAAATCATTATCTCTAATTAATGCTTCTAATGAACCTCTTAATGTATGAGGCATTTGAGGGATGTTTCTCTCTCTAATTTCATCTAAAGGCATTTCGAATAAATCTTCATCCATTGGGCCAATAGGTTCAGTTTTATTAGCAATTCCATCAAGACCAGCCATTAACATAGCAGCAAATGCTAAGTAAGGACAAGCAGTTGAATCTGGGAATCTCATTTCAATTCTAGTTGCTTTTTCACCAGCTCCGTAAGGAACTCTACAAGAAGCAGATCTATTTTGAGAAGAATAAGTTAAAATTGAAGGTGCTTCAAATCCAGGAATTAATCTCTTATAAGAGTTAGTTGATGGATTAGTAAATGCAGCAACAGCTCTTGCATGCTTGAAGATTCCACCTACATAGTGTCTAGCCATTTCAGAAAGGTTACCATATTCACCTTCTTTATAGAATAAGTTTCTTCCATCTTTCCAGATAGATTGGTGTACGTGCATACCATTACCGTTATCACCAAATAATGGTTTAGGCATAAATGTACAAGATTTACCATTTAAATGTGCAACCATTTTACAAACATATTTGTATTTTTGAACATTATCAGCAGCTTCGATTAATCCATCGAAAACAATACCAATTTCACCTTGAGCTTGTGCAACTTCATGGTGTCCTAAAATAACTTCTAATCCAACTTGTTCAAGAACTTGCATCATTTCAGCTCTTAAATCAACCATAGAATCTGTTGGTTGTACTGGGAAGTAACCACCTTTAGTTCTTGGTCTATGACCCATATTCCCTAATTCGTAATCAGTAGCATCAGACCACTCACCCTCTTCTGAATCAACTTTATAGTAAGATTCATTTACAGTATCTATGATTTTTACATCATCAAAAATAAAGAATTCATTTTCAGGTCCGAAGTATGCAACATCACCAACACCAGACTCAGATAAATGAGTTAATGCTTTTTTAGCAATAGATCTTGGACATTTTTCGTACATTTGACCTTTGTAGATGTCATAAACATCACAAATCATAATAATTGTAGAATCAGCAGTAAATGGATCTAAGAAAGAAGTCCCAACATCTGGCTTTAAAATCATATCTGATTTATTAATTGGTTGCCATGCATCAACAGATGAACCATCAAAAGGCATACCAAACTCTAATTGTTCTGCTGTAACAGCACTCATCATGTATGAGATATGGTGCCACATACCCTTCATATCTGAAAATCTAAAATCAACGAATTTTACTTCATTCTCTTCACAATATTTAAAAAACTCATCAGTATTGTTAACAAACTTACCCATAGGTTTTGCTCCTTGTAATAATTAATGTAAATATTGTATCAAAAATAAAAAAGAATAAGATAAAATAACTGTATAAAAAATATACAATAATTGAAAAATAGTATATTTTTTTATACGTTTTTTGATTAAAAAGTAACTAGTTGTCTATCTCTAGCTTTAAAAGTAGCACATTTAGTATAACCTATCTCTTTAGCAAGAGTAGTAACTTTATCATAAGAAAAACCAATTTGATCAACACTGTGAGCATCAGAAGAAAATGTAATAGGTATATTCATTTCATAAGCTAGTTCTAGTAATTCACGAGAGGGATATTGTTCACCAATTGGTTTTCTATATCCAGCTGAATTAATCTCAATAACCATATTAGCTTTTTTAATTGCTTTTAGTGCATCTGATGCAATAATTTTAATATCTTTATTTGGTAAGAATTTAAATACCTTAATTAAATCAAGATGTCCTACAACATCAAAATGATTAGATCTTGCCATTTCTTTTACAACATCAAAATAATCTATCCATATATCATCAATATTTTGTTTTTCATATTTACCAATAAATTCTGGATTATCAAATCCCCAGGGTTCATTATCGTTATTTGTTTTTATTTTTGGTTCAAGAAAATGAATAGAACCAATTAAATAATCAACTTTTGCATTTAATACTTCTTTTAACATAGGAATATTTTGCATGAAGTCAACTTCATAACCTAATAAAATTTCTATATCATTTTTATACAACTCTTTTAAATATAAAACATTGTTTTCATAAAACTCTTTATGAATAATAGACATTCTATATCTTGGGTCATAATCCATTGGTGCATGATCAGTAAATCCATAAACATCAATGCCTAATGATATAGCTTTTTCTATATACTCTTTTACAGTACCTTCTGCATGATTGCATAATATAGTATGATTGTGTAAATCAACTCTCATAATAACTACTTTTTTTTGATTTTTTATAGGTTAAAATTTGAAAATATCAAAATGATATTTTCAAATTAAAGTAAGTAAGATAAATTTAATATCAGTTTAGAATACCAGCACCAGTAATAGCTGTACTTCTATCTAATGCATATTCTCTTTTACCATTAATAATGTCATATTTCCAGATTGGTGCTTGTGCTTTAAAATCTTCAACAAACTCATCAATCATTTCAAGTGCTACTCTTCTTTTAGGAGAACATACTGCAGCGATATATGAGCTTTCATGATTTAACACATCACCTTTTGAATGAGCCATTAAAACAATTGCATTATTTTTATTAGCTTTTTCTTGCCAAGCATTAAACCAATTATTTAAAATTGGTTCATAAATATCAAAAGATAATCCATCAATTTTATTTTCGTCTCTTACAACTCCAACAAATGTTATAATAGCACCATAATTTGAGTTTCTAAATTTATTGTACCAATCATTTGTAATTTGTTCAACAGGTAATGAACCTTCAAATAATTCTAAATTTTCCACGCTAATCATCCACCACAAACAGGAGGTAGTAATGATACTTTATCTCCATCTTCTAGTTTTACATCTTTTGTAGTAATTAATGTATCGTTAATAGCCACTGCACAAGTTTCTAACCAATTAGATACATCTGCATCACCTTTTAAAACTTCACTTAGTTGCGATAAATTTGAAATATCTAATTCTAATGAGTCTTTATTAATTGGTCCAAGAAATTCTACTTTTACCATTTTAAGCCCTTTTTACCATTTTTTTACTATTATACCAAAACAATTTTAAGTTTTAAGGACTACTTATAAATGATCTTTGCAAAAATAGACTTTATTAATTTACTACCCTTTCACATATATATAAAAAAGAATATACCCTCAAGCCAGATGAAATCGATAATTGAGTATAAAAAATCATATCCATCAAATATAAATAAGAAATATAAAAAAAGAAAAGTTGATAGTGCTTTTATATCTTCAATAGCCTCAAGAAATGAAAAAAATTTAGATTTTGGAATAATTGCACAAAAAGATGTTTTATCAGTTTTAGTAATTCCAGGAAATGAACAAGATGATTTTCAAAGTGAAACATCAAATGCTTTAGCAAAAGTTTTAGGATATAAAGGACAAGTACTAATAGGTGACAAAGCACTAAAATATTACCATGCAAATAAAAACTCAGATTTTATAGATTTAGCACAAGCTTGGAATGACAAATACAATTTACCTTTTGTATTTGCAGTATTATGTTATTCATCAAATAAAA
>DKNG01000154.1:436-1037 GCA_002470185.1 Arcobacter sp. UBA7394 | reverse complement strand
ACAAGAAAATTTAATAAAAGACATATTAAAATTCCGCAATATATTTTAGAGCAATATTCAAAAAGAACTGGAATTTCAAAACAAAATATTTTAGACTATCTAAAAAAAATAGATTATGACTTAGGAATAAAAGAAAAAAGAGCATTAAAACTCTTCTTAAAACTAACAAAAGAAAAAGGCTTATAATGGAACTACTTGATACGGTAATACTTGGAGTAATTGAAGGTATTACAGAATTTTTACCTATTTCATCAACAGGACACTTGATCGTAGCGAGTGAATTCTTGGGATTAGAGCAATCAAATGTAAATAAAGCATTTGAAGTAATTATACAGTTTGCAGCAATTTTGGCTGTAATTTTAAACTATCCATCTAAGTTTACTTTTTCACATATTAGTTTATGGACAAAAGTTTTAATCGCATTTTTACCAATAGCAGCAATTGGTTTTGTATTTTCTTCACAAGTAAAAGCAATGTTTTCAATTGAGATAGTAGCTTGGATGTTTATTATTGGAGGTATTATATTTTTAATAGTAGAGAAATTTTACGATGAGAAAGAAACTCATACATTAGATGTTGAAGATATAACGTATAAACAAGC
>DKNG01000154.1:0-222 GCA_002470185.1 Arcobacter sp. UBA7394 | reverse complement strand
CTTAATTTAGCTGTAGGTTTTGTCGTATCATTTATTGTAGCTTTCGGAGCAATAAAACTATTCTTAAAATTTCTAGAAAACTTTACTTTTGTTGCCTTTGGAATATATAGAATAATCTTTGGTTTATTACTACTAGCTTTTATCTAAAATATAATCTACCATTAAAGATGTGGCATTAGATGAGATTGAATTTTGTAATCTTATACTAATGTTTTCCACATC
>DKNG01000081.1:2414-2733 GCA_002470185.1 Arcobacter sp. UBA7394 | reverse complement strand
TTTATTTTTTTAAGTCTTTGATAACCTGATAAGCTTGGTTAATTTCTTGTGTTTTTGCCGTAGCTTCTTCCATATAACTCTCACCTTTATCTTGTGAGCTTATAATATCTGGATGGTATTGTCTAATTAGTTTTCTATATGTTTTTTTAACAGTGCTCATATCGTCACTCTCTTTTACACCTAGAATCTCATAAGCTTTTTGAGGGCTCATAGTTTCTTGTTTGTTTTTCACCATGTTTTCAAACTTATTTACAATAGCATCATACTCTTCAGCTGTTATATTTAACTCTTGAGTAATCTCTCTTAAGACTTTCTCTTC
>DKNG01000081.1:322-2284 GCA_002470185.1 Arcobacter sp. UBA7394 | reverse complement strand
TTTATTTAGTTCTTGGGCTATCTCTTTTGTATCACCATCTTTTTCTTTCTCTTCATTGAAAATCTCTTTCATAATAGCTCTAGTTTTTTCTTTTTCATCGAAAACTTTTGAGATATCATCAAACATCATACCAATTAGTTGAGCTTCTAGTTCTTGTACTCTACCATCTGCTTTAGCAACTTTGGCAACAAGTGCAATAAACAGTCCTAGTTCACTCTTTTGAAACAGTTCTTTTGAAGTTGATAGTTTGTTTAGCTTCTTTCTCGCATAAAACTTATATACTCTAAGTGCCACATATAAACCAGCAATAATTGAAAGAGTAACAAAAAAATTAACAATAAATGCGTAGTAGAATATTACTAGAAGTATTGCTATAAATATCCATTTTTTTAATTTCATATTTTACCCATTTTAATAGGTCTATTTTAAGACCCTTTATTTATCGTAAAATTATATCTTCTTAATCTTATAAAAAGCGTTATTATTTTTAGTATAGTAAAAAGCCTAGTTTTAATTTGAAAAATTAATACCTATATAAAATAAAAGTGATAAAATCTGATAAAGAGAATATCAAGGATATAAAATGAAAATAGCAATTCCCGTTAAAGACGAAAATCTAAACTTTTTCCCAAATGCAGGACATACACCAAAGTTTGCAGTCTATACTATGACAGGTGCAGGGATGTTCAAGTCGTTTATACTAAATGAAATAAAACAAAACCCAAGAAATGATATAGACCATAGTAATCCAGAAGAAGACCATGCTTGTAATCATTCCCATGATGATGCAGACCATGTGGAACAACATAATAAAATGGGAAGAGTTTTAAAAGAGTGCGACTATATCGTAGTAAAAAAAGCTTGTAAAAATACTGCAAGATCATTTACTAGTGAAGGTATCAAAGTTATCAAATACAATGGTGAGTCTTTACAAGCCGCTAAAATCTTAAATGAACTATCTTCAAAGTTTGTATAAATAAAATGAAAATCTCATATCATCGTAGACGTAAAATGAAAACCAGAAGAATAGCTATTAGAGATTTGATTTTACGAGGTATTGAAGACCCAAAAGATTTAGCAAAAGAGTTAAAAGTTACAGTTCCTACAATCAAAAGAGATTTAGAAGCACTTAAAACAATGAGTGAAGAAGATCTAACTTTTGAGACAAGACAAACTTCTCAACAGATACTTGATAAAAAAGATACTATCTTAAGTATGTTAGATGATGAAGAATATTACACAGACAGTGGAGATATAAATATATCAAAGATAACAAAAGAACTTAAAACTAGTAGAGCTACTGTTATGGCTGTTTTAAATGGAGAATAATAAAATGATAAATAATTTAGAAAAAGTATGTTCAGAATATTGTATGGATGCTTCTGATACTTATAATATTTTGTTAAGCCGTAATGCTGATAGTTTTCCGCTTTCATTTGATACTGTTAGGAATATGGTACTAAAAGAAGTACCTTCTTCTATTTTAAAAGATATATTTACACAAGAAGAATTAAAAAATATTTTTAGAGATACGAATCTAAAGAAAATCAAAAAAGAAGAAACAAAAAAGTTTATAAATTCTCTTAAATAAAATATTTTTTTCAAAAAAAAGAAAAGTAGAAGTAAATCTCTATATTTCCACTATAATGATTCTTTTAACCTAAGAGAATCCCACAATTAATAATTACGTTAAGTAATCCTAATTTTAAGACCTCCTAAAATACTAAGGACTACTTATATGAATAATAAAGCAAACGACTCTGCAAAACTTCTAGCACTAAATAAACCCAAAGGTTACTTGGTAACTCGTTCTGATGATTTAGGTCGAAAAACTGTTTATGATATCTTGCCACAGTGGGCTTATGATGAGCAGTGGATGCCAATAGGGCGATTGGATTTGGAATCTAGAGGGCTTTTACTATTCTCTCAAGATGGACAAATTAGTAACTATCTTACAAAGCC
>DKNG01000081.1:0-191 GCA_002470185.1 Arcobacter sp. UBA7394 | reverse complement strand
CAAACTCCACAAGGTTTATTAAAAGCTTTAGTGGTTGAAAAAATAGGGCAAGGTGGAGCAAAAACAAAACTAAGAATTCAAATAAATGAGGGAAAAAATCGTCATATTCGTAGGCTTTTTGGAGCTTTAAAAGACCCAAAATTTGGTACACCTCTAAAAGTTGTTACTCTAACAAGAATTAGTATTGGTAC
>DKNG01000073.1:4385-4606 GCA_002470185.1 Arcobacter sp. UBA7394 | reverse complement strand
AGAGATACCAAATCTACGAGATGGAATTGGTCCAAAAATAATTGAATTTGAATAAGACAAAATGAAATCCTTTTAAATAAAAAAAGAGAAGCCCTAAAGCCTCTCTTTGATTAGTTTTTATAATATGAAGTAAAATAACTTACTTTTTTAATATTTTAGTTTTTTTTAGAAACTCTTTGACATTCACTTACAAAGTGTTTTGCATTTTCAACAGGAACATC
>DKNG01000073.1:0-4293 GCA_002470185.1 Arcobacter sp. UBA7394 | reverse complement strand
GTAGTTTCTTCTTTAGAGTATAATCTACAAGGTTCCATATTACCTTGAAGAACATAATCTTTTCCAAGTTTTTCTTTTGCCATTGACATAGGAGTTCCCCAATCAACACCAAATACATCAAAGTTCCCATATACTCCACCCATATTAATAAAGGCAGATACACCTTTAGGGAACATGATAACTGGAACATCTGGATATTTAGCTTTTAAATGCTCCGCAATTTCTACCATGTATTTCCATGAAAACTCATCATATCTACCTGGTTCAATAGCAGCTGCCCAAGAATCAAAGATTTGAACAACATCAGCACCAGCTTCAATTTGTTTTTCCATATAGATTTTTACTACATCAGTAACTTTTCTTAAGATTTTATGTAATAACTCTGGATTAGAATACATCATTTTTTTACAAATATTATATGTTTTAGTACCTTGACCTTCAATCATATATGTTGCAAGTGTCCAAGGAGCACCTGTAAATCCGATTAAAGCTTTATCTTCTGGCAATTTTTCTTTTAAAAGTTTAATAGTGTCATAAACATAAGTAAGTTTATTGGCAGCCTCTTCCCCACCAATTAATGCATCAATTTCTTCTTCATTCTTAATTGGATCTCTAAAAAGTGGACCTTCCCCTTTAACAAATTCTAAATGCATTCCCATTTCATTTGGAATAACTAAAATATCAGAGAATAAAATTGCAGCATCTACTCCAACAATATCAAGAGGTTGAATAGTAACTTCACAAGCTTTTTCAGGGTCATGGCAAAGGTTTAAGAAGTTTCCAGCTTGAGCTCTTACTTCCATATATTCTGGAAGATATCTTCCAGCTTGTCTCATCATCCATACAGGAGTATAAGGAGTTTCTTTTCTAAGACATGCATCTACAAATATTTTTGACATATTAATACCTTTATTAAATTTATTTTTTACCAACTTTTCCAAGAAAGAAAAGTCCAATTGCTAAAGCAGTTACAGCTAAAGCAAAATATAACATTTCCAAAGCACCATTATATTCAGTATGTAAAACTCTTTGGAAAAAGTTTACTACAAGAACCATAATAATTACTTTGGCAATTTTATCTTTTAATTGATCAAGTGAAGTGATTGATAATATCTTTTGATCATCAGCCGCTTCTTTAGAGTGATCTATTGGAGAAATAAATAATTCATAAATACCAAAAGCAAAGATAAGCATTACTACTGCTATTAAATATAAATCAACTGCTCCAATAATTCCACTTACTAAATCTTCGTGAAAATTAGCAGGATGTGCACTAGCTATAATTGTAGTAAAAGCATATTTAGCAACACCAAATATATCCATACTTGCAACTACAAATAAAACTAAAGCTCCAATCAAACCAAAAACAACAGCAAGAATAACTAAAAATCTTGTCTGCCACATAGCTTTTTCAAAAAGCTTTTCAATCATTAAATATCGTTCTCCATCTCAATCCATTTAAGAGCAATTCTAACAGAGTTAGTAGCTGCTCCTACTCTTACTTGATCTGCAACATTAAAATAATGTACAATATTTTGTGCATAAACATCTTTTCTAATTCTACCAACATAAGTTATATCAGTATCTGTAGAGATAATTGGCATAGGATATGCATTATTAGATAAATCATCAATTACTTCAACGTTTTCAAAATCTGCTAAAGAAGATCTAACTTCATTAACATCAACTTCTACATCATCTTCAAAAGTAACTGTAATTGATTCAGAATGAGATCTCAATACAGGAACTCTTACACAAGTTGCAGCAACTGCAATTTCTTTATGAAGAATTTTTTGTGTTTCATTAACCATTTTCATTTCTTCTTTTGTGAAATCATTTGGTTGTTGAACATCGATTTGAGGAATTACATTTAAAGCAATTTGATGAGCAAATGCTTCTTTTTTAGCATCATCTAACTCAAATGCAAAGAATGCTTGCATTTGTTTTACTAGCTCTTCCATACCAGCTTTACCAGCACCAGATACTGCTTGGTAAGTAGATACATCAACTCTTTTGATTCCATATAAATCATCTAATGGTTTTAATGATAATACCATTTGTATTGTTGAACAATTTGGGTTTGCAATAATTCCTGATTCTCTCCAAGAAGCAATATCCTCTGGATTTACTTCAGGTACAACTAAAGGAATATTTGGATCCATTCTAAAGTGACTAGTGTTATCAATAACAACAGCACCTGCTTCAACAGCATATTTTGCAAATTTTTCTGAAATAGAACCACCAGCAGAGAAGAAAGCAATATCAACTTCATTCTCTTCAAATGCAGTTTCTGTTAATTCTAATACAGTATATTCTTTTTCTTTATACTCAATAGATGTACCAGCACTTTTTGCACTTGCTAATGGAATAATATTATTTACTGGGAAATCATATTCATCCATAACTCTAAATAATTCTTCACCTACAGCACCAGTTGCTCCAACAACTGCAACATTAAATTTTCTCATCTAACTATTCTTCCTCTTTATTTTCTATATTATTATTTAATGAAGGTGTTTCTTGAGATTCAACAGTTTCAATAACCTCACCCTCTTCGTTATATCTTATAACATTTCCATTTTCATCAAGTTCTATCTCTTCTGCCTCTTTTGGACATTTTGCAATAGAAACTACTTTATCACCTTTATCAACATTAACAATAATTACACCAGAAGTATTTCTTCCAGCTTTTCTAATTGATTGCATATCAACTCTGATCATCTTACCAATAGATGTTAATGCCATTAAGTCTTGAGTTTCATCAACTAAAACTTCACCTACAACATTTCCTGTTTTATTAGAAAGTTTCATAGAAATAACACCAGAACCAGCTCTATTTGTAAGTCTATATTCATCTACAAGTGTTCTTTTTCCAATACCCTTTTCAGATACTGTTAATAACTCTTGCTCTTCATTTGAAATAACATCAGCATCAACTACGAAGTCTGTGTCATGTTTGAACTTAATACCTCTAACACCTCTTGTAGATCTACCTTGTTCTCTTGTTTTCTCAATTTCAAATCTAATACATTGACCTAAAGATGTGAATACCATTAAGAATTGAGATTCAACATCAGTAATCTTAGCAGTTACAATTTCATCTAAATCATCAAGTACAATAGCTCTTACACCATTTGATCTAATATTAGAGAATTCAGCTAAAGATGTTCTTTTTACAATACCATTCTTAGTAAAGAATGCTAATGATTTAGACTCATCAAAGTCTGATGTTGGAATTATTTCCATAATTTTTTCATCAGGTCTTAAATTAATTAAGTTAACAACTGCTTTACCTTTAGCCGTTCTTGAACCTTCTGGAATTCTATATACTTTTAACCAGTATAATTGCCCCATATTAGTTACGAACATTAAAGTATCATGAGTGTTAGATACAAAGAATCTTTCAATGAAGTCATCATCATGAGTAGTAACAGCAACTTTACCTTTACCACCTCTTCTTTGTTTTTCATATGATTTAATTGGAACTCTTTTTACATATCCATTATGAGTAATAGTAACTACCATTGGCTCATTAGGAATTAAGTCTTCCATATCAATTTCGTCATAAGAATCTTCAATCTCAGTTCTTCTATCATCAGAGTATTTTTCTTTGATTTCAACTAATTCTTCAACAATAATTTCATTTAATCTTTCTTCAGATTTTAAAATTGCTTCTAATTCTGCGATTAATGCTAATAATTCTTGATATTCAGCTTCTAACTTATCTCTTTGAAGACCAGTAAGTCTTCCTAATCTCATATCTAAGATTGCTTGAGACTGGATAATACTTAAACCAAATCTATTTTGTAAACTCTCTTTAGCTTCCCCATCATTTGCAGATGCTCTAATAATTTTAACAACTTCATCAATATTGTCTAAAGCAATTTTTAAACCTTCTAGAATGTGGGCTCTAGCTTTTGCTTTTTCTAAATCAAAAATTGTTCTTCTAATAATTACAGTTTTTCTATGTGATAAGAAAATATTTAAAAGTTCAGGTAACTTAAATACTTTAGGTTCTTTATTGTGAACAGCTAAAAGAATAATTCCAAATGTAGTTTCCATAGGAGTTGATTTATAAAGATTATTTAATACAATCTCATTCATCGCATCTTTTTTAAGTTCAATTACAACTCTAATACCATCTCTATCAGACTCATCTCTTACTTCAGAAATACCTTCAATAGCTTTATCTTTAGCTAAATTAGCAATTTGTTCAATAAGTCTTGACTTATTTACTTGGTATGGAAGTTCATCTAAAACGATTACTTCTTTTTTACCTTTTGTTTCAATATG
>DKNG01000058.1:4803-5130 GCA_002470185.1 Arcobacter sp. UBA7394 | reverse complement strand
TCATGTATTGATGAGGTAATCCCTAAAAAAGAAGAAGAGAATGAGCCAAAAGAGATAGGACAATTATCTCTTTTTTAATCACTTTTTATAATTTAAAAACCAAAGCTTCCAAAGATTAGTATAGATGATTTTATAGCTAGTTAATTTAAGTGTATGTTTTGGTTTTAACCGTTTGAAATAGCTTTTTAATACTTGTGTTTCTTGAGACTTATTTAGCTTGAATTCTATACAAATATTCGCTATATCAAAGAACCTATCGTTGATACAGCTAAATTCCCAATCTATGAACTTTACTTTGTTATTATAAAACAAAATATTTTGTTGGTT
>DKNG01000058.1:4134-4724 GCA_002470185.1 Arcobacter sp. UBA7394 | reverse complement strand
TTAGAGCTTCTTTTATAAGCTTTTTTGCTTCTTTGTTTTTTAGTATTTTCCCATAGTTTTCAAAATCTTTTTTCAAGTCATATTTAGGCTGATTTATTTTAATACTATGTAGTTTTTTTAGACTTTTTACAAGGGCTTTTATATCTTGTTTTTTTAGTTTTTCTTTATGTGAACCTTTTATAAAATCACAAATCATAAGCTCTTTTTTTTCATCTAATAAATAAGGTTTTGAAGCAATACCTTTTTTGAAAGCTTTCTTTTGTATTTTGAACTCTTTTTTTCTACTGTGTTCATCTTGATGATTGTGTTTGAATACTCTTATTAAATACTCTTTTTTTGAACTTTGAAGTTTATATATAGTGTTGCATAAACCTTGAGTTTTTAGAAGGTTTAGTTTTAATAACTCTTCCTTCTCAAAAATATCATACTTTCTAAGCTTTTGAAGTTTCATACTCTTCTTTCCACTTTCTATATGCTACAAAAGCTAAAACTGTATAAATTACAAATAAGATAGCAGTTAAATTTAGACCTTTTTGAATATAGATATAAATAGAAATAAAATCAATAACTATCCAATATATCCAGTTCTC
>DKNG01000058.1:3856-3990 GCA_002470185.1 Arcobacter sp. UBA7394 | reverse complement strand
GAAAGTAGGGCAATGATTTTGATGTTTTTGATTAAACCATAAGTACTTACTTCAAGTTCCTTATTTTGTAATCTTCCTCCATATTTCCATGCATACCAACCATAAATAGCCATTATTAGATAGTAGACATTTAA
>DKNG01000058.1:3524-3795 GCA_002470185.1 Arcobacter sp. UBA7394 | reverse complement strand
GCACTATCCATTAGAAGTGAAACATCAAAGAAAATGATTGAATAAATTAGTGTAGAGAAAAATGCGGCTGGCCAACACCATATGTTTTGTTTTATTGCAAGTATTAAATATGCAATAGCTAAAGCCATAGCTATTGCTTCCCAGTTTGATACGTAGTTTAATGATTCAATTATATTATTTAAAAAACTTTCGATTATAAATCCTTTTTATTTGTGGAAATATATCAAAATAAAAGTAAAACTATCTATTTTCCTAAAAGTTTTTTTATTTC
>DKNG01000058.1:0-3446 GCA_002470185.1 Arcobacter sp. UBA7394 | reverse complement strand
TTTTGAATCAATTAGAAATTTTGTAAAGTTCCATTTGATACCAGTAGTACCAAATATTCCTGATGCTTCTTTTTTTAGATAAGTATATAAAGGAATTTCATTCTCCCCATTTACATCTACTTTTGCAAACATATCAAAATCAACACCATAAGTTAATCTACAAAACTCTTGTATCTCTTTATTAGATCCTGGTTCTTGACTTCCAAATTGATTTGAAGGAAAACCTAATATCATAAACTCTTCATCTTTATAGTCTTGATATAGTTTTTCTAATCCTTCATACTGGGATGTAAAACCACACTTACTTGCAACATTTACAATAAGAAGAACTTTGCCTTCATATTTTGATAGAGAAATTTCTTGTCCCTCTATATTTTTAACTTTATAATCATAAACACTCATTGTTTCTTCCTTTGCAAACATTGTACTAATGCTTAGAATAAATATTAATAAAATTTTGTAAAACATGACATATCCTTATTAATTATATACCAATCTTATCAAAATAAAATATCATTTCGTAGAAGAATTATGCTCTTTTATAGATTGTTGAACGATTTCTACCTTGTTGTTTTGAAACATATAGTGCTTCATCAGCTTTAGCCATTAAATCATCTAAGTCTTCATCTAGCTCATCAAGCTCAGATATTCCAATACTTACTGTTGTATTAATATGATAGTCTCTTTTTATATATGGAGTTGAAAATATATTCTCTCTAATCTTTTCAGATAAGACAAAAGCTCCTTCCGCATCAACATTATGTAATAATACTACAAATTCTTCTCCACCAGTTCTTGCTAAAATATCTGCTTTTCTAATTTGTTTATTCATAGTAGAAGAAACTAGTTTTAATATTTCATCTCCAATTTGATGTCCATATGTATCATTTACTCTTTTGAAGAAGTCAATATCAATACAAATTAAACTAATTTTAAATCTTTCTCTTTTTGCAACATTAAATGATTGAGAACCAACCTTGAAAAAGTATCTTCTATTAGGAATATTAGTAAGGAAATCTTGCATTGAAATATGGGTTAATTGTTCATTTGCTTTTGAAAGTTCTTTTGTCCTACTTTTTACTTTTCTTTCTAGTGTTTTATTTAGTTTTAGAATATTTTTTTCTCTATTATATATAGATTGCACAGTAAAGGTAAAAATAGAGATAAAAATAATAGATGTAATAAATGTAATTAAATATAATAAATCAGTTTTTGATGTGATTAATTGGACATTTTCATTATAAGTATCAACAGGAATACTTACTCTTAAACCACCAATAATGTCACCTTCTTTATATCCTTGACTTTGATGACAAGATAAACAAGATTCCTTTACTAGTAAAGTACCCAAGAAATGATACTTGTCTTCTTCAATATTGTAATAAAACTTTTTACTAGGATTGCTTTCTAAGTATTTTAATGCTCTTTCTTCAAATCTGTCAGGTATATTATTAGGATTAATTGGTTGTAAACTTGTGATTTTAAAATAATATTTTTCTTTTTTATTAGACAACTCAGAAATTTGTCTTGTCATCCATGCTGGATTAACTTTTATTAGAAGTTGATTATCTTTCGTTATTGTATAATTATCTTTTAAATATGGATTTGGTTTTAAACCATCATGAGCTTTTATATAAACACCACCATGGCTAGATGCCCACTCTCTAGTGTTTACAATGTTATTAAATAAAGATGTGGCTTTCTCATATAAAACTTTCTTTGATATTTCAATATAACTTATTTTAGATGAACTAATATAACTTATAATAAATAATGTAAAAACAAAAACAATAGAAACAATTGAAAAGATAATAAAATTTTTATTCTTCATAGCCCTAAAAACCTCGCTTTTAATATTATACTATAAAAAATAATATTTTGTGACTCTAAATATAATAAAAAATATACAATTAAAATGTAATCATCTCGTAATTAAATGATAATATTATTGCATAATTAAAAAGGAGATAATAATGGAAATTTTATATGTAATGTTAACTAGTGTTATTGTTGTTGGATTTACTTCTTTATTAACTGTGTATTATATGGGGAAAAATGATAAATATATTTGATTGATTATAAATGGTCGGAGTGAGAGGGTTCGAACCTCCGACCCCCTGGTCCCAAACCAGGTGCGCTACCAGGCTGCGCTACACTCCGTCTATTTTAAGTAGGGCGGAATTATAGTTTGTTTTTAAACTTTTGTCAAGAGTAAACTTGAAGAAATTAGTTTTTTTTGATAATTTCTATATCGTTTACTGTTTCAATTAGAGATTTTAATGTTCCATTTTGCATCTCTAAAGTACCTTTACTTTTAATCCTACCTTTTGAATTATAGGTAAAATTATAGTTTTTATCAAAGTCTACTTCAATGAATTTATCTTTTTTTACTTCAATTCTTTCTGCTTTAACATCATTTTTTGCAGCTTTTTTCAAAATATAGATTATTGCATAGTTATCTTTTTTGTATTTTGTATCATCATTTCTTTCACCTTTGAAATTATCATTAAAAAATACAAACTTGTCTTTTCCTAATAAGAAACGAGCAATTTTATTTGTAACTTTAGCTTCTAGATAGTTTTTTTCTAATGAATCAAAATTATCAATCTCTCCAAGAGTAATTCCTTTGAAGCTAATTGTATAGTTTGCAAATGCAAAGTTTGCCATTATAAGTAGTGATAGTAGTAGTTTCATGAAATATGTCCTTTTTAATATAGATAATATTATAGCTAAAATGTATATCTATTGTGAATAAATGGATTATTTAAAAGGATTCGTCTTTTCTATTAATATATCTTCATTGTCAACAAATCTATCACATTTCTTACCATTTAGTTTCCTACAAATATTTTGCCATCTTCTTGTATGTCCTGAGTTTACTTTTGAGAAGTCTTTTAATTCAAACATTATTGCATGTGCATATTCATGTGGTAAAACATGAGTAATCATATATTGACTATTTTCTTGAAATCTTTTTTTATTTAGATATATTTTTATTTGACCTTTTCTATCATAAATTGTCATTCCAAATCTTTTTGCAGACATCTGATCTGAAATAATAAGAGGGAAGTCTCTTTTTATTTGTAGTTTTGTATATGCAAGATATTTAAGTTCTTGTTGTTTTGTTTTAATTTGTTGTTGAATATTTTTATTTAGAGGGTTTTTAATAAAGCTGTAGTCTTGGTACCAAAGATAAACTAAAAGTGCAAGAGCACTAATAGTTGTTATAAAAAAGAATTTTTGTAAGTTTTTAAAAAACATTTCACGGATTAAACTGTTTTCATAAGAACATCTCTAAAGTGATTTAGTTCTTTCATTTTTTCATCATCACCATCATTAATATCTGGATGATATTTTCTTGCTAACTCTTTATACTTCTTTTTAATCTCTTCTTTTGTTGGATCACTTGTAAATCCAAAGAAGTCTTTTGCTTGTTGTACTTCATT
>DKNG01000072.1 GCA_002470185.1 Arcobacter sp. UBA7394 | reverse complement strand
TTAGGTAATACGAATGCAGCTAATAGTCCTAAAATAATAATTACAACCATTAATTCCATTAAAGAGAATGCTTTTTTCAAGTTATAGCCTTAATTTTTAAGATATTATATTTAATTATTTATTAGTTATAGTTTATATTTCGAGGTAATAAAGGAAGGAATATTTCCCACTCATTTTGTGAGAGTTCAATTTCTAAAGTAATTTCACTTGTAAACTCTTTTGATCTTATATTTATAGACTCTTGTTTTAATAAATATTCTAGTTTAGAAAGCTCTGAATATTCACAAATAAGTTTTTTTGTCATTAGCTTTTTGTACTCAAAAAAAGTGGCTTTACTTAATACTTCATTAACACTATCACCATAAGCTCTTACTAATCCACCAGTACCTAGTTTTATTCCACCAAAGTACCGAACAATTATAACACCTGTATTTATCATTCCACTCCCAGCTAAAACTGCAAGAGAAGGTTTTCCTGAAGTACCTTTTGGTTCTCCATCATCACTAGAGTTTTCAACTACTTGATCAAACTCATTTAGGTATCGATAAGCATAAACAAAATGTCTACCTTTTGGATGTTTTTCTTTTAATTTATTCATAACTTCATGAAATTTTTCATAAGGCATTAAATGGGCAATAAATTTAGATTTTTTCTCTTCGTAAGTGTTTTCATACTCTTCTTGTATAAACTTCAATAAAATTCCTATAATATAAGTGGTAATTATAAGTATATATAAAGTATTCTTGATAAAGATTTAACTATAATTGCCAAATGAGGATAGATCAATACCTAAAAGAAAACTTTGATATTCAAAGTAGAAACAAAGCTAGTGAGCTTATAAAAGCAAAGAAAATAAAAGTAGATGGCAAAATCATTACAAAAACATCACTTGATGTAAATGAAAATTCAAACATCGAAATACTTGAAGATGATTTTTTTGTAAGTAGAGCAGCATACAAATTAAAATACTTCTTAGAAGAATTACCAAACATCAATTTAAAAAATACTATATCATTAGATATTGGTAGCAGTACAGGTGGATTTACGCAGATATTACTAAATAATGATGTAAAAGAAGTTATATGTGTTGATGTTGGTTCAAACCAATTACATGAAAAAATAAAAGCAGATAATAGAATCTCTTTTTTTGAAAATACCGATATTAGAGATTTCAAAAGTGAAAAAGAGTTTGAAATAGTAACATGTGATGTTTCTTTTATTTCAATATTAAATATTATTGAAGATATAAATCGTCTTGCAAATGATAAAATTATAATACTTTTTAAGCCACAATTTGAGGTTGGTACAAATGTCAAAAGAGATAAAAAAGGTGTTGTAAAAGATAAAAAGGCAATAATTAAATCAAGAGAAAAATTTCTTGATTATACAAAATTATTAAATTGGGAATTAAAATATTCATCAATGAGTAAACTACAAGGGAAAGATGGAAATGAAGAAGAGCTCTTCTATTTTAGTAAATAAAAATACAATTACTTCTATTGCAATTGGTGGTTTTGATGGTATGCATGGTGCACATCAAAAACTATTTGAGCAATTAGATGAGAATGGTGCAATTTTATCAATTGAGTCAGGATACGCAAATCTTACACCAAAAAGATATAGACAAGAGTATTCAAAATACCCAATATACTATTATGTACTTGATAATATTAAACACCTAGAAGGTAATGCTTTTATAAAACTACTTAATGAAGAGTATCCTAATCTTCAAAAAATAGTAGTAGGTTTTGATTTTTGTTTTGGAAAAGGTAGAAAATACTGTGTAAAACAACTAAAAGAGCTTTTTCATGGTGAAGTTGTAGTTTTAGATGAAGTAAAAATAGATGATATAGCTGTTCATTCAAGAATCATTAGAAACTATCTAAAAGATGGTGATATTAAAACAGCCAATATTTTATTAACAAAAGAATATAAAATCTATGGAAAACAGATAAAAGGTCAAGGGTTAGGAAGTACAAATTTCGTTCCTACGATTAATTTATATGTTGAAGAGTTTTTATTACCCAATGAAGGTGTTTATGTTACTAAAACTATATTAAATGATACAGAATATGATTCAGTAACTTTCTTAGGTCATAGAGTGACAACAGATGGCTCATATGCAATAGAAACACATATATTTGATAAAGATATAGTAAATAAAGACTATTCAATTCAAATTAAATTCTTTGATAAATTAAGAGATAACGCAAAATTTGATTCTTTTGAAGAATTAAAAGAACAAATCTTTAGAGATATTGATGAGGCTAAAGAGTATTTTAAATAAAATACCCTTTTTTATTTAATCTCAATACTTCTTTAGATAGAATATCTACTATGGTAGATAAAGTATTTGAAAAATCAATAACAAAACAATTTGAATTCGACGAAGAAGTTGCATCGGTTTTCGATGATATGTTAAATAGGTCAGTTCCTTTTTATAAAGAAATGCAAAGATTATCAATTAATTTTGCAAGTAATTTCCTAGAAGAGAATGATACAGTATACGACTTAGGTTGCTCAACAGGTTCAACATTAATCGAGCTTTCAAAAAACAGTAATCATAACTTAAACTTAATAGGTATTGATAACTCAGAAGCTATGCTAAATAGAGCAAAAAACAAATGTAAAGCTTTTGGAGTAAATATTGATTTTATAAATGCTGATTTGCATGATATATCTTATGATGATGCAAAATTAATATTATCAAATTACACATTACAATTTATAAGACCTTTACAAAGAGAAAAACTAGTAAAAAAAATACAAAATTCATTAAAAGATGAAGGTATATTTATATTTAGTGAAAAAGTTATATCATCAAACTCAAAATTAAACAAACAATCAATAGATGAATATTATAACTTCAAAAAAACTCAAGGTTACTCAGAATTTGAAATATCTCAAAAAAGAGAAGCATTAGAAAATGTATTAATACCATATACTGAAGAAGAAAATAAGAAAATGATATTAGACGCTGGATTCTCACATTGTGAGACAATATTTAAATGGGTAAACTTTGCCACATTTATTGCTATAAAATAGAATATTATATAAGGATTTCATAAATATGTTAGAAATAGGTAATAAAGCACCAGACTTTTGTGCAGTAAATCAAGATGATGTAGAAATTTGTTCAAGAGATATTTTAGGGAAATGGATTGTTTTATATTTTTATCCAAAAGATTTAACTCCAGGTTGTACAACACAAGCTTGTGATTTTACAGATGCTCTTCCTCAGTTTGATGATTTAGATGCAGTAATATTAGGAGTTAGTCCTGATGATACAGAAAAACATAGAAAATTCATTGACAAAAAAGATTTACAAATTACTTTACTTTCAGATGTAGAGAAAAAAATGTGTGAAGCATATGGAGTTTGGCAACTTAAAAAATTCATGGGTAAAGAATATATGGGAGTTGTTAGAAGTACATTTATTATTAATCCAAAAGGTGAAATAGCTGCAATTTGGGAAAAAGTAAATGTAAGAAAGAAAAAAACTGTAAAAGGTGAAAAGATAGAAATTTTACATGTTAATGAAGTTAAAGAGAAAATCGAAGAATTACAAGCAAATTACTAGGAAAAATCATGAAAAAACTTTTAAATAAATTTTTATTATTAACAAGTGTTACTTTAGCTGCATCAACAGCTGCATATGCAAAAAATACAGTTTGTTATAAAAATGACTGGACTTCACCATCTACAATTGAAACAACATCAATGAATGGCGGTGAGTGTCAAGGTCAGTATTCAATTAAACAAATGAAAACAAAAGGTTGGAGAATTCTTGATATTAAAGTTGATTCTTCACAAAATAAATTAAACTATAAATATCTATTAACAAATGCAGAAATTAACACTTCTTTAACAACATCAGAAGATACTGTTTCAACAACTCAAGAAGAAACAAAAAAATTA
>DKNG01000032.1:2961-9396 GCA_002470185.1 Arcobacter sp. UBA7394 | reverse complement strand
GATGATTTATTTAAATTATGGCAGAGAGTGGGGGATTCGAACCCCCGGAGGCGTGAACCTCGCCGGTTTTCAAAACCGGTACATTCGACCAACTCTGTCAACTCTCTAGCAATAAATTTTGTATAGTGGTGCGAATGGTCGGAATCGAACCGACACTCCGAAACCGGAATTGGATTTTAAGTCCAACGCGTCTACCTATTCCGCCACACTCGCACTATTTGGTAGTCACTAAGAAGTGTTCTTCTTAATTTGGACTGGAATTATAATAGCTTTTTCTTTTATTGTCAAGGGTTTTTTGAAAAACTTTTCAAATTTACATATCTCACCGTTTTCTTAATAGAATAAATGTATAATATCTGCAATTTAATATGTACATATATAAAAGGATAGACATTGAGAAGTGATGAAATAAAAAAAGGATTTGATAGAACACCTCATAGGTCACTATTAAGAGCTACAGGTTTACAAGACGAAGATTTTGATAAGCCATTTATTGGGGTAGCAAACTCATTTATTGAGTTAATCCCAGGACACTTTTTCTTAGATAAAGTATCTGCAATTATAAAAGATGAAATCAAAAAGAATGGATGTGTTCCATTTGAATTTAATACTATTGGTGTTGATGACGGTATTGCAATGGGTCATGACGGGATGTTATTCTCGTTACCTTCAAGAGAACTAATTGCAAACTCTATTGAAACTGTAATGAATGCACACAAATTAGATGCAATGATTGCAATTCCAAACTGTGACAAAATTGTTCCAGGTATGATTATGGGTGCATTAAGAGTTGATGTTCCTACTGTATTTGTATCAGGTGGACCAATGCAAAAAGGTCATACTAAAGATGGTGAGCCAATTGATTTAGCAACTGCTTTTGAAGCTGTTGGAAAACATGAAGCTGGTGAAATGTCTGATGAAGACTTAAAAGATATCGAATGTAATGCATGTCCAAGTGGTGGTTCATGTTCTGGTATGTTTACTGCAAACTCAATGAATACATTAATGGAAGCTATGGGTATTGCTCTTCCTGGAAATGGAACAATCTTAGCTTTAACTCCTGAGAGAGAAGTATTATATAGACAAGCTGCAAAAAGAATTTGTGAGATTGCTAAAGATGAACAAGCAAGAGAAAAATTCAAATTAAGAAATATTCTTAATGAAAATGCTGTAAGAAATGCATTTGCTGTTGATATGGCAATGGGTGGTTCTTCAAACACAGTATTACATATGTTAGCAATCGCAAGAGAAGCTGATGTAAACTTCAATTTAGAAGATATTAATAAAATCTCTAAAAGAGTTTCTCATATTGCTAAGATTTCTCCATCATTATCTACTGTTCACATGGAAGATATTAACAAAGCTGGTGGTGTAAATGCAGTAATGAAAGAGATGAGTAAAAGAGGTGATGATATTTTACTTGATAACTTAACTATTATGGGTGAATCAACTTTAGAAAAAATTGCTGACGCTTATATTAAAGATACAAATATTATTCATACTATTGATAATCCATATTCTGATGTTGGTGGATTAGCTATTTTATATGGTAACCTAGCTGAGCAAGGTGCTGTAATTAAAACTGCTGGTATCACAGGTGCAAGAGCACTTTCTGGTAAAGCTGTATGTTTTAATGGGCAAGCAGAAGCTATTGCTGGAATCATTGGTGGTAAGGTTACTCACGGTGATGTTGTAGTAATTAGATATGAAGGTCCAAGAGGTGGTCCAGGTATGCAAG
Organism: Arcobacter sp. UBA7394; assembly: GCA_002470185.1. GTDB lineage: Bacteria > Campylobacterota > Campylobacteria > Campylobacterales > Arcobacteraceae > Poseidonibacter. Next base: position 7,658 of record DKNG01000032.1, on the reverse strand, counting down.
AGATGCTAGCTCCTACTTCATTAATTATGGGTATGGGTATGGGTGACACTGTTGCGCTTATTACTGATGGTAGATTCTCAGGAGCTACAAGAGGTGCCTCAATTGGTCACGTATCACCTGAAGCTGCTGAAGGTGGAATGATCGGATTATTAGAAGATGGTGATATTATTAACATTGATGTTGATGCATATTTATTATCTGTAGATTTATCTGAAGAAGAAATTGCAAAAAGAAAAGCAAACTTCACTCCTATTAAAAAACCTCTAAACTCAAAGTGGTTAGGACAATATAGAGCACTAGTTACGAATGCAAGTTCAGGTGCTGTTTTAAAAACTGACTTATAACAACCAATAAACCGAGGCTTTAGCCTTGGTTTATATTAACTTTTTATTAACTATTGATTGAAAAATAGTTTACATTTATACCCTACAATTATTTAATCAAAAATTCAAAAGGATATATTGTGAAGAAAAAACTTTTGTTAGCTTCCACTTTAATCGCTAGTCAACTATTCGCAGAGTCAATTAACTTTGATATGATGGAAAAAAATCCAACTAGAGTTGCCCCAAATTCTGCAAACCAGATTTTATCTTTTAATAATAGTATTAAAAAATCAATGAATTCAATTGTAAATATTTCAGCAAAAAGACATGTTGATACAAATATGCAAAACTTGCCATTACAAATGTTTAATGATCCATTTTTCAAAAGATTTTTTGGAGACCAATTTGGTAACCAGTTTAAACAAAATAGAGTACAAAGATCGCTAGGTTCTGGTGTTATTGTTTCTAAAAATGGATATATCGTTACAAACAATCACGTAATTGAAAATGCAGAAGAAATCTCTGTAACAATTGGAAATGGAACTACTGAATATAATGCAAAATTAATTGGTAGAGATTCAGATAGTGATATTGCTGTAATTAAAATTGAAGCAAAGAATTTAACGCCTATTAAACTAGGACATTCTAAATCACTTAAGATTGCAGATATGATTTTTGCTATTGGTAATCCATTTGGTATCGGTAGTACGGTAACTCAAGGTATTATTTCTGCACTTAATAAAAATAAAGTTGGAATTAACAGATACGAAAACTATATCCAAACAGATGCTTCAATTAACCCTGGAAATTCAGGTGGTGCCCTTGTAGATTCTAGAGGTGCTTTAATTGGTATTAATACTGCAATCATTTCTAAATCTGGTGGAAACAACGGTATTGGATTTGCAATTCCTGTTGATATGGTAAGAGATGTAGTTAAAAAACTAGTTTCAGATGGAAAAGTAACAAGAGGTTACCTAGGTGTATCAATTAGTGATTTAGATCAATCATTAGAAAAAGTTTATAATCATAAAAAAGGTGCTTTAGTTTTAGATGTATCTCCTGATTCTCCTGCTGCTAAATATGGTCTTAAAAGAGGGGATTTAATTTATACAATTAATTCTAAAAAAATTACTGATAGAACTTCATTACAAAATGTAGTTGCCTCATTTAAACCAAATCAAAAAGTTGCCATTGAAGTTGAAAGAGATAAGAAAAATATCAAATTAGACATCGTATTAGGAAATAGAGACTCTCTAGTTCATGTACAATCTAATAATGGTAGAGTTCTTGGTGGATTAAAACTATCAGCAATTGATGTAAATATGCAAAAACAGTTTAGGTTAGCTCCTGATGCAAATGGTATTTTAATTTCAGATGTTGCTCCTAAGTCAAAAGCAGAAAAAACTGGTTTCCAATCTGGTGATATTATCATTCAAATTGAAGATATTGAAATTAAAAACTTTGCAAATATTGAAACTGCATTAACAAAATACAATAATAAACACAAAAGAGTATATGTTAATAGATATGGTCAAACAATTCTATTCGTAACTAAATAAAGGATTCGTCATAATTAAAGTACTAATGATAGAAGATGATTTAGAGTTAGCTCAAATCATCAGTGATTATTTAGCATCATTTGATATAGAGGTAACTAACACAGATAGTCCATATAATGGATTATCTATGCTTAGTATTGATAAGGATTATAAACTTCTAATTTTAGATTTAACATTACCAGAAATTGATGGTTTAGAATTAATTCCAAAAATTAGAGAAAAATCTGAAATACCAATTATTATTTCAAGTGCAAGAGATGATATCTTGGACAAAGTAATGGGACTAGAGAGAGGTGCTGATGATTATCTTCCAAAACCTTATAATCCTAGAGAATTACAAGCAAGAATAAAAACTATTTTAAAAAGAGTAGATACACTTAATCCTGAAACAAAAAAAGATGAAATATCAAACTCTATTTTTGAAGTAAAAGAAGATGATATGCAAATTATTTTTCAAGATAAATCATTAACTCTTACTTTAGCAGAATATGATATTTTAAAACTACTTATTCAAAGAAATGGTGGAGTTATAGCAAGAGAAGATTTCATTTATGCTAGTGATCATATTGAAGATGACTCATCACTAAAAAATATTGATGTTATTATCTCTAGAATTAGAACAAAACTAGGGAAAATTGATAAGTCAAGAACTTACATTAAATCTGTAAGAGGAATAGGATATCAATTAGTATGATAAGACACATCTCAATTTCTACCTTTATTAATATAATATTTTCATTAGCCTTTGTTGCTGTGATAATTACTTTTTCAATATTTATTAATTTTGATAAACAAAGACATGAGATTAACTTACAAAATAGATATGAACTTATTGCTGAGAATTTTTTGAGTACTTTTCAGAACTTCCCAACATCTGAAGCTTTATTAAAACTATTCAAAAAATTCAAAGTAAAACCTATTGATGATAGAGACCATAAACTTGAAATCATCAAACAAGCCCAAGAACTTACTATTACTCAAAACTATTTAGGAACTTATAGAGTTTATAAATATAATCAAAATTACTATATTTATGTACAACAATATGGATATAACATCATGTTAAAAGATGTAAGAAATCATAACTATAGTTTTGCGATTATTATCATTGCTATGATTTTATCTTTAGTTACTTTACTATTTTTATATGTAACACTAAAAAGAAAACTATTACCATTAAGACTACTTAATAAACAGATTATCGAATTTTCAAACGGTAATAAAGATATTAAAATTAGAAGTGTAAGTAATGATGAAATAGGAACTATTGCAAAAAGTTTTAATGAGGCTATCACAATTATTAGCAATCAAACAAAATCAAAAGATCTGTTTATGCGAAATATGATGCATGAGCTTAAAACACCTATTACAAAAGCTATGTTTATTGCAGAAACACTTGATGATGATAAGACAAGAGAAAATCTTCAAAAAGCATTTAGAAGAATGGATGATATTATTAAAGAGCTTGCAACTGTAGAGAAGCTAACTTCACATAATAGAATGATCTACAAAGAGAATTCATCTTTCTTTAATATCTATAATAAAACATTAGAAATCATGATGGTAAATCCTGAGAATATCGCTTCTAAAATTAGAGATTTTAAATTTGATGTTGATATTTATATGTTCTCAATTGCACTTAAAAACTTAATTGACAATGCTATTAAATTCTCACCTAATAAAAAAGCAATTATTATTGCATCAAAAGAAGAGATAAATATTAGTTCACAAGGTGAACCTTTAAGCCATGAACTAGAGTATTATACAGAAGCCTTCTGTCAAGAAGAAAAAAGAAGTGATGGATTCGGACTTGGTCTTTATATTGTAAAAACTATTGTAACCCTTCATGGTTACAAACTAAAATATTATTATGAAGATGGGAAAAACCACTTTGTTATAAAGATGATAGAGGATTAAGAACCTCTAACATCTTTCATAACTTCAAACCAATCTCTTGAGAATTTGTTTTTAATATATTTGGCCCTATGAGGCACAATACAGCCAGAGCAGTTTTGGTGAATATAATCATCCCCTTTGTACTGAGCTCCATCTTTTGAGTTGATATTACACTTTGAAAATAGTGTTCTGCCTTCAACTTCTTCAAAACCTTCCATCTTAAATCTAAAGTTTGGACAGGCACATAAGTAGCAGTTTAAATCTTCGTAATCATGGCACTTTTTATTGTCTTTGTATAAAGGACAAAAATCTGGTTCATTTTTAACCATGTTGTCAAATCTAAAATACTCTATAACCTCATCAATTGATTTATCAGTTAGTTTCTTCATTACATTTGCATGAAGGTTACCTTGCTTAATAAACCACTCTTCATAAGTCATCATAGTACTCCTAAAATTAATACAATTATTATAAATATATCTAGTTTTCTTTTTATTGATAATGCATTTAGCACATCATAATTTTCTATTATTTCTCTACCTCTACCAAAAAACGGCTTTTCTTTTAGTTTCCCAAAATAAGAAGTAGGACCGCCTAGTTTAACACCTAAACCTAAAGCAATAGCTGAGATAGGAAGTCCAGCATTTAAACTATCATGTTTTTTCCCAAACTTCCCAAACTCTAAAAGAGCTGATTTTGAGAAGAAAAAAAGTGCTATTAACACTGCTGTTATACGTGCTGGTATATAGTTTACTATATCATCTAATATAGCAGATACTTTACCAAAGTTCTCATATTTTTCATTTCTATAGCCTACCATAGAATCCAAAGTATTAATAGCTTTATATATGAAAGCACCCACTATTCCAAAACATATAAGATAAAATAATGGAGCTATTACTCCATCACTTAAGTTCTC
>DKNG01000032.1:0-2844 GCA_002470185.1 Arcobacter sp. UBA7394 | reverse complement strand
CTTACTATATCTTTTACACTGTCATATAACATCTTTGAAGCTAATGTGAAAGAAGCTAAGAAACCTTGAATAAATACATTATCAATTAGTGATAAAACATATGAGATAACAAATACTACTAATACTGTAGAGATAGTTAGAAAAGCACCTCTTAAAATTGAGTCCTTATAAAACTTCTTTTGAAACCAAGAGATATAATTTCCAATTAGAATAATTGGATGTTTGATAAACTTCAGTTTTTCAAACTCTCCAAAAACTAAATCAAGAACATAAGCTATTAAAGCAATACTATAAAACACTCTGCTCTATCCTCTCCACATCTAATCTACTTCTCATTTCATCTATAAAAGTATCTACAGTATTCTTCTTATACTGCTCGAAGCTATAACCTACATAATTCTCATTGATTGATTTGAAATACTCTGATCTGAACTTATCATTATCAAAGATACCATGTACAAATGTTCCTTTGAATTTATTAGACTCATAAGATAAAGGATACTTATCACAAACTCCATGATGTATCTCAAAACCTTCTATTTTGTCACCAAATAAATCATAAGATTGTTTCTTTAAAACCTTTTGTTTTTCAAACACTATATCCTCTGGAATTAAAGCAAAACCCTCTTCCACTAAAGGCTCGCTATTTTCTAAAGCGTACTTATCATTAAGTGTTTCAAACATCATCTCATATCCACCACAGATAGTACAAATATGCCCTTTATAGTTTTTGATTTGATCAAATAGTCCCATATCTTTTAACCATTTTAAATCTTTGATTACTAGTTTTGAGCCTGGTAATATCACTAAATCAAACTTATCAAGTGAAAGATTATAATCTACAAACTCTACAAATACCTCATCATCAGCAATTAAAGGCTCTATATCGTTGTAATTACTCATAAAAGGATATGAGATAACAGCAACATCTAGTTTTTTCTTCTGTGGGTTTTGTACGAAGTTTTTAAGACTTGCAGAATCTTCAAATCCTAAGTTAAATGGAATATATGGTAATACTCCTAATACTGGAATTTTAAACTCTTCTTCGATGATTCTAATACCTTCATCAAAAAGTGATAAATCACCTCTGAACTTATTCACTATAACCCCAACAACATTCTCTCTTAGCTTTTCTGGTAATAAGTGATAAACTCCATATATAGAAGCAAACACTCCACCCTTTTCTATATCTGCTACAAGTATAATCTTTGTATTGTATTCATTCGCTATAAAAATATTAGATAAGTCTTTATCCATTAGGTTCAACTCTACTGGACTTCCTGCACCTTCGTTTACTACTATGTCATACTTTTCATCTAAGTATTCATAACATCTCTTAACTGCGGGTTTTAGTAAGTCTAAATCCCTATAGTATTCTAATACATGTTTATTAGCTACTACTTGTCCCTCAACTATAAGTGAAGCAGAACTTCCTCGACCTGATTTTAAAAGTACTGGGTTTAGATGATATGATGTTTCAACTCCTAATACTTCAGATTGAAAGTACTGGGCTATTGCTATTTCACTACCATCATCACATACATGTGAGTTATTAGATACATTTTGAGCTTTAAAAGGAGCTACTTTATATCCTAAGTCTTGCAGTATTCTTGCTATTACAAATGTTATAGTTGATTTTCCAGCATCAGAGCTTGTGCCAAAGATAGAGATGTTTTTCATTTTAGTCCCACGATTATAAATTGTGACATTATAGTCAAATATTTAATCGATTAAATTAAACTAGTTTTTTACTCAAGTATATTACGTATCTTTAAACTTATCTCTAATTTCTAAGAATAGTGGCAATTTATCAAAGAATATATCTACTAATTTTGGATCAAAATGCTTACCTCTTTGTTTTCTAAAAAGTTCATATACTCTTTCATCCTCCCAAGCCTCTTTATAACATCTATTACTTCCTAGAGCATCAAATACATCTGCAATTGCTGTAATTCTTCCAAAGATATTAATCTCTTCACCCTTAAGTCCTCTAGGATATCCAGAACCATCCCATTTTTCATGATGTTCATGGGCAAGAATTGCTGCTACTTTTAGAAGTGGTCTATTTGAGCCTTTTAACATCTCATATCCAAGCTTTGAGTGAGTTTTCATAATTTCAATTTCATCTTTATCCAACCGACCTGGCTTTTTTAAAATATTATCAGGAATTCCTACTTTTCCAATATCGTGCATAGGACTTGCTTGTTTAAGAACTTCTGCATCAGATTCTGATAAACCATACTCTAAAGCTAATATTTTTGAATACTCAGCAACTCTTTTTACATGGTTACCGGTTTCTTTACTTCTTGTCTCACCAATAGCTCCCATTTTGAAAACAACTTCTTTTTGGGTATCTTCAATTTCTTTTTCTAAAAACGACTCTTTTTCAAGTTTTAATTTTTCTAAATCATGATAAGTATCTTCAAGTTTGTCTTTTAGAGTATTTACCAAACTCTTAATTTTATCAACCTCATCATTTCCATCATATTTTAATCTACTTGAAAAATCTGGTTTTTTAAGGGCTAAGTTTTTTAAAGAACTTATAATATCATCAAATCTTCTAGTTAATAATATATGAACAAAAAAGCCATTAAAAATAAGTATTGAAATACCTACAACTGAAAGGTAAAAAGAGTAAAAGAAATATGTATTTGTATTTTTTGATACTTGATTAACTGCAAAAGTTAGTTTATTTATAGAATTTTCTGCATCTTTTTTAAAAGTATTTGAGATTTGTTCTGTTAGAGTTTTTACTTTTGTCATCTTCTCAATATCAAAATATTCATTGTCTTTTATTATCATAAGAGTAAAACCATATGTAAAATCATAATACTCTAAAAACAT
>DKNG01000033.1:2821-19106 GCA_002470185.1 Arcobacter sp. UBA7394 | reverse complement strand
TCATAATAAGCTTCAAAAGAGTGAGCAAAACCCATTTTATGTAATTTGGTATAGGCTTTTACAACTTCATCTAAAATCCAAGTACCTTCTCTACCTTTTCCTTCACGTATTTTTTTACACTCAAGCATTACTTTTGTAAAGTTAGTATCAAATTTAATTTCAAAGCTATTCTTTTTTATAGTTTTAGCTAAACTTTTTGATACTTTAAAATCATCAAGTTCTAGTACAAGTCTTGGATTTGGGCTCCACCATAAAATAGGATCGTCTTCATTGTACCAAGGAAAAATTCCATTAGAATATGCAGTCATTATTCTATTAGGATTTAAATCTCCTCCAAAAGCTAATAAACCACTATCATCAGCATATAAAGGATTAGGAAAGGCAAAGGAGTGTTTTTCTAGAGGAAAGATATTCATATTCAAAATGAAAGCCTTTGTATTTTAGAAAATTATATATTAAATTAAGTTATAAAAAGAAGCGATTGCTTCTTTTTATTTTATAAATTAGAGATATATGTAGATAATGCCTCAATTTCAGCATCAGATTTAGTAGCAACTTGCCCTTTCATAACACCTTTCATAGGTCCACCGTAAGAGCCATCTTTATAACCATTTAATGCATCAATTAACTTTTGTTTATCCCAACCTTTAATAACTTGAGACTTACCTAAAGCAGCTTTTTCACCATTTTGACCATGACATCCAGCACAAGCTGCAAATAATGCTTTTGCATTAATAGAAGGAGCAGTCTCTTCTGTATTAACAGCTGCCATTACTTTTGTAGCTTCTTGTTTTACACTTTCAACTACATTTGAAGTACTTTCGTTTACTTTTTTAGCAACTTCTTGTACTTCTTTTGTTGTTTCTTCTACTACAACAGCAGTTTTTTCTGCTACTTTTGATGCAGCATCAGAAACAGTATCTGTAACATCACTAGCAGCTTTAGAGACAATATCACTTGCTTCTGATGCAGCTTTTGTTACAACTTCGATTCTAGTTGCTTCAGGTTGTTTAACTTCTTCAACCTTTACAACTTTTTCTTCTACTACAGCTTCAACAGTAGCAGTAGTTTTTTTCTCTTCGCCACAACCTACTAATATCAACACAGCAACTGCTGAACTTAATAAAATCTTTTTCATAGTAATGTTCCTTTAGATTAATAATTTCAAATTTTACTTTATAAGTAATAAAGAAGTAATAAATTTTATCCATAATAAGATTAGTTTGTATAAAAATTGTGTTTATTTCTATCCATAAAGATATTTAATCATTTGTTCTTGCATTTTATTAGCTTGAGCAATTGCATACATTCCTGCTTGCATAATGATTTTTAGTCTATTAAGTTCCATAGTTTCTTTTGCATAATCAACATCTCTAATAGCAGATTCACTAGCTTTTAGATTTGTCTCCATAGTAACCATATATCTAATAGAAGATTCTAATTGATTCTGAGTAGAACCAAATTCTGATCTAAAAGTATTTAATTGACTTAAAGCATCATCAACTACACTCATATTAGTAGCCGCTACATTTGCAGTTAATCCACCAACTCCTAAAGTTTTAAGAGCATTTAGATTTAATCCAGCTGTATTTGATTGAACTCCATTCATATCTATAGAATCAGAAGATGTTTCCCCTACTTGAAAACGTAGGTTATCAGAAGTAGTATTATCTCCTCTATCTTTTTGTAATAAAGTACGACCATTGTAGTTTGTTTGTTCCGCAATATTATCAAGTTGTTCCAAATACTTAACAATATCTTTTCTAATTGATTCTCTTCCTTCATCAGAAGTAGTAGCAGTTCTAGCTTGAATAAGTTTTGATTTTATAATATCAATTATATTTGATTGTTCAGCCATTGCTTTATCAGCAATTTGAGTAAGACCTATTGCAGAGTTTGCATTTTGTATACTTTGATTTATTGAGCTAGCTTGAGTTCTAAGTTTGTCAGCAATTGCTAGACCTGAGGGGTCATCTGCTGCACTATTTATTCTAAGTCCACTTGATAGTCTCTCTAAAGATTTTTGGAATAGCTGAGTATTATGATTGTAATTTGAATAGGCAATTGAAGCGGCGCCACCCATGTATAATCTCATAGCAAACTCCTTTAAAAATTTTATGCGACCCTTTGTAGAAAATACTTATTTTTACAAGTATTACATAAAATCTGTTAAAGTATTATTAAACATTTCTGAATTTTAGTTTAAATAAATTTAGGCAATAAAAAAAGCCACTTTTTAAAGTGGCTTGTAATCGAAGATAAAATCTTCTTTGAAATCGATTTTGACTTGTCCGCCTTTTTTCAGTTTTCCAAATAATATTTCATCTGTTAAAATATTTTTAATTTTATCAGATATAACTCTATTAAGAGGTCTAGCTCCCATAGCTTTGTCATATCCAAGTGTTGCTAATTGTTTTTTAGCTTTAGCAGAAATAGTGATTTTAATATTTTTATCACTTAATTGCTCTTCTAAATCTTCAATAAATTTACCAGCAACTTTAGCTACTACATCTAAACTTAATGCTGCAAATGAAACAATATTATCAAGTCTATTTCTAAACTCTGGTGCAAAGAATTTATTGATAGCTTTGTTTTCATTTAAACCATCATCTTTAGCAAATCCCATAACATTAGCTTCAGTAGCCCCTAGGTTTGAAGTCATAATTAAAATTACATTTTGGAAATCAGCTTTGTTTCCAGCATTATCTGTAAGTTCAGCATTATCCATAACTTGAAGTAAAATAGACATTAAATCAGGATGAGCTTTTTCAATTTCATCAAGTAATAATACTGTATGAGGATGTTTTCTAATTGCTTCTGTTAATAATCCACCTTGTTCAAATCCAACATAACCAGCAGGTGCTCCAATTAATCTTGAAATTGTATGAGCTTCCATATATTCACTCATATCAAATCTTTCGAAATGTACACCTAATTGATGAGATAACTCTTTTGCAACTTCTGTTTTACCAACACCAGTAGGTCCAGTGAAAAGAAAAGATCCAATAGGTTTTTTATCTAAGCCAAGCCCTGCTTTGTTTCTTTTGATTGATTGAGCAATAGTACTAACAGCATCATCTTGTCCAAATACTCTTTTTTGCATATTTTTCTCTAAACCTTTTAATAAAGTAAGGTCAGATTTAGTAGCCGATCGAGCAGGAATATGTGCCATTTTTGAAACTGTTATTTCAATATCATTTTGAGTTACTGTAATATTCTTTTTTGTTTTTGTTTTAAGTTCAGTTGCTAAGTTAATTTTCTTAGAAGCCCCAACCTCATCAATAACATCAATAGCACAATCAGGTAAGAATCTATCAGTGATATATTTCTTACTTAATTCAACAGCACTCTCAATTGCATCATTTGAGTATTCAACTCCATGGAACTCTTCATATTTAGATTTTAATCCATTTAAAATAGTAATAGAGTCTTCAACAGAAGGTTCTTCAATATCAACTTTAGCAAATCTTCTAGATAATGCTTTATCTTTTGAGAAATCATTTCTAAACTCAGCAAATGTAGTAGCACCTATACATCTTAGCTTACCATTTGCTAACATTGGTTTTAAAATATTTGAAGCATCCATAGCAGATCCTCCAACACTTCCAGCACCAACAATAGTATGAATTTCATCAATAAATAAAATTGCATTAGGAACTTTGATTACTTCTTGTAATAAAGATTTTAATTTCTTTTCAAAATCTCCTCTATATTTAGTACCAGCAATCATAGATCCCATATCCAGTGAAAATACCTTAGCATCATATAAAAACTCAGGAACTTTCTCTTGAGCAATTTCTAAAGCTAAACCTTCAGCAATAGCAGTTTTACCAACACCTGGTTCCCCTACTAAAATTGGATTATTCTTTTTTCTTCTAGATAATACTTCAATAACTCTTGAAATTTCTCTTTCACGTCCAATTACAGGATCTATTTCACCCTTTTGTGCAAGAGCTACTAATTCAGTAGAATTTTTATCTAAAACTTTATTGTTTTTCTCTTCTGTTTCATCTTCACTTTCTACTGGTTCATTATGAGAGAATTCTTCTAAGATATCAACTCTTTCAATACCTAAAGCGTGAATAAGATATGTAGCATAAGATTTTTCATCTTTTAATATAGCAACAAACATATCTTCTACACTTGCATTAGTTTTACCACTTGTTTGAGTATGTGCTACCATATATTCAATTGTTGAAGTTAAAGATACAGTCTCTAAAGGCTCATCTTCAACACCTTCTGGTAAAACAGGAGTATTTTCTTCAATATATTTTTTTGTATCATCAAATAACTTATTTGAATCTACACCTAAATCCACAAATAAATTTTCAATTGATTCATCATGAATTAACATTAAGAATATATGCTCTAAAGTCAAATATTCATGGTTACTGCTTTTTGCATAACCCACTGCTTGTGAAAAAATGTTTCTTAATTCTTTACTAATCATAATCTTATTCTTCTTCCATAACAGCTTTCAAAGGAAAGCCTTGTTCTCTTGCCATAGTTTTTACTTGAGATACTTTTGTAGCTGCAATTTCATGAGTAAATACTCCGCAAACTTCTCTACCATTATTATGAATATTTAGCATAATTGCTGAAGCTTCATCTACTGTTTTTCTAAATACTTTTATTAAAATTTCTATTACAAAATCCATTGTTGAATAATCATCATTCAACAAGAATACTTTATATTTTTTTGGCTCTTCTAAATGTAATTCATCTTCTAATTCTATTTCTATTTCGTTAGCCACATCAAACCTTTTTATGATAAAATATCGTTTTATTTTTTAAGATAATAAATATTATACCAAAAAAGAAATTATATGCTAAAAGAAAAAGATTATTATAAAAACAAATCATTGTTTATAACAGCAACCAATACAGACGTTGGAAAAACCTATGCTAGTGAAAAGTTTTTGAGACATTTTGCAAAACTAGGACTAAAGGTTGGGTACTTTAAACCCTGTGAAACGGGTGTTATTGACTTACCCTTAGATGGTAATAAAATGTTAGAAATAACAAAAGAGTTAAATCCAGATTTTACTGCACATATAAATGATGTAGTTCCTTATCAATTTAAATTACCAGCAGCACCTTATGTATCAAAAGGTAATACATATATAGATATAGAAGTACTAAAAGAAAAAAAAGAGTACTTATCATCTTTATGTGATGTTCTAATTATTGAAGGTGCAGGTGGACTTATGGTTCCACTTGAAAAAGATCTATTTATTATTGATTTAATAAAAGAGTTCCAAACACAAGCTATTTTAATTACTCCATCTAAACTTGGAAGTATTAATGATACTTTACTTTCAATAGAAGCTTTAAAAAATAGAAATATAGATTATGAGTTCTATATTAACCTATATGAAGATAAAGACTCTTTTGAAGAAGTATCTCTTCCTTTTTTAGAAGAGTATTTTGATAAATTGAATTATCTACATAATATATAAAAGCTTTTTATATAAATTTCAGGTGAAAAACATGTTTTTTTCACCTGAAATTCCACAATAAAATATCTCACTTTATTTTCCTTTGAAAAGAAAAAAAATCATAAAAAAACAAAAAGAATTTGAAAATTTGTAAAATTTGTAAAATTTCAATGCTTAATTTTTCAAATAAACTACGCGATTTTTACCATATTTTCCTAGCTATTTAAGTTTTAAATCCCTATTTTATGGGCTATTTATAGACTTTTTAAATTTAAACTTAAATATATTTCCTATTTTAAATTGCATGAAAACAATTCATTTTAAATGCTGTATAACTTTCTCGTTCGTTTTTAAAAATCGCTACAATGTAGTGTCTAATTAAAAACAGGAAGCACATAATCGCAATAAACAATAAATGAAAGGTAAGAAGATGACTTCTGCAATAGATTTATCAAAATTAACGGCAAATGATGACTTAACACCAGTTCTTGGTGGACACTGGCCAGGTATACAAATTTACTACCCGCCAATTAAATTCAACCCATTAGATGGAACATACGAAAGTATGGAACAAGCTAAATTAAGATTACAAAAACATGCTTATAAAACAAAAGCACACACTGTACTATTTGATTTAGAAGATGGTTGTAGACAAAAAGCTATGTCAAGAGAATTATTAATTCAAGAACTTCCAAAGTTCCCTGAAAGAAATTTCCAAATAGCTGTAAGAATTAATCCATTCAGAACTGAAGAGTATGAAGAAGATTTAAAAATGTTAAAGCAAATTCACAAATACATTGATGTAATTGTTTTAGCAAAAGCTGGTGAAGTATATGGTTCAGCTGAAATCAGAGATTTATCTTCTTGGTTAGTATCTATTGGTAGTAATTTAACAATTCAACCAATTATTGAGCATCCAAAGTCTCTTCAAATTGCTGATAGATTAATGGAACATTCAACTGTTAAACACGTTGTATTTGGTATCCATGACTTCTCTAAAGCAATGGCATACAAAATCACACCTGAGGGTTGGATTGATGAGTTAGAAACATTCTTTAACATTTTAACTATGGAAGCTAGAATTAAAGGTAAAGGTGTTATCGGTGGAGTTGAAGTATTATTAACACCACATTCATTACCTGATCACTGTGTTGAGAAAAAAGACATTAGAAGATGGTTAGATTTACATGGTGATGAAGCATCTAGACATGTTTATGCACATGCTAAAAGAGAAAATGCTATGGGTCTTACTGGGAAACAAGTAATTACTCCAAACCATATTAATGTATGTAAAGTTGCATTTACACCATCTCCAAAAGAGATTGCAAAAGATGTAGAGATTTTAAAAGAGGCTATTAAAGCTGATGCATTATTATCTGGTGCTATTAGATATAAAGGTGAAATGTTAGATCCACCAATGTTTGGTAAATCTTTACAAAACATCTTAAGAGCTTATGCTTTAAGATCATTAGCAAAAGAAGATGAGATCTTCGCATTATCTGTATTAAATAGAATGCCTATTCATACATTTAAAGAAAACTGGCCATACGGTCAAATTTAATAAGGAGTTATACGATGAGTTCAACTGTAAAAATTGAAGTACCTGAATACTTAAATATTGGTGTTGCTTGTACATCTAAACATGTAGGTACTAAAAAAGAAAATAGCACTGCAATGATTATTGAAGATGATAAGTTAGGTACAGATGAAATATCATATAAAGATTTAGCTACTAAATCAGATCAAATCTGTAACTTCTTAACTGGTTTAGGTTTTGAAGCTAGAGATAGAGTATTAGTATGTTTAAAAAACTCACTAGCATATCCTATTTCATTCTTTGGAGCTATTAAAGCAGGTATTATTGCGGTACCTACTTCAACTTTATTATCTGGTTCTGAAGTTAAATACTTAGCTGAAGATTCACAAGCAAGTGCTATTGTATTATCTGCAACGATGTATGATAACTTGCTTCCATACCTTGAAAATCTTGATAACTTAAAAACTATCATTGTTGCAGGTATTGATTCAACTGATGGGTTAAATATTCCAAAAGGAATGAACGTATACTCTTTCTCTGAAATTTTAGAGAAAACAGATACTACACCTAATCACTATAATTCAAAATCAGGTGAGCCAGCATATTTAGTATATACATCTGGAACTACTGGTTATCCAAAGGGTGTTTTACACTCTCATAGATCATTAGTAGGAAGAACTCCTGCAACTGAGTACTGGTTTGACTTCAAAGAGGATGATAGAATCATGCACTCTGGAAAATTCAACTGGACTTATGTATTAGGTTCTGCACTTATGGATCCATTATATAATGGTCATACAGTTATTGCTTATGAAGGTGGTAACGATGCAGGAACATGGGTTGATTTAATTAAAAAGCATAAGTGTACTATCTTTATTGGAGTACCTACTATTTATAGACAAATCATCCAAAAGACTGAGTTCACATCAAAAGATTGTCCAAGCCTAAGATATTGTATGTCTGCTGGTGAGCATTTATCTGATGAAATGATTGGATTATGGAGAGATAGATTCAAACAAGATATTTTTGAAGCTATTGGAATGAGTGAATGTTCTTATTACATTTCTCACTCAAAAAATAATCCAATTAGACCAGGATCTGCTGGATTCGTACAACCAGGACATACTGTAAAACTACTTGATCCAAATACTTTAGAAGAAGTGGCTCTTGAAGAAGAAGGTATGATTTGTATTGGTGAAGATGATCCAGGCTTATTCTTAGAGTACTGGCAATTAGAAGAAGAAACTAGAAAAGCTAGACATAATGGTTACTTCTTTACAGGTGATTATGCTAAAAAAGATAAAGATGGTTATATCTGGTTCGTTGGTAGAAAAGATGACATCATTAATACATTCGGATTTAGAGTATCTCCACATGAAATAGAAAGAGTTGTAAAAACTCATGATTTAGTTGCTGATTGTGTTGCTTTTGGTTTAGATATTGAAAAAGATAAAACAATCGTTGCTATTGCTGTAATTGGACATACTGAATTAAGTGAAGATGAAGAAGCAGTAGTATTAAAATTTGCTCAAGATAATTTAGCAAAATATAAAGCACCTAAAACAATCTTTGGTATGACTGATTACCCAAGAACAAAAAATGGAAAAGTTTTAAGAAAACAACTAGTTAAAAACTTACATGATGTATATCATGCAGAAGAGACTGGGGAAGAACTTATTGAATACAAAGCTAGAAGATCAATGTTATTTGTACCTTCGTACAATAAACACAATGTTCAAAAAGCAAAAACTGTATTAGCTGATTCTGTAATTTTTGATCTTGAAGCAATTTTAGGTGAGCAAAGAGAAGCTGCTAGAGATACAATTAGAGAAGTATATAAAGAAGATGGTTCTAAATTTGGTGAGTCTGAAAGATTACTAAGAATTAATAACTTAGGAAGCGAAGATTTAGCAAAAGATTTAGAATTAGTTAAAGAGATTGAAGTTGATGGTTTATTATTCTCTAAAATTGAATCAAAAGATGATGTTTTAGAAGCAGTTAAATTAATTGATGAGGTTAATCCTGAATTAACTTTAATGATTATGATTGAAACACCATTATCTGTATTAAATATCCAAGAAATTTGTGCAGCATCTGATAGAGTTGAAGTTGTAGTTGTTGGTTCTAATAAACTTGCAAATAGACTTCAAATTGATATCAAAAAAGGTAGTAAAGCTATGTTTAATTACCTTTCACAAATTGCATTAGCTTCTAAAGCTTATGGAAAAACTGTGATTGATGGTCCACATTTTGATGTTCTTGATGAGTTTGCTTGTGAAGATTCAACAAAAGATGCATTTAACTTAGGATTTGATGGTAAGTCATTAATCCATCCAGTTCAGATTGAATATATCAATGATATCTTTACTCCTAAACAATCAGAAGTTGAAGATTATGAGCAAATGATAGTTCAATACGAAGAAGCTAAAAAAGAAGGGAAAGAAGTAATTCTTTTCAATAATAGATTAGTTGACGGTTCTAGAATTAAATGGGCTAAAAAAATGATTACATTATATGAAACATATAAATCATTAGGTCAAAACCTATTTAACAAATAAGGAGAAATTAGTGTCTAAAATTAACGTTGGAAACTTTTTTGAAGATTTTTCAATTGGTCAAAAAATAGTACACCCACTTCCTAGAACAATTAGTGAAGGAGATGTATCTTTATACATCGCTTTCACTGGTTCTAGATTTGCATTACATTCGTCAGATGTAGTAGCAAATGAAATGGGATTTGATAAAAGACCTATTGATGATACATTAATGTTTCACTTAACATTTGGTAAGTCTGTACAAGATATTTCTTTAAATGCAATTGCTAACTTAGGTTATGCAGAAATTGCATTCCCTAATCCTGTATATATTGGTGATACAGTTTCTATGACTTCATCAGTTATTGGATTAAAAGAGAATTCAAATGGAAAAAGTGGTGTTGTTTATGTTCACTCTATTGGTGTAAACCAAATGGGTGAGGAAGTTCTTAACTTCAAAAGATGGGTTATGGTTCACAAAAAAGATAAAGGAACTTTATCTGGAATTAAAGAAATTCCTACTTTTGCTGAAGCAACACCAATTGCTGATGAAATTAATCTTCCAGAAATTAAGTGTGTAGACACTGATGCATCTGGTGGAAAATATTTCTTCGAAGATTATGAAGTTGGTGAGAGATTAAATCACCCAGAAGGTATTACAGTTGATAATTCTGATCACACTTTAGCAACTAAGTTATACCAAAACAATGCAAAAGTTCATTTCAATGACCATATGATGAAAAGCTCACCAATGG
The DNA here is from genome assembly GCA_002470185.1 of Arcobacter sp. UBA7394. Lineage (GTDB taxonomy): Bacteria > Campylobacterota > Campylobacteria > Campylobacterales > Arcobacteraceae > Poseidonibacter. The sequence continues at coordinate 8,842 of DKNG01000033.1, read as the reverse complement.
GCGAGAGATTAATGTATGGTGGAATTGTAATTTCAATGGCCAGAGCTATTTCATTTAATGGTTTACAAAACGCGCAGTTTATGTATGCAATTAATAGTGGAGCTCATGCAAACCCAACTTATGCAGGTGATACAATTTATGCTTATACTGAAGTACTAGAAACAATTGATCATAAAAGAGAAGATATTGGATTATTAAGATTAAGAACGATTGCTGTGAAAAATCAGAAATCTTCAGAAATTGAAAACCCAAAAGGTGAAGATGGAAAGTACTTAAAAAATGTAGTACTTGATTTAGATTACACAGTAGTAATCCCAAAGAAAAAAACAAAAAAATAAATTTAAAATTAAAAAAAGGAAAATATTATGACACACCCTAACGAAGCACTATTTGGTTCAGGAGACAACTTACCAATTATCCCATCTTGTGAGCACTTTGCAGGTAGCGAAAAGCTAATCCTAAAAGGTTTCCAAATGCAAGAGAAATTAGGACCTGTTTTTGATATTACTTGTGATTGTGAAGATGGAGCTGAAACTGGTAAAGAAGTTGAGCATGCAGAAATGATTGTAAGAGTTGTAAACTCTGAAGCTAATAAATACGGAATGGCGGGAACTAGAATTCACGATTTCGATCATCCAGATTGGAGACAAGATATTGATATTTTAGTACCAGGTGCTGGTGAAAAATTAGCATACATTACTATTCCTAAATCAACTTCTTACGAAGATGCAAAAACTCAAGTTGAATATATTCAAGCTAAATGTAAAGAAGCTAATATTTCAAGAGAAATTCCAATTCACGTTTTAATTGAAACACATGGTGCTTTACAAGATGTAGAAAAAACTGCTACTTTACCATGGGTACAAGTATTAGACTTTGGTTTAATGGACTTTGTTTCTGGTTACCAAGGTGCAATTCCAGCATCTAATATGAGATCTCCTGGTCAATTTGATCACAGATTAATTGGTGCTGCTAAAGCAAAAGTTGTTCAAGCTGCATTACAAAATCACATTATTCCTTGTCATAATGTTACATTAGATTTAAAGAACCCATACCAAACTTACAAAGATGCTGAAAAAGCTAGAAATGAGTTCGGATTCTTAAGAATGTGGTCTATTTACCCAACACAAGTTCAAGCAATTGTTGATGCAATGAAACCAGACTTTACTGAGTTAGAAGCTGCACAAAATATCTTAATTGCTGCTCAAGATGCTGAGTGGGGACCAATCCAGTATGATGGTGAGTTACATGACAGAGCAACTTACAGATACTTCTGGGAATTAGTTCAAAGAGCAAACTTCTCTGGAACTAAATTACAAGATAGAGTTAAAGAAAGATTCTTCTCTTAATATCTTAAATCTAAGGCTTTTAGCCTTAGATTGTTTTTATATCACTACATTAATTTACTTCCAAACAAAAAAACACCCTCTTTTTATTATCTTTTATAATTCTTATAGTAGTACATTTTATACTCCTTTTATTAATTTTGAATGTAAAAACTAAACACTTTAAAAATTAAAAAAATTAAACTTCAAAAAAAAGATTTCTTTCATCACGACATTGGTATAATGTACTCAATTTCTAAGCAAAAAGGTAAAAAATGAGCGTAATTACAGAACAAGATATTATCGACAGCGTTGCTGACGCCTGTCAATTTATCTCATACTATCATCCAGAAGATTTCGTACAAGGTATGGTTGAAGCATACGAAAAAGAACAATCAGAATCTGCAAAGAATGCTATCGCGCAAATTCTAATTAATTCTAAAATGTGTGCAATGGGTCACAGACCTTTATGTCAAGATACTGGTTCAGTTAATATTTTTGTTAAAGTTGGTTTAAATGCTAAACTTGAGTTAACAAGAGAACTTGAAGATGTATTAAATGCAGGTGTAGCTAAAGGTTATACTAATCCAGATAATACTTTAAGATATTCTGTTGTTTCTGATCCTGCAGGAAAAAGAGCTAACACAAAAGATAATACTCCAGCTGTTATTCACATGAGTGTTAATAATGGTGATACTATTGATATTACTGTTGCTGCTAAAGGTGGTGGATCTGAAAATAAATCTAAATTTGCAGTATTAAATCCATCAGATTCAGTTTATGACTGGGTTATGGCAAATGTTAGAGAAATGGGTGCTGGTTGGTGTCCTCCTGGAATTTTAGGTATTGGTATTGGTGGAAACCCAGAGAAGTCTATGCTTTTAGCAAAAGAATCTTTAATGGATCACGTTGATATTCATGAATTACAAGAAAGAGGTCCACAAAACGCTCTTGAAGAATTAAGATTAAGATTATACGAAGATATTAACAAAGTTGGTATTGGAGCACAGGGTCTTGGTGGTTTAACTACTGTTCTTGATGTTAAAATCTTAGATTACCCATGTCACGCCGCATCGTTACCAGTTGCAATGATTCCAAATTGTGCAGCTACTAGACATATTCATTTTGAATTAGATGGTAATGGTGCAGTTAAGTTCGAGAGACCTTCTTTAGATATCTGGCCAGATTTAGAAATCCCAATGGACACAGTAAAGAAAGTTAACATCGATGATTTAACAAAAGAAAACTTATCTCAATTTAAATCAGGTGATACATTATTATTATCTGGAAAAATCTTAACAGCTAGAGATGCTGCTCATAAGAAAATTGTTGAGTACAAAAATGCTAATAAACCTTTACCAAACGGTTTAGACTTAAAAGATAGATTTATCTATTACGTTGGACCTGTTGATCCAGTTAGAGATGAAAAAGTAGGACCTGCGGGACCAACTACATCTACTAGAATGGATAAATTTACTAAAGATATGATGGAAATCGGAATCTTAGGTATGATTGGTAAAGCTGAAAGAAAGCAACCAACTATTGATTTAATTAAAGAATACAAATCTACTTACTTAATTGCTACTGGTGGAGCTGCTTATTTAATTTCTCAATCAATTACTGATGCAAAAGTTATTGCTTTTGAAGAAATGGGTATGGAAGCTATTTACGAATTTGAAGTAAAAGACATGCCAGTTACTGTAGCGGTCGACTCTGAGGGTGTATCTATTCACACTACAGGTCCTGCTAAATGGAGAACTATTTAATTACAAAGGCTTAGGCCTTTGTAATTAATATTCTTTTTTATCACCCCCTTTTTATAGATTTACACCCTCCTAAAATAATCCTTATACTAAAAAACTACCTTTAAACTTTGACTTTAAGAAGATGCAAGAAATGCTATTCTTTCTCAACAAAATTACAATGATGATAATATATAGGAAAAGAAATGTTATTAGAAGATTTAAAAGATTATTTAGGATTCGCAGTTGCTGGAAACTTCGCAAACCACTTAGGTGAAGCGGGAGAAGCAGATGAGTTCGCAGTTATTGAAACAAAAGAAAAAGATGCACCAAAAGGAATGTTCCCTTTTTATATTAAAAACCATGAGAGTTTTTTAGGAACATATCCAGTTTGTGATGAAATTATATATACACATGGTAGAGAAGATGAAAACCTTCAAGTAGAAGCTGAAGTAGCTTTGATTTGTGATTTCGTATATGAAAATGAAAAAGTTATTGATATTGTTCCAAAATATTTTTCAGCCTTTAATGACTGTTCAATTAGAATTCAAGATGGAAATAAACTAAGTACAAAAAAGAACTGGGGTATAAATACAAAAGGTATTTCACAAGATATTATTGAGATTGATAACTTCACTGAAGATGGTATTTTAAGTAAATATCATATTTCATCTTTTATTAAAAGAGATGGTATAGTACATGACTATGGTACTACCTCAGCAGTTAAATCATACTCTTATTTCTTCACTCAATTAAAAGATTGGATGATTGATAAACTAAATACACAAGAAGATTGTGGACCATTAGAAGAGTTAACACAATTTATGGGTCAAGCAAAAGATTCAAATGGAATACTGATTGCAGCAGGAGCTACAGCATATACTGATTTTGGGAAGAAAAACTTCTTACAAAAAGGCGATGAGATATTCGTATATGTATATAATGCCCATGCACACTCTTTCCAAGATATTATGAACGATATGTGTGGAATGGATACTTTCCTTTCACAGTGTTCAAAACTACACCAAACAGTTCAATAAAATCACTTTTACTTACAAATACAAGAATTATCCTTGTATTTGTAATCTACTATTACCTCTAATAAGTTTTGTATTTACAACTGCTATATCATTTAATGAACTAAATAAATCTCCAGTTAAAAGTTCAATATCTTTTGCTAAAATACTTAATTCATAGTTATTAGCTTTTCTTGCATTTGAGTCCATAAATTTCTGCATTAGTTCATGAAATTTACTTTTTCGCTCTTTTAGTTTTTTCCATTCATTTGAATTAACAAAAACTCTATTATCTCTTTCACAATCAATTATCCATCTCCCTAGTTCTGTATCTTCATTTTTTACAACTTCTACTATATTATATGAATCTAAATTTCCAAAATACTCTTTTTTCAATTTTATATTATTGTTTTTAAATCTTGATATTTGTTGAATTAAATCAATATCATCAACCATATCGTAATACTTCTCTGTGATTTTTGCTTTTGCAGTAATACCAATAAGTCTTGATGAAAGGTTTGCAACTTCATTTGATAAATTACCAATATTAGCAGATGTAGCTGCATTTTTTTGTGTCATATGGTCTAACTCATTAACTGCTGCATTTACTTGAATCATACCCTCTTCTTGTTCTTTAATAGCAGTACTAACACTATCAATAATATCTTTTGTATCAATAATCTTTTCAGATAAATTATCATAACCTTTAATCATATCATTTGCAATATTTTTACCTTCATTTGACTTATAACTAGCCTCTTCTACTAATTGTTTTATAGTATTAGCAGCTTCAGCTGATCTTCCTGCAAGGTTTCTTACTTCTTGGGCAACAACGGCAAAACCTTTACCTGCTTCTCCTGCTGTTGCTGCTTCTACTGCTGCATTTAGTGATAAAATATTTGTTTGGAATGCAATTTTATCAATTACAGAAATTGCTTCACTAATGGCTTTTACTTTCTCATTAATCTCATCCATAGAAGTAGATGTTTTACTAGCTAAAGTATTCCCACTTACAGCTGATGAGTTTAATTCATCAGAAATTGTTAACATCTTAATAACATCATTGGAACTTGATTTCATATTTCCTGTAATTTGTTCAATGGAAGCAGCTGTTTCTTCTAGTGATGAAGCTTGTTGGTTTGCACTTGTTGATAAGTCATGAGAAGACTTACTCAATACTAAAGTATTAGACTCCAACTCTTTTCCTGCATTAGTAATCATTGCTACTAATTGAGAAATAGATTGCCCTAATAGTACAGAACCTGAGAATAATGTTCCAAAGTCTCCATATAAACCATCTTTTTCTTCACCTTTTAATCTTGTACTATAATCACCTCTTGCATAACCATCAAGCACTTTATTAATATTACTTACTTTTTTATAACTGCTTTCTATCATTTCATTAATAATGACTCTTAACGACTCCACTTCATTTGTGGCACCATTTTGATGAATTTTGTACTCTAGAAAACCATTCGATACTTTTTGAACTACATCACTTAATTCAATTACAACTTTTTTATCTTGTTCAATAATATCTTTGATTTTTACAATTTGAGCATTCATATCTATTGTCATTAATGCAAACTCATCACTACCATTAATAGGCATCTCTTTTAGATACTCTTTTTCCCTACTTACATAAGAGAAGAAGTATTCTAAACCTTCTTTGAAGCTCATCATTGAATTTACAATTTTTTTAGTCATAAAAAACAATGAAACAAAAATAAGAGTTAAAATCACAATAATCACAACTACTAATAAAATAAAGTTCTCTTGAATTTGAGATGTTCTATTTTCCATTAGAGTTAATAAGTTATTAGATACTTGATTTTGTAAATCTTCTAATTGTTTAATTCTTTGTATTGAATACTTATCCCATACTTGAATATCACCACCAAAGATGTTTTTACTTAGACTATTTATTGCTTTAATTGC
>DKNG01000033.1:0-2733 GCA_002470185.1 Arcobacter sp. UBA7394 | reverse complement strand
ATCAATCATAGTTTTTAATTCAGAAGCCGTAAGCAAATATGAATCAAATACTCGCTTTATTTTCTTTAATAGTTTTTTCTCTTCTATAGTTACATTTTTAATTCTAGAATATTTTTTAATATCACGAATTAAAGAAGTATGTAGTTGTTCTACTTTTTTAAGATACTTTCTATCTCCTCTTAAAACATAGTTTTTAAAATTATGAATTAAGCCACCATATCCAGCAACCTCTTTTATATGAGATAATAACTGTACTTTAGTATTTTTAAGAAAAACAATTTTTCTAAGTTTTTCTACTTCTTTTGTAGAGCTTGAAGTAAGTATTTTTTCATATGTTTTTAATTCTTCTTTTGATGCATTTTTCTTAAATGTAGAAAGATATGTATCTTGTGAAGCAACAAGAGAACTAAATAGATAATAACTCTCACTAGATATTCTTCCTAAATCAAAGATATTACGAACTACAGTTGATTCCTTATAAGCTTTTTCAGAAGTATTAATTAATGAAATTAAAGATTCAGAATATTTAGAAATCTTACCATTATTAGAAAAGGCAACTAAATCATCTGAAAAAGTCAATAAAATATCAATTATATTAGTATAGAACTTTTGTGTTTTTTCTTCATCTATTTGAGAAGATAGAACTTCTTTTCTAATATTTTTTAATTGTTTTATCTCTTTTAAAACCTTCTCAATCTTTGGCACAAGTTTATCATCATAATTACTAGCATCAAAGTTTTGAGTAAACTCTTTATAAAGTTTTTTATATTTGTCACTCTGTTTGATTTGAAATTTTAGTTCATCTTTAAAGCTATTTCCATAAGAAGATATATAATTAAGAGAGTAACTTCTCTCTTTTTGTAATTGAACTAATAAGCTATTACTATTCATAACAAACTCTAAATAGTTAATAGTTTTAGTCATACTATTTTTTTCTTCATATTTAATATATAGTGAATTAATTGACAAAACAATTATACTAATGATTGGAAGAAGAAGAATTAGTAATATTTTATTTTGAAGCTTTAAGTTATTCATATTTACTCCATAAATTGATTATTTTTGTAAATATATTCAAATTTAAATGAATGGTTTATTAACAGTTATTTTTTGTAACCATACTGTAATCTTGGGATTATTTATTAGTTATTAAATTTAGTTTTTGTAGTTTAAATATTTATTTATATTATTAAATAAGTCAGAGTAAGTTTTAAAATAGGGATTAGAATTTCCCTATTTTAAGATTATAAATCTACTAAAGCTTTAAATGTAGCTCCACATCTACCAATGTTATCAACATTAACATGTGATCTTTCATCTAATCTTCCATCTTCAAGATATTGGTGTTTTAATTCTAAGATTACAGGAGTAGTTACACCTGGAACATCAACTGTATCATAGTAATCACATAATAAAGCACTTTGAGAAGAAGAAATCATTGGTGGGTAACCATCCATAACTGCATTTACATCTATTTCAAACTTTTCTATTTCACTCTCTTCTTTTCCTAAAGGAAGTGCACATTTTTTAACTTGATCAGCATTGTCTTTATTTACAAAACAAATGGTAGCTTTTTTATGTTTTAAAATATTTGCAAGTGAGTCTTTTGGAATACCAGCTTCTTTCTCTCCAATTGCAACAATTACTAATGCTGGATTAGTTGAGATTGGTATAAAATATGAAAAAGGTGCTGCATTTAATACACCTTCATCTTCAGTTACAATCCAAGCAATAGGTCTTGGTATTACTGTATCTGACATAATTTTATATCTATTTAAATCGTTGATATCTTTATAATCTAAAATCATTCTTTTCCCTTATTTTTTATGGCTAAAATATATAAAATTATAGCTAAATATAAAGATTCAAAGAAAAACTAGTTTAGATTTTTTAGGCTAATTAAAAGGTTTGTTTCTAAAGGTTAAGAATTATCCAAAGGTAATGAGATTTTGAAAGATGCACCATTATAAATTACATCCTCAATAATAAATTCTTCATTATTTACAGATATTTTTCCATTCATATGATTTACTAAAATTTGTTTTGTCATATATAGTCCAACTCCCGTACCTAAGCTTTTTTCTTTTGTAGTAAAATATGGTTGGAATATCTTTTCAAGATTTTCTTTAGGAATTCCACCTCCACTATCTTTGATTACAATACAGGCTTGATTCTCTTCTTGAAATATATCAATTACAATAACTCTTTTTCCTTCAATTTGTTCAAGGACAGAGTCTCTAGCATTATTTAGGATATTAAGTACAGCTTGTAATAATTCATTCTTAATAGCTTTAATTTCTATACTATTAAAGTTTGTAATTACTTTAATATAATTGTTTTGCATTGAGGCAGCAATTAGATTAATATTCTTTTCCATTAATGATACTAAATCAAATTTTTCAACTTCTTTATTATCAATAAAAAAGTTTCTAAAGTCATCAATTGTACTAGATAGATGTTTTGTTGTATCAATGATTTTTTGTAAGTCTTTTTTCAAATCATCTTCTTTTAATGTTTTATAGTCAACCTTAATAACTGAACCACTAGCAATTGTAGAAATTATACTTAGAGGTTGTCTCCATTGATGAGCAATATTACCAATCATTTCACCCATAGCAGCCATCTTTGATTGAGAATAAACCATTTGATCTTTTTTTCTATTCTTTCTTACTTCATCTTTGAATTTCTTTTTTAGTTTATCATTTAGTATTTCTAATTGATTTGTTTTTTCAA
>DKNG01000013.1:3025-3184 GCA_002470185.1 Arcobacter sp. UBA7394 | reverse complement strand
AAAGAAATAGCTCAACAAATAGATCATGAGTTTGGAACAACAGGACAAACCCAAATAAGAATGGATTTTGATTAAGTAGAGAAGTTACCTTCCCTACTTTGATTAGAATTTAAATTTTAAATTTGTGTAAAGGTATCTACCTGGTTCATTAATTAATTC
>DKNG01000013.1:1826-2906 GCA_002470185.1 Arcobacter sp. UBA7394 | reverse complement strand
CATGTAATCATACTTTACATTAACTACTGCATATCCTGGTAATTCTTGTTCCCCATTATCTGAATCATAATCACTCCAAGATTTAACTGCTAGAACTTGAGTTGTAAACTTTGATTTATTATTTTCATAAGATAAAGATACATTAGCTTTCAATGGTGGAATCTCTGCCATATCTTTATCACTTTGCCCCACTAGTGGATCATCTTTTTTACCTTTTAAGTATGAAGCTCCATAATCTAAAGTAAACTCATCATTGATAGCATATAAACCACTTAATTCAATTCCATAAATCTTAGCATCAATATTTTCAAATGTTGTTCCATTATTATTGTAAACATAATCTTTTAATACAGAATAGAATACTTTTGTTTTTAACATAGAGTTTTCATAATTTTTTTGGAAACCTAAATCTAACTCATAGTTTTTAGTATCATCTAAATCTTCATTTCCACTACCACTGTAATATAACTCTCTTGCATCTGGAACCCTTGATGATTTACCAATTCCTGCAAAATATTTAGTAGTATCATTAGCATTTAAAACAGCAAAAATATGTCCATTTAATGAATTATATTTATTGTCTTTTTTTGTACTTGAGTCTGTATCTATTTTTGTATTATCAAATCTAGTACCAACTTCTAAATCGATATTACCAAATGAACTTTCATGTTTTGCAAAGATAGCTTTGTTTGTTGTATCAGTTGAAGGTAAACTTGTTATATCAACACTTAAGTCATTGTTGAACTTTCTACCTTTCCAGTTTCTAATACTAGTATCTAAACCTAAAGTTAAAAGTGAATCATTTAAATTCATTGTATTTTTAACTTTTGCACCCCAAATTGATGATTTCATATGGTTAGTCATTTCTTTCATCATTGTTGAACTGTTCCTTAGTTTTACACTCATTGGATGATCAACTTTTGAGTAGTAATATTGGGCTTTTAACTCTTTTGAGTATTTACCTAAATCTCTTTTTGTATAAGAGATAGTATAAATGTCAGAATCATCATAATCAGCATCCATTGGAGTATTTGGATACATTACCTCATCACTTCTATTTAAAGTATAAGATAAAGCTAA
>DKNG01000013.1:549-1698 GCA_002470185.1 Arcobacter sp. UBA7394 | reverse complement strand
TGATTAGATGTTGGCACACCATGTTTTTTTTGTTGTTCTTTAAAATTATCACCATTTCCATCTTTATATGGATCTGATTCTTCTGTAGAAGCAGAAATCAATAATTTTACTCTTTCATTACCACCTTGAATTGTAGTTGATAATTTTCTATATGAGAAACTTCCAACATTTAGGTTTACTTCACCTTTAAAATCTTGGCTTGGTTGTTTTGTTTTAATCTTAACAGCACCACTTAAAGTACCAAAGTTTTCTACATCATAAGGACCTTCAATTACTTCAACTGATTCAATATTGTTTGTTAATACATGAGATGTAGTAGGATCCATTCTATTTGGACATGCACCATAGATTTTACTATTATCAATTAATACATTGATATTATCTTTTTTAGCACCTCTTAAAATAATATCATTAGCGATACCTGATCTTCTTACTAGTGAAATCGAAGGAATATTTTTTGTTAAAGCTTCTGCTAAATCAGCAGACTTAATTTGATTCGCGCTTACATCTTTAACAGTCTTCATATTTACTTTTTCTACAACACTAATATCTTCTAATGTTGTTTCACTTGCATTTAGTATCATTGCAGTACAAACAAGTGATAATGAAACAATCTTTTTCATTTAAAATTTCCTTGTGATAAATTAGGGAGATTATCACAAAGAGGTGTTAATTTAATATTAATTTTTTGTTAATTATATGTTAAGTGATATAAGTTTTTAGAATAGTTCTTCTATTATTTTTTTAGATTCATTTAACTCATTTTGGAATTTATCATTACTCCATAAAAGTTGAACTTTAAATGTTTGGCATACCATAAACAAACACTCTAAAGACTTCTTTTTATCTATAAAACACAAAGATATTCTTCTTGCTAAAAAATCAATTGGCTTCTTTGCAAATTCATGTTTTATACAGTAGATTATCTCAGCTTTTATAAAAGGTAAATCCTTATGTATTAATTCAAAAGCATTATGAACATAAGCTATTGATAAAATTCCTAAAGCCTCACTTCCATAGAGATTTAATAAACTCTGTTTTGTTTGTTTTGATAACTTGTCATGTATTTCTAATTCTTTTTTTATTTTTTTTAGATTTTTCCTTGAACCATGTACTTTTAGATGTTTTGTTTTACTTTTTTTAACTTTT
>DKNG01000013.1:0-509 GCA_002470185.1 Arcobacter sp. UBA7394 | reverse complement strand
ATACCTTTTTCACATACATAATCAACTAACTCTTCTGCCATTTTTCTATATGTAGTCCACTTACCTCCAGCAATTGAAATTAATCCACTCTCAGAGCTTAGTATTTTATGTTCTCTTACTATCTCTTCCGTATTTCCATTACTTAGTGGTTTTATTAATGGTCTTATTCCACTCCATACAGATAATATATCCTCTTTACAAACTTTTATATCAAAGTATTCATTTATATGTTTTAATAAGTACTCAATTTCTTCATTAGATGCTTTAGGCTCTTTTGTATATAGAGTTTTTTCATCACTTGTACCAATAAGACATTTACCCAAGTAAGGTAAAATAAATATCACTCTACCATCTGATGTTTGTGGAATTAGTATACCTTCATCACTAGGAAGAAACTTTTTATCTAAAATCAAATGAATACCAGAACTTAAACTCAATATTTCTTCTGCTTTATTATCATCTAATAATCTTATATTATCTACATTAGCCCCTGTTGCATTTATTATATA
>DKNG01000178.1:6887-12691 GCA_002470185.1 Arcobacter sp. UBA7394 | reverse complement strand
AAAAACTTAATAGCTGCGGGGATCACAAGAATAGTTTATGATAGAGCATATGAACATACTAACTCAGAAGTTGTATCAAAATTCATTAAAGATAATAATGTATCAATAGAAAAGGTATCATAAAATCGGCTCATTTAACCAAATAAAAATTGGGAATAAAAACAATTCCCAGTTTTATAAAAAGATAATAAAAAGATATGGAGTAGGGCACGAAGCTGTGCACTGGCGTTCTAAATATACTCAATATAAAAGATTTGAAATTCTTACTTACTTCATAAAAAATCATATAAAAGACTCAACTATTGTAGATGCGGGCTGTGGATTTGCAGAATATTTTAGCTATTTAAGGAAAAACAAGCTAATTCCCAAGGAATATATTGGCATTGACATAGAAGAAGATATGATAAATTTAGCAAAAAAAAGATTTTCTGATATTAAGTTATTACAAAAAGATATATTAAATGATGAAATCCCTAAGGCTGACTATTATATATGTAGTGGGGCTATGAATATATTGGAGAAAGAAGAGATGTTCTTATTTATAAGAAACTCTCTAGAAGCCTCAAATAAGGGTTTTATATTCAATTTCCTAAAAGCAGATAGCTTTAATAATGTAAGTGCAAACGAAATCCTAACATACTGCAAAAACCTCTCTAAAGAAATCTCTATTAAAGACAATTACTTAGATAATGACATTACTATTTTACTAAAAAAACCATTACTTGACTAATTAGTTAAGTAAATAGCAAAATATCATATATTTTTCATACGTAAAGAATAGAATTACTTTATAACAAAGAAGGAGTATATATGAAAGTAGGTCTATTTATTCCCTGTTTTATGAACGAACTATATCCAGATGTTTGTAAAGCAACTTATAAAGTATTAAAGAAACAAGGTCTTGAGATTGATTATCCAATGAACCAAACTTGCTGTGGACAGCCTATGGCCAACTCAGGATGCTCTAAAAGTATCGAAGCATTAGCTAAACAATTCGTAAAAACTTTTAAAGATTACGATTATATTGTAGCACCAAGTGGTTCATGTGTATCAATGGTAAAAGAACATTACGCACCATTTTTTGACAATGATAAAGACTATAACAAAGTAAAAGCTTCTATTTACGAAGTATGTGAGTTTTTACATGATGTAGTTAAAGTTGAAAATCTTAATTTTGATGTAACATTTGCACACAAAGTAGGTCTTCATAATTCATGTCACGGACATAGAGTTCTAAAACTAGGAACTGCTAGTGAATTAAATATTCCATATAACTCTAAATTAGAAAATATTCTAAATACAGTTAAAGGTATTGAATTAGTAGATTTAAAAAGAAAAGATGAGTGTTGTGGTTTTGGTGGAACATTCTCTGTTGCAGAAGAAGATGTATCTGTTGCAATGGGTAAAGATAGAATTAAAGATCACCTTGAGTCAGAAGCTGTTGTAATGACAGGAGCTGATATGTCATGTTTAATGCATATGGATGGACTTATTAATAGAAACAACTATCCTATTAAAGTAATGCATATCGTTCAAATCTTAGCAGGAGAAGAACTATGAGTACAGATCATGCAAAAAATGCCAAAGAGTTCGTAGCTAATGATGAAAGAATGCATTGGCATGATGAAGCTTTATGGTTTGTAAGAGCCAAAAGAGATTTAGCTTCAAAATCTATTCCTGAATGGGAACAATTAAGAGAGTTTGCTAGTAGAATCAAAAGTCATACAATGGCTAATCTTGATACTTACCTTTTAGAGTTTGAAAAAAATGCAAATGCAAAAGGTATTACAGTACATTATGCAGCAGATGCTCAAGAGCATAATGAAATTGCATACAAGCTTTTAAAAGCAAAAAATGTTAAAAAATTAGTTAAATCAAAATCTATGTTAACAGAAGAGTGTCATTTAAATCCATTCTTAGAGTCACGAGGTATCGAAGTAATTGATACAGATTTAGGTGAAAGAATTGTTCAATTAAGAAATGAACCACCTTCACACATCGTATTACCAGCAATTCACCTTAAAAAAATGGACGTATCTGATACATTCCATGAAAAATTAGGAACTGAAAAAGGTAATGATGATCCAACTTATTTAACAAGAGCAGCAAGAGCTTCATTAAGAGAAGACTTCCTAACAGCAGAAGCTGGTATGACTGGTGTTAACTTTGCAATTGCAAACACTGGTGGTGTTGTTGTTTGTACAAATGAAGGTAATGCTGATATGGGAGCATCTGTTCCTAATTTACATATTGCATCTATGGGTATTGAAAAAGTTATTCCAAGATTAGAAGACTTATCTGTATTTACAAGATTATTAGCAAGATCAGCAACTGGTCAACCTATTACATCATATACTTCACATTTCCATGGACCTATTGAAGGTGGAGAGATGCATATTATTATTGTTGATAACAAAAGAAGTGAATTCTTAAGTTCAACAAAATATAAAAAAGCATTAAATTGTATTAGATGTGGTGCATGTATGAATACATGTCCAGTATATAGAAGATCTGGTGGTCACTCTTATGAGTACGTTATTCCTGGACCAATTGGTTCAATTTTAGGTTCAGTTAAAGAACCAGAAAAACATAACTCACTACCATTTGCTTGTACTTTATGTGGCTCTTGTACAAATGTATGTCCAGTTAAAATCGATTTAGATTCTCAACTGTATGCAAGAAGACAAGATTTAAGTGAAATGAGTCTAATTGACCCTAAAAAGAAAATGGCAATGAAAGTTACAGCATGGCTTATGACTAAACCAAAACTATTTGATTTAGCAGGTAAGATTGCTAGAAAAGTTGTTCCAAAACTTCCAGATTCACTTGTTTATAATAAAGCAAATGCATGGGGAAGACAAAGAGATATGCCAAAAATGGCGGAAAAAAGCTTTAAAGAAATGTTTGAACAAGGAGACTTAGATGACTAGTAAAGAAAAAATCTTAAATAAGATTAAGGAAAACAATGTTGTACCAGATGTTGAATTACCATCATCTTATGAAAACTTTGGAATTACATTTGAAGACAAATTTGCAAGATTCTCAACAATGCTAGAAAGCGTTGGGGGGAAAGCTTTAGTAATTGATAAAAAAGACTTAGATCAGACGGTTAAAGACTTATATAAAGATGAAAAAGTTATAGCTTCTAATGTTGATGGTTTTACTCTAGGAAACTTTGATTCAAATGAACAAGAAGATCCACATAATTTAAGAGATATTGATTTAGCAGTTGTAAAAGGTAATTTTGCAGTTGCTGAAAACGGTGCTATTTGGATGAAAAATGAAGAGAATAGACATAGATCATTATATTTTATTGCACAAAATATTGTAATTGTAATTGATGAAAAAGACATCATCAATAACATGCATGAAGCATATCAAAAAATCAATTTTGAAAACGTAGGTTATGGTGTATTTATTTCTGGACCTTCAAAAACTGCAGATATCGAACAATCACTAGTAATTGGAGCTCATGGTCCAAAATCTGGATACGTAATTTTTACTAAATCTTGATATAATAGCTAAATAGAAGGTTCATAATGAAGAAATTTTTACTATTTAGCTTGTTATTTATTACATGTTTATACGCGAATAAACCCAAAGAGGTTTTATTACTCCATTCATATCATAAAGGTTATGTTTGGAGTGATGATATTTCAAAAACTATCGAGAAAAACTTCTCAAAATTCAATAATATAGAACTTACAACTGTTTACATGGATACTAAAAGAGTTGCTGATCCAATATACTTGGATAAACTTGCAAACCTTTATAAACAACAATTCAAAAAAAGAAATTTTGATTTAATCATCGCAAGTGATAATAATGCATTTGATTTTGCAATTAAATATCATGAATATTTATTTAAAGAGTTGCCTGTATTATTCTGTGGTATCAATAATTTTGATAAAGCTTTACTTGATGAAAACAACATGAAAAAATATATGACAGGTGTAGTTGAACAAGTAGATTTAGAGAAAAACTTTGAGTTAATATCTGACTTACATCCAAAACTAAATAAACTACTTATAATTAATGATAGATCCAAAACAGGTCTTGCTGTAAAAAGAGATTTAAGAAATATTATTCCTAAATATGAAGAAAAATTTGAGGTAGAGTACATTGATAAAATGGAAATTGAAAACCTAAAAGAAAAAGTTAAAAACTTAGGCAAAAATGATGCAATTTTATTTGTCTTACTCTTCAAAGATACTACAGGAAAATATTTTACCTATAAACAAAGTTTTAAAGAAGTAAAAGCAGTTAGTCCCGTACCTATTTATGGCCTTTGGGATTTTTACTTAAATTATGGAATTGTAGGTGGATTATTAACTTCTGCTATAGCTCAAGGTGATGCAGTTTCAAATATGGCATTAAAAGTTTTAAATGGCGTATCAATACAAAACATTCCAACCCTAGAGAAATCTCCTAATTTATATATGTTTGACCACAATGAGTTAAAGAGATTTGATATAGATATCTCAAAACATGTAAATGACTTTGTAATAATTAATGAACCTAGTTCAGTCTATAAACAGTTTACAAAAATCATTATCACTGCTGTTGTAATAATTATGATTCTAAGTGTAATCGTATTAACATTAAGAGCAAATATTCAAAGAAGAAAAAAAGTAGAATTGGCCTTATCAAATAGGCTAGAATTTGATAAAGTTTTATTAGATACTATTCCAAATCCTATTTATTATAAAAATGTTGAAGGCAAATTCCTAGGCTGTAATTTAGGTTTTGCAAACCTTGTGAATAAAAGACGAGATGAGATTATAGGAAAAACAGCTTTTGATTTTTTCCCTTATGATATTGCTTTAAAAAATACAAATATAGACAAAGAGTTATTACAAACTTTTAGTACAAGTACCTCTGAATTTACATTTTACACTCCATCAAATCACATGAAACATATTATTTTAAATAAAGCAGTTTACAAAAATATTGATGGAAATGTTGGTGGTATTGTATGTATGATGGATGATATTACAGAAAGAGTTCAACAAAAGCAGTTTTTAATTCAACAAAGTAAACTAGCTGAAATGGGTGATATGGTTGCAGCAATTGCACATCAATGGAACGAACCACTAGTAGAATTATCAGCATTAGTGCAAGATATTCAAACTAGCTATTTATTAAATGAATTAAAAGATATGGATGTAAAAGATTTTGTAAATGATTCTATGATCCAAATAAAATATATGTCTAGAACTTTAAGTGATTTTAGGAACTTTCTAAAACCATCAACGAAGAAAAAACTTTTCTCAATTTCTAAAGCATTAAATGATATTAATGAAATAATAGGAAAACAAGTATTTTATTCCAATATACACATGAGATTTAATTATAAAAATGAAAATGAAGAATTGTTAATTTATGGTTATGAAAATGAGTTTAAGCAGGTACTATTAAATCTAATTAATAATGCAAAAAATAAAATTATCGAAAGTAATATTGATACAAATGATAAAGGTAATATTGACATAAACATTGAAAGATGTAATAATTTTAATACTATTGAAATTATCGATGATGGGGGAAGTATTGATGAAAAAATAATAACTTCAATATTTGAACCATATTTCACAACTAAAGAAGATGGTACAGGAATTGGTCTTTATATGGCAAAAGTAATCATAGAAGACAAAATGAGAGGTACAATCAGTGTGAAAAATAAAGGTAATGATGTTATATTTACAATAAAATTACCTCATAAAAAGGTTTAGAATGAAAATCCTGCTCTTAGAAGATAATCAAAAGCTAAATGAGACTATCAAAAAAAGATTGAGTTTAAAAAA
>DKNG01000178.1:2957-6739 GCA_002470185.1 Arcobacter sp. UBA7394 | reverse complement strand
ATACTTAAAAAGATTAGAGAGTTCTATGATGATGTACCTGTAATCATTATTTCAGCTTCAGTTGAATTAGATGTAATAAAAGAGTCTTATGATTTTGGCTGTAATGACTATTTAAAAAAACCTTTTTTTATAGATGAACTTGAAATTAAAATAGAAAAACTTTGTAATATTCAAGATGATTTTATACATTTTGATGAAAACTGTTATTTTGATTACAAATCATCAACTGTAGTTATTGATAAAGAAGAACAAAGACTTACTAAAAAAGAGCGATTACTAATGAATCTTTTTTTAACTAAAAAAAATCAAGTTTTATCATATGAAACAATTGAAAACTATGTTTGGGAAGGAAGTTTTGCTTCACTTGAATCAATAAGAAGCCTTATCAGACGCCTAAGAAAGGTACTTACAAGAGATTATATTCAGACTGTAGTAGATACAGGTTATATATTTAAAGCTAATTAATATTTAGAAGGAATTTTACTCTTCTAAAAGAAGAGAATATCCTCTATTTGATGATGCTTTAATAGTAAGGGAAGACATTTTTTTTCTAAGTCTTCTAATTAATGTTCTTATAGCATCAATAGATGCATATTCACCTTTCCAAACATAGTTTTGAATATTCTCATAAGTAACTAATTTATTTAAATTTATTGCAAATAGATTTACTAATAAACTCTCTTTTTCAGTTAACTCATTTCTTATATTATCAACTACTAATGTACTCTCTGTAAAATTAAATATACAATTAAAGCCTAAAGATATTTCTTTTTTAGGGATATTACATAATTTATCAACTTTTATTTCTAACTCGTCAATAAAAAAAGGTTTTTTTAAATAATCATTACAGCCAAAATTGTAAGATTTTTTAATAATATCAAGCTCAACCGTTGAAGAGATTATAATAACGGGGCACTCTTCATAGTATTCTCTTATTTTTTTAAGTATTTTTATTNNNNTTCCATCAACATTTGGAACATGAATATCAAGGAGAAAACATGAGTAGCCATTAGTAATATTATCATAGGCATCTTGTCCACAAGTATAAGAATGCACTTTATAACCTTTTAACTCTAGCTTTAATTTGATTGTTTCATTTAATGTTTTGTTATCTTCTAATAGTAATATCTTCATTTTAATGTTTTCCCATTTTTGGTATTTCAATTGAAAAAATCACATTCTCACCATCATTTCTAACAGCAATTTTTCCAGACATTTTATCTTCAATAATAGTTCTCGCCATATATAATCCAAAACCTGTACCATTCTCTTTTGTAGTAAAAAAAGGATCAAATATTTGTCCAATAATGTCATCTTTAATAGGGCCTGCATTATCTACTATTTCAATAATGCTTAGATTATTCGTATTAGTTAATCTAATTGTGATTATTCCATCAAAATCAACTTTTTCATAACTACTTATAATTTTATTCTTTGCATTATTTATGATATTAAGCATAACTTGTTTTAATTGATTTTTATAACCAAGGATAAAAAAATCTTCTTCTTTGTCATAATCAAAATCAACCTTTATATTAAAATAAAAAATTTGTTTCCCAACAATATCAAAGATCTCAGTAATTGCTCTTTTTAGATCAAACTCTTCTTTAATAGTTGAAGGTTTTAAAAAGTTTCTAAAATCGCTTAAAGTTTCAGACATGTATTGAATAGGGATCATTGATTCAGATACAAAATCAGAGACTTTCTTTTTATCAATTTGGTTTGTTGAATAAAACAGCTCCATCTTTTGAACTTGCGCAGATAATTCAACTAAAGGTTCATTCCATTGATGGGCAATTGAAGCAATCATTTCACCCATTTCTGCAAATTTACTTTGTTGGATTAAGATTTCTTTTTCTTTAATTCTGTCAGTAATATCAGTCATAATACAAACTATACCTTCTACCACACAGTCTCTATTTTGACAAACAGCTTTACTTAGTTTGTAGTATCTAACTTCCCCATCATCTTTTATGAAATGTACTTCATCTTCATAGGGTTTTAAAGTTTTCATTATTTGTTTATCAATTAGTTTATTTCTATCCGCAGCACTTTTAGGGAAGAACTCATAGGCAGATTTGCCTATGATTTCTCTTTTACAAGTATTAGTAAGCTCTGAGAAACGAGAATTACATCTAATAAAATCACCTTTTACATCTTTATAATATATAGGATTGGGTAGAGCATCCAATAATACATCCTCAAAATTTAATTTTTTTTCTAAATCATAATAATATTTTTTATCCATTTGTATACCAATCCCGATTTATAAAAATTGTAGCATAATAGAAAAGATTATTAAACTTTCTTAAGTAAAATAGCCGTTCCCATACCTCCACCAATACATAATGAAGCTAGTCCATAATTTGAATCTTGTTTTTGCATTTCATGAACAAGAGAAACTATAATTCTATTTGCACTAGCGCCTACAGGGTGTCCTAAGGCAATTCCACTTCCATTTACATTCATTTTTTCTTGAAGTATTTCATCATTTAATTCAACTTTTTCTTTTAATAATTCAAAAACACCTAAAACTTGTGCAGCAAAAGCTTCATTAATTTCAATAAGATCAATTTCTTTAAGGGATATTTTTGTCTTCTTAAGAAGCTTTTCTATTGCATATGCAGGACTTAATCCCATAACAGAGGGGTCAATACCCACTTGAGAAACATCAACAATTTCTGCTAATGGTTTTAAATTATATTTCTTTACCGCATCCTCTGAAGCAATTAAAGTAAAACTAGCGCCATCATTAATTCCCGATGCGTTACCAGCAGTAACTGTTCCCTCTTTTTTAAAAGCAGGTCTAAGTTTTTGTAATTTTTCTAGTGAAGTATTTCTATTAATATACTCATCTTTATCAAAAACGATATCACCTTTTCTTGTTTTTATTGTAATGGGAGTAATCTCATCTATAAACTTTCCTGCATCATCTGCAAGGGCAGCTTTCTTCTGAGAACTAATAGCATACTCATCTTGCATATCTCTTGTAATATTAAATCTTTGGGCAATATTTTCAGCTGTAATACCCATGTGATAACCTTCAAAAGCATCAACTAAAGCATCACTCATTGAATCAACTAGTTTTGTTTCCCCAAGACCTAATCCTGCTCTAGCTTTTGAAGAAACTAAGAAAGGAGCAGAAGACATGTTTTCAACACCCCCTGCAATAATTACATCTTTTTGGCCTGCTTTAATTTCACTAATAGCATTCATCACAGCTTTCATTCCTGAACCACATAGCATGTTTATAGAGTAAGCAACTGTAGATTCTGATAATCCACCATAAATAGAAGCTTGTCTTCCAATACCTTGAGAATGTCCTGCTGCTAAAATATTTCCAACTATAACCTCATCAACGATTGAATTATCAATATTTTTTGTCAAATCTTTTATTACTTGCCCAGCTAAATCTCCAGGTTTTACATCTTTTAGAGTTCCTAAAAAACTTCCAATTGCACTTCTTTTTGCTTCAACTATATATACTTTCATTCATTTCCTTTTATTAATTAATTTCTAAGTGCGACCGTATAAGTTGCAGGTGTTAGCTCTTTTATTTGCTCCAATGAAGTATCACCTATTAACTCTGTTAAATGTAGTTTTTCATTTATATATTCAAATACACCTAACTCCGTAATAATCATGCTAATTACGCTTTTCCCAGTTAAAGGTAAAGTACATTGTTCAAGTATTTTCGGAAGACCTTTTGCTGTATGTTGCATTGCGACAATTACTTTTTTTACACCACTTACTAAATCCATTGAACCACCCATACCAGGTAC
>DKNG01000178.1:1030-2841 GCA_002470185.1 Arcobacter sp. UBA7394 | reverse complement strand
GTAATATCAATATGTCCACCTCTAATAATTTCAAAAGAAGTAGCAGAGTCAAAGAAAACACCACCATCTTGCAGTTTTACATGTGTTCCACCTGCATCAATTACATCTTTATCAATATTATGCTCTTCCGCTTTATCCCATAATCCAGCAAAACCATTTTCTGAGTGTAAAACAATTTTTACTTCTTCGGGAATATAATTAGCTACTAAAGTAGGAAGCCCTATTCCAAGATTAATAAAATCACCATTTTTAAACTCTTTTGCAACTCTTTGTGCGATAATTTCTTTTGCTACCATTTTTAAGCCTTTATAATATGATTAATATATACAAACGGAGTATGTACAAAACTAGGATCTAGTTCACCATTTTCAACTATTTCTTCAACTTCTGCAATAGTAACTTTTGCAGCTCCTGCCATTGGCACATTAAAGTTTCTTGTTGCACCTTTATATAATAGGTTTCCTGCTTTATCTGACTTATGAGCTTTTAGAATTGCTAAATCAATATGAATAGGTTTTTCTAGAATAAACTCTTTACCATCAACAGTAACTACATCTTTACCTTCTTGAACTAATGTTCCTAATCCAGTTCTTGTTAAAACTCCACCAAGTCCAGCAGCTGCTGATCTTAATCTCTCAGCTAATGTACCTTGAGGAACTAACTCTACTTCAATAAGTCCATCATTTACTTGTTGCTGAGTATCTTTATTTGTACCAATATGACTGGCCATTAATTTTGATACTCTTTTATTAGTAATTAACTTACCTACACCTTCTCCTTCAAAGAAAGTATCAGTAGCAACTAATGTTAAATCTTTTACATCTGTTTTTAAAATCTCATCAATAATATTATGAGCATTACCACAGCCTAAAAATCCACCAATGGAAATTGTCATACCGTCTGTAAGAAATTTTCCAATTTCACTTATTTCTATTTTCTTATCCATCCCAATATTCCTTTTATAAGTCAGATTTGTTATTTACATTGAAAGTATATGAGTAAATAATGATAAAATGATGGCAATGATATGAGCAAAAGATTAATTTATAAAATAAATTTTTAATTAGATTTTGCATAAGAACAATAGCTATAAGGAGGCGGATATAGCTATTGTATTGTTAGATTTCTTTTAATATATTGTAAATATTATCAGGTATTTTCATAGCTTTATAATTTTTAACATAGACCAAAACTACTTCAAAACTACAAATTAATTCTGTTCCTTTTAATATATCTTGTTTTAGTATTACTGAGGAATTTTTTCTCTCTAGGATTTGGGTTCTTACTTCTAGTAAATCTCCTAAAAATGCAACTTGCACAAAGTCACATACTATATTCCTTACAACAAAATGTTCTTTTAGAGATTCATCGTGGGAAGATAAACCTTCTTTGAAAAACACCTCAGATCTAGCTCTCTCACAAAACTTTATAAAGTTTGCATGATAGACAATACCTGCGGCATCTGTATCTTCATAATATATTCTTACTTTCATATATTACTCTTTCACTTCTTTTATAACTGCTACTGTTAATCTTGAAGCACATACAATTTTTCCTGTTTCTTTATGGGTAATTTTTATATCCCATACTTGAGTACTTCTTCCTATATGAATAGCACTTGCAACACCTATTACAATACCATTTTTTACTCCTTTTAAGTGATTTGCATTAATCTCTAAGCCAACAGCTGTAAATCCTTCTTTACAAGCCATTACAGCAGCTAAACTTCCTAATGTTTCAGCAAATAAAACAGATGCACCACCATGTAAGATTCCATGAATCTGATGACTTTTTGAATTAACTGGCATTTC
>DKNG01000178.1:0-882 GCA_002470185.1 Arcobacter sp. UBA7394 | reverse complement strand
TTTATTTCTTAGGGTAATCGTAGAAACCTTTTCCAGATTTAACACCATACCATCCAGCTTCTACATATTTAACTAATAATGGGGAAGGACTATATTTTGGATTACCAAAGCCTTCATGAAGCACATTCATAATGGCTAAACAAGTATCAAGACCAATAAAATCAGCTAAAGCCAATGGTCCCATAGGATGCCCCATACCAAGTTTCATTGCAGTATCTATTGATTCAACATCTCCTACACCTTCATATAAAGCACAAATAGCTTCATTTATCATAGGCATTAAAATACGATTTGCAATAAAAGCAGGGTAGTCTTTTGAAGTTGCTACTGTTTTACCTAGAGACTTTGCAAACTCTTTTATAGTTTCTAACATCTCATCACTAGTAGCAATTCCAGGAATAAGCTCAACTAACTTCATTACTGGAACTGGATTCATAAAGTGTAAACCTATAAATTTCTCTGGTCTATTTGTAGCTGCTGCAAGTTTAGTAATAGACATACTAGAAGTATTTGTAGATAATAAACAATCACCTTTTATATGGTCTAATAAGCCTTGAAATATTTTTACTTTTAAATCAAAGTTTTCAGTGGCAGCTTCAATAATAAGATCAGCATTATTTAGAGTACTAGAATCCGTACTAATAGATATTCTATTTAAAGAACTATCCATATCTTCTTGAGTAATTTTTCCTTTTTGAACTTGCCTACTAAGGTTTTTATTAATAACTTCCATAGCTTTATCTAATGCTTCTTGGGCAATATCTATTAAAACTACTTTATATCCTGATAAGGCACAAACATGAGCAATTCCATTACCCATTTGTCCAGAACCTATAATTCCAACTTCTTTAATCTTCATCATTTTCCCTTTTCTAATTTTTT
>DKNG01000034.1 GCA_002470185.1 Arcobacter sp. UBA7394 | reverse complement strand
ACTTCTTGTTCTGGAAGTCTATTTTCAAAGATATCATCAAATTTTAACTTTGCTGAATTAAACATTATTTATCCTTCAATTTTCTTAACATATTCATCCATTTTAGATTTAGGAGTTGATTTATTTGTTGGGATCTGTAAAACTTGAAATTTGTCGGTTTTCTCAAGGTATTTAATCTCAATTATATCTCCAACTTTAACTTCTTTAGCTTTTTTTACTGCTAGACCATTTATATGAACAACTTTGTGTTCTAGCATGTCTTCAGCAACTGCTCTTCTTTTTGTAATATTTACTGCATTTAAAAATTTATCTATTCTCATAATTAAGATTATAGCTAATATTAGATAAAATAATTACCTTAAAATTTATTAGATGTATAGGATAAGTTAAATGAGTAAAAAAGATGTTAAAAAAGTAGTACTAGCTTACAGTGGTGGGCTTGATACTTCTACAATTTTAAAATGGCTTCAAGATGAGTATAATGCTGAAGTTATTACTTTTACTGCTGACTTAGGTCAAGGTGAAGAAGTTGAACCTGCAAGAGAAAAAGCATTAGCTTGTGGAATTAAACCAGAAAATATTTTTATTTTAGATATTAAAGAAGAATTCGTAAAAGAATATGTATTCCCGATGTTTAGAGCAAATGCTATTTATGAAGGTGAATATCTATTAGGAACTTCTATTGCAAGACCTTTAATTGCTAAAAAGCAAATTGAAATTGCTAATAAAATGGGTGCAGATGCTGTTTCTCATGGTGCAACTGGAAAAGGTAATGATCAAGTTAGATTTGAACTTGGTTACTTAGGATTAAACCCTGATATTACTGTTATTGCTCCATGGAGAGAATGGGACTTAAACTCAAGAGAAAAACTACTTGCATATGCTGCTAAAAATGGTATTGAAATTGACCAAAAGCATATTGATGAAGATGGTAATCCAGCGGTTAGTCCTTATTCAATGGATGCTAACCTTTTACATATTTCTTACGAAGGATTATCTTTAGAAGATCCTAATGCAGAGCCTGAAGAGTCAATGTGGTTATGGACAAATTCTCCTGAGAATGCACCTGATGAAGCTGAATATATATCAATTGGATATAAGAATGGTGACCCTATTTCTATTAACGGTGAAGATATGTCACCAGCAACTATCTTAGAAACATTAAACACTTACGGTAACAAACATGGTATCGGAAGAATTGATATTGTTGAAAATAGATATGTTGGTATGAAAGCTAGAGGTTGTTATGAAACTCCAGGTGGAACTATCATGTTAAAAGCTCATAGAGCTATTGAATCAATCACTCTTGATAGAGAAGCTGCTCACTTAAAAGATGAGTTAATGCCTAAATATGCTAAGTTAATCTACCAAGGTTACTGGTTCTCTCCAGAGAGAGAAATGATGCAAGCTGCTATTGATACTACTCAACAAAATGTTGAAGGTACAGTTAAATTAAAACTTTACAAAGGTAACGTTACAGTAGTTGGAAGAGAATCTGAAAAATCATTATTCTCTGAAGCTCACTCTACTTTTGAAGAAGATGAAGTATATAATCAAAAAGATGCAGAAGGGTTTATTAGACTTAATGCATTAAGATTTATTATTTCTGGTGAAAATAAAAAATACTATCATTTATAAAAACTATTAATTAACTAAAACAGTTAAATTATCTCACTTTTACAGAAGGGAAAATAGCATTCTTGCTATTTTCCCTTTTTTTTTCTAAAAAACTATTTTTTATCCAAAAATGCTACTGAATTGTTACTATCCTATGTTATTTTATAAGTTGATTTTATGTTATAATCAAAGAATGTAATTTGCAATAATATTATTTATAAAAATATAATGCAAATTTTTCATAGTGTTATACTGAAATATTTTACTTATTGGATATTAAATGAGCTATTTAGAAGATTTAGAAAAAATAGTTATTATTAACTCTCACACACAAAATAAGCATGGTGTTGATGCAGTAGGCAATGTTATGTCCTCATGGCTATTAGAATTAGGTTTTGAAAAAGAAACTTACAAAAGAGAACTTATTGGTGATCATTTGTTATTTAAAACTACTCAAAAAGAAGGTCCCAAAATATTGTTATTAGGTCATAATGATACAGTATTTCCTGAAGGCTATTTTGAAGGTTTTACTCAAGATGAAAACTGGGTTTATGGTCCTGGAGTTTGTGATATGAAAGGTGGTAATATTGTTGCTTTAGAAGCTTTAAGAAATATTTTTAAAAAGAATAAAAAAATATTTAATATTGATTTCTTACTTGTTTCTGATGAAGAAACTGGAAGTGATGATTCAAAAGAAGTGACTTCCTCACTTGCTAAAAATTACGATTATTGTTTTGTATTTGAAGCTGCTGGAAAAGACTTAGAATTAGTTACAGCAAGAAAAGGTGTTGGAAGATATATCATAAAAATAGAAGGTAAAGCATCCCATGCTGGTACATCTTATGAAAAAGGTATTAATGCCAATTTAGAGGGTGCTATTAAACTACAAAAATATTCTGAACTTATTAACTTGAAAGAAGGCTCCATTGTCAATGTAGGAAAATTTGAAGGTGGAATTGGAATAAATACTGTTTCTCCTCATTGTGAAATGATGATGGAGTTTAGGTTTGATAAAAAATCTGAACAAAAAAGAATTATGAATGAAGTTGAAAAAATTACTAACACATCCTTTGTAAAAGGTACAAAATCTACAGCAGATGGAGTAATTCAAAGAGGTGTAATGGAAGAGAATGAAAAACAACTTCAATTAGTTAAGTTTTTTGAAACATTAACTCAAAGTAAAATACCTTTAGAATCTAGAGGTGGAGTAAGTGATGCAAATATTGTTGCTAGTTTCGGTGTAACAACACTTGATGGTTTTGGTCCTTATGGCGATGGGGATCATACAAAAAAAGAAAGAGCTTTAAAAAGCTCATTTGAGCAAAGAATTGAGATGATGACAAAGATTTTGAGTCATTATCAAGAAGTATTTTTTAAGAATTAGAGGG
This sequence comes from Arcobacter sp. UBA7394, assembly GCA_002470185.1. GTDB lineage: Bacteria > Campylobacterota > Campylobacteria > Campylobacterales > Arcobacteraceae > Poseidonibacter. Next base: position 7,886 of record DKNG01000034.1, on the reverse strand, counting down.
AATTATGGCTAGTAGAAAAATTGGAATGTGGATGTATCAAAATGGTGGTGGTGATTTAATTCAAAAGAAAATTATTGAAAAATTGGAAGAAAGAGATATCAAAGTTATTCCAAATATTAATTTAAGAGATGCAATTGCTAAAAATGGTCATATTTTATATAACGATATTAAGTTAGACAAATTAGATTTATTTTTCTCTTACAATGCAGGGGAACAGACTCAATATCAAATGTATTTATATAAAGCTCTAAATCATGTTTTACCTATGATTAATAATTATGATGCATTTGAGTTAACTGAAGATAAATTTCAAACATCTTTTTTATTAAGACGAAATAAAATAAATACAGCTGATTATAAACTTTGTCATAGAGATGATACTTTTCATTTAAAAGCAATTATGAAAAAATGGGACAAAATGGTTTATAAACCAACTGATGGTTGGGGTGGTGTTGGACTTACAAAAATAGAGAATCAAGAAACTTTAGATATGTTAATGCCTTTTTTAAATCAAATGGATTTAAGATATTTTTATGTAGAAAAATTTATTGATTATGATAATACTGATTATAGAGTTGATATTGTAGATGGTAAATACATTGGTTGTTATGGTAGAAAAGCTAATGGTACTGACTGGAGAACTAATGTTACTAGTGGTGGAAGTGTGTTTTTACGGGATCCAGATGAGGCTGTAATCGATTTGGCACTTAAGGCTGTTAAAGTTACAGGCTTAGATATAGCAGGTGTAGATATTATTTATGATAGAAAAAAAGAAGAATATGTTGTATTGGAAGTTAATGGAATACCAGCTTTTGCAACACCAGAACAAGAAAAAATGGGATTAGATTTTAATAGTAAAAAAATTGATGCTATTGTTGATTTAATCGATAGAAAAACTAAAAAAACTACAAAGGAAGCATAATGACAAAATTACCGAAATTGGGATTCTTATATCTTGATTATGTATTAAGATTTTTTGATCACTCGAATTTTAAGGGATGGCCAGATAAAATTGAAGAAGTTGTATACCATTGGAAAAATGATAAAAAGAGATTTATTAAAGAAGTAAAAGCAAAGAATATTGATGTTCTTATTGGTAATATTCCTGCAACTGCATATGATACTTTTGTTGAAATCTCAAAAGAACTACCTCATGTTAGATTTGTACCATCTTTAGAAACTCAGTTTCCTAATAAGTCAAAAGAGAATGTTACTTTATTTTGTGATAAGTATAATTTATCTGCACCTAAAACAAAAATCTATTATGATAATGAAAAAGGATACAAGTATTTAAAAAATAAAGCAAAATATCCTCAAATTATTAAAAGATCTTATGGACCATCAAATTATGGTGGCTATTATGTACATAAAGCTGATAATTTTGAAGAAGCATATGAATTATTAGAAGATAAAAAGTACTCTCCTATTTATACTCAAGATGCTATTGATTTAAAATTCTCTGGTGATTTACGAGTTATGCTAATTGGACATAAACCAATTTGTGCGTTCTGGAGATTCTCAGGTGATGGTGAGTGGATTACAAACACTTCTCAAGGTGGTTCAATGTCTTATGAAAATGTACCAATGAATGCTTTAGAATTAGCAGTTGAAGCTTCTAAAGCAGCAAAAGCAGAATATTGGGCTTGTGATATTGCTATTTGTGCAAAAACAGATAAAGCTTACATTTTAGAGTGTGCCACTGCATTTGCTGCATTCCCTTATATTAGAGATTGGATTGGACAGTATTTAATGTGGGACTTCTCAAATGGAAGATTCCCAATGCCTCATGTTCCCTTATTCTCATGGGAAGAATTAGGAAAAGTTGATTCTTCTTTATTAAGAACTATGAGACATATTGGATTTAGTAAATATAAACCTTCTTGTGATGGTACTTGGTATATTAATGATCCAGAGGATAAGTTTGATATGGAAGAAGCATTATTAAGTAATCCAAATGATGTACCAGATTCTATTGCACCTGAGAAATTACCAATAAAGAAAGATTTATTAAAAGATTCAAAAAAGAGTAAAATTGAAGTAAATAAAATTAACTTTAATACTGCTTCTTTAACTCAGATAATGACTTTACATGGGATGGAAGAAGAATTAGCATTAGAAATTCAAGAGTATTTAGTAGATAATGTTGTTACAGATTCAAGTGATTTATTAGAATTAGAATCAGTAGATGAGCAATTACTAAAAGTTTGGGACGATAATATTGATGATATGAGAGTTAATATTAATGATGCAGATGAAGATACTTTAAAAAAGATAAAAGGTATTGGTTCAAAGTTAGCTAAAATTATTTTAAACTTCAAAGAAGAAGTTAAAAAGTTTAGCGATTTAGATCAATTAAAAGAACTTGATGGGATTGGAAAAAATAAATTAGCTCAATTGAAATCGAGATTAAAAATAGGAGAGTAATCCTTGAAACAACTTTATAGATCATACGATGAATCAACACAGATATTTAAAGATTTGCAGGAAAGATTTCCTGCTTACTTTTCTTTAGAATCAATTGGACAAACGTGGGAAAAAAGAGATATTAATTTAATTACTATCTCTAAAGATATCAAAACTGCTAATAAAAGACCTGCCCTATTCTTTACAGGAACAATTCATGCTAGAGAATGGGTTGGTCATGAATTAGCTATTGAATTTGCTAAATATGTTTTAGAGAATTATGAAAATGATAGAACATTAAAAGCTTATTTAGATACAACAACTATATATATGGTGCCATGTGCAAATCCAGATGGTTATGAATACTCAAGAAATCATTTCTCTTTTTGGAGAAAAAATAGACGTGTAAATGCTGATGGAACGTATGGTGTTGATTTAAATAGAAACTTCCCTATTGGTTTTATTAAATCAAGTTCAACTACTTCTAATGTTTATGGTGGACCTGAACCTTTTTCAGAACCAGAAACAAGAGCACTTAAAGAGTTTGTTGAAAAAAATGCAGATCACATTACTATTGCTTTAGATTATCACTCACAAGGAAATGTGTTTTTCCCTGCTCATGATTTTAGACATGAAGATACAATTGATACAACTGATATGAATACACTTTGTGCAAATATGGCAGAAGAGATTAAAAAAATATCAGGTAGAGAGTATGGAATTCATCAAGGTAAACCGCCATCGAAACTTATTTCAGGAAGTGGTAGAGAGTTCTATTATTCAAAAGGAATAATCTCAAGTGTAGTTGAAGTTGGAACAAGAAATATTTCTGATTATTTAGATGATATGAATGAAAACTTAAGAGAACATATCCCTGCTTTATTAGCTGCGGTTAAAGAAGCACCTTATTACTGCAAGAATAATATTGTTAAAAGAGTTAATTCTTTTGAAGTTACAGAGTTTGGATCAAACCATGTAAATCTTAAATGGGATTATGATATTTCAAATAATGATGTATTTTTTGAAATATATAGAAGTTTAAAAGATAAATCTTTTTGTAATGATAGTAATCTTATTGCTAGAACAAAAAGTTTAGAATTTAGCGATATTAATTTATCATCAAATAAAGACTATTTTTATAATATTAGAGTAGTTAATAAAGACAATTTTCAAAAATCACCTTTTTATCCTCAAATAAAAGTTCGAACAACTGTTGAATATGATGAGTTTAGTAGAACATATTATGCAAGTGCTAAAGAAACAGGTTATGTTTCTGAAAATATAAATAACAATGCTAAACATTTTGGAATTAATTCTTTGTTTGTTGGAGTTGATGAAAACAAAGGTGTTTCTTATGCAGTTGTAACTATTAATTTAAAATCATTACCTAGCAATGCTCTTATTAAATCTGCTGATTTTAATTTATATCCAATTAATAGAGTATCCACAACTATTGAAAAATACGGTGAATGGAATGTAGCAATTGTTGATCAAAGAAAAATGGGTGATATTACTTCTTTTGATGATGTTGAAAATATGGAACTATTAAAATATGTTGGAAGACCTACAGCTTCACATCAATTGACACAAGGTATTTGGAGAACATGGCATTTCTCAGGAATTGAATGTGAATACCTAAAAAAATCAATTGTTGATGATAAAGTTGTATTAAGAATTGAAGGGCCAAAAGAGTTAAGAATTGGTCGTAGTAGACAAATGATGCAATGGGATATTGGATATGGTAAGTTTGGTATGGGTTTACCTTATAGACCAAGACTTGAGTTAACATATACTGAAAAACCAAATATTTCTGCTCTTTATCCAAAAGCTGTTTATACAGTAAGTAAAGAAAATGTAATTACAGATGAAATTACAGCAGGATTTGATGAGGCTGGAGCTCCAATTTATTCTAGTTTTGAATTTGATTTATCTGCATTACCTCCATATGATGAAACTATGATTACAAAAGCATATTTTGAATTAAACTCTACTCGTATTTATATTAAAGATGATATTAGATTCCATCTTGAATTTGTAGATACAAGTATTGACCAAGATTATCAAAATATTACTAATAGAGATATTATTCAAAATGTTGGCTATGATGTTAGTGCTACTGAGCTTAAGAACAATCAAACTCAATATTTTATGTTTGATTCTTTTTCTGAAATAACATTAAATGAAAAATTAAAAGAAAAAGCAACTGTTGCTTTTGTTTTAAAACCAACATCTTCTAAGAGAGCTCTTAAAGATAAAAAAGTTTCATGGGAGATTAAAAATCTTTCTTTATCTCCAAAATTAATTGTTGAATATATTCCAAAGAGAAGATTTCCTTTAGAAAAACCTTCAAATGGAAAAGTAATTAATGATAGTGGACGTATTAAGCTTACTTGGGATAATCCTGATCATCCTGATTTTAAGGGTGTTAAGGTTATTAAAAATGCATATAGAAAACCTCTTTCTTCTCATGATGGACAAAAACTTTATGCAGGAAGTGATAATTACACTTATGATGATTTTGGAGCAAAAGATATAGATAAATATTACGCAATATTTACTTATGATGATGTACCAAATTATTCTGAACCTATTATTGTTGAATACAAAGCAAATAAAGAGTAATGCTCTTTGTTTGTTTTATCTTGCCTTTTTAAATACTACTAGATATAATAATTCTCAAAATTTTATAGGAAGCAAATATGATATTAAAATTCAAAGAATTCTACCCAAAGATTGATCCTAAAGCTTGGATTGCACCAAGTGCAGATGTTATAGGTGATGTTGAAATAGGCGAAAATTCATCTGTATGGTTTCAATGTGTTATTAGATCAGATGTAAATAAAGTTAGAATTGGTAAAAATACTAATGTTCAAGATTTATCAATGATTCATACCGACGCACACACTTCTACTATTATTGGAGATAATGTTACTATTGGACATAAGGTTATGTTACATGGTTGTAAAATTGAAGATAATTGTCTTATTGGTATGAGTGCTACAGTTTTAGATGATGCTGTTATTGGTAAAGGTAGTATTGTTGGAGCTAATTCATTAGTTACATCAGGAAAGAAATTTCCACCAAGATCATTAATTATGGGAAGTCCTGCTAAAGTTGTAAAACAACTTACAGAAGAGGATGAAGCTGGATTAATTAAACATGCAGCTCATTATGTAGATTATAAAAATGACTATAGCTAAAAAGAGACCTTTTTAGCTATAGAGTGTTTATTTACAAGTTTTATAAGCTTCTTCTAATTTATTATATAAAATATCAAAACTTACACTTTCCATTTGTTCTAAAATTGCAACCATAACTACGTTATCTTCGTCACCATTCCAAATTTTAATATAAGTTCCTTCTTTGTATCCATTGTCTTGTCTAAATTTATTTAAACAATTTTTACCAATATATAGTTTTTGTAACCAAGTAAACGATAATCCAGAAATTTTACAACATCTGAAGAATTGATCAATAAATCTTTCAATACCACTAAATGAAGGCATGTTACCAGTTTCAATTGCTAAAGCAATATATGATAATTTTTCTGATTCTTTAATCATTGGTTTTACATCTACATCTTCAACTGCTTCATAAATACAGTGAGTATTTACTAATGAAACTGCTTTTGGTACATTTGTTTCTTGCAAGATGTAAGACATTAAGAAATGCCAAATATCAACAAGTTCAACATGAATATTATTCATATCTGGCTGTGCATTAATATTTTTCCAGTGTTTCCAAGGTGTTGAATCAATTAATTCTGCAACTTCCATATGAATACATCTAATCCAGTTAATTTCTTTTCCGAATTTGTTTACACCTAATTCCCAGTTTTTACCATTTGTTGAGTCATTTAACTCTTTTTGTAATAAAAACATTTCTTCTAATTTATGAGGGAAAGAAGATGCTTCTTCTAATAGTTCAGCTAAAGGTAAACACTCTTCAACCATACTGTCTAATGATAAAGTATTTGGTAGTTCTTTTTCACCTTTTAATAAGTGAATGATTAGTGAGATAGTATAAGGTACATCGTCTTTTTCTTCCCATTCTAATACATCTGATGATGTTACTCCAATATATTGAACAAAATCCTCAATAGATACAAATCCAAGTGATTTAATGCTCTCTTTTAAATCTTTATATAACAAAGTTATCTCCTATTTCATGCTTAATTGTAAATAAACCATTATGGTTTAGTGTTTATATGATGTTTTATCATACTGTTTAATCTCGTATATTATCCAAATTTGTATGAATAACCCTTTGATTTTTATTATAAATTTTTGCTTTTTTGCTTTTTTATTTTTGAATATCGCATTTTTTTATTATTTTTATTTTGGATATTTAAAATATTTAATTATTATTTCTATTAAAGATAGAAATTATTTTTTGAAAAATTTATTTAATTTTGAGATTTTTGTTGATAAAAGTTACAATCTGCACCACTTGATCTTTTTACAACAACTGATGGTATTGTTTTAGATTTAAAAGCATATGCATTGCAACCATGGGGATTTGATGGCTCCCATGTAACATAATAGTGTATACATTTCTGACAAATTATTCTTTTTTCCATAATCGTATTTTATCTAAAAGTAACTATAATGTCATTTAAAAAAAATATGAAATCAATTATAAATTGATTTAGGAGAATTATGTTCACAAATATCACTACCAATAAAAAGTTATTACTTAACATGTTATTGACACAACTTGGGTTTGCATGTATTAGTATAATAGCTATTATGACTACTTCGGATATTATTGCAATTATAGCAATAAATGCAGTTTTTGCTGTTTTGATTTTTATTACAACAAATGCTGCGGCAAAGAGAATAGTAGGTGGAATTAACAGATTTAAGAAATATTTAGATGACTTAGTTAATTTCACTTTTATGAGAAGTAATAGTGTAGAAAAAGCAAAATATATAAAAAATGATGAGATTGGTTTAATACTAAATGAAATGAATATTTATTATGACACATTCGATAGTATGAGAAAAGAAGATATGAAAGTTTTAGGTGAAATAATTCTTTCATTAAATAAAATTGAACAAGGTATATTTTCTTGTAGAGTTAATTCTGATTCGTCAAATTTTATGATTCGTGCTTTAAAAAATGCTTTAAATGGTATGCTTGATGTTCTTGAAGAAAACATGACTTCTATTAGAACAGTTTCTAACTCATATACTAATAATGATTTTACTCAAAAGATTGATATTCCTGATAATATGAAAAAAGATATGCTAGATCTTATGGAATCTATTAATATGTTAGGTGATTCTTTAGGTAGTAATGCAAAATTAAATTTAAATAATGGACAGACTCTAGAAAGTAATGCTTCAGTTATGAAAAATTCTATGGAAAATTTATCAACAAAAGCAAATGAGCAAGCAGCCTCTCTTGAGGAAACTTCTGCAACTGTTGAGCAAATCACAACAATTACAAGAAATAATACTCAAAATGCAACTAAAATGGCA
>DKNG01000009.1:7749-13930 GCA_002470185.1 Arcobacter sp. UBA7394 | reverse complement strand
CCACTACCTCTAATATTTTTAATAAAATCTTCTTTTAGTACTTTTTTTACTCTATTAACTTCTGCTCTAATTGTTGCATTATCAATATAATCATCATTCCAAACATAATCTCTAAACATATCATATTGAACAACAAGACTTCTATTATGAGCTAATAATTCAATAATTTGAATTTGTCTTTTTGGTAAAATATGTGGTTCATTATCAAACAATAAAGTCATAGTTTCAGAATCGTATGAATAATGTTTTGATAAACGTTTATGTTTTTGTGGAACAATACTTGTTTTTAGAATTTTATTTATTCTAATTGTTAACTCTTTTAAATGGAATGGTTTTTTCAAATAATCATGACATCCAATATCAAAGGCTCTTTGAATATCTTCTATATCTATTAATGCTGAGATATAAATAGTTGGTATCATTCTTTTTTGTTCATGTAATCTTTCTAATATTGTAAAACCATTTATATCGGGTAAATTAATATCTAAAATTAAAAGATCAAACTTCTCTTCTTCTAAAAGTTCCATACACTCATGACCTGTTGTTGCATTTTTCACAACATGACCAGTAGAATTAAGATATTCACTAATCATTTCATTTAACATTGAATCATCTTCTAATAATAGTATTTTCATTTTATCTCCTTAAAAGTATATGTAAATGAAGCCCAGTTTTCACCAGATTGTAATTGAATACCAACATTCTCTTCACTACAAATACGTTTCACTAAATTTAATCCAAGACCGAAACCTTCTTGTACATTAGTCTCTTCTCTATAATACTCTTCAAATATTTTTTGTTGGTCAAGTATTTGTTTAGATTTACTCTCAATGATGAAGTTGCAATCTTGATTTATAATATTAAGACTTACATATATTACTTCATTGGCTAAAGTATATTTAATTGCATTAGTTAGATTATTATCAACAATTCTTTGTAATTTAGTCTCATTAAAGTTTATTATAATTTCATCATTTGAAGCTTTAAAATTAAAAGTAGATTTAAATTTAATGGCAGATTGAGAAAAGAAATCTATTCTTGATCTTACAAAATCAACTAGGTCAATTTCATGAACAGCTTCATTTACTTGATCTTTTTTGATTAAATAAGATAAATCATCATATATGCTAGATACATTTTTTAGTGCAACTTCTATATTTGAAAGAAATTTATTTTTTCCATGTTGTATTTCAAACATTTCAATATTTCCCATAATAATTGAAAGAGGGGTATTTGTTTCATGTACTGCATGTTTAAGGAATTGTTTTTGAGAGTTTAGTAGGTTTTGAGCATAGATTTTACCTTTTTCCAACTCTTCTGATTGTTCACTGTAATCATTAGATGATTGTTGTATTAAGTGTGTTAATGCTTGTAGACTTCTTGCATGTTCACTAATAGGAGTTGATTCATTATTTATATCACAAGAATTTTTGTCAAAACTCTCATCACAATCCTCTTCACTTAAAGCTACAATTGTTAAAGTCTGGTTTAATAACTCATTATGTCCATCTTTATGATAAAACTCTCCATAAGTAAAAAATCCAGAAGTAGATGCAATATCTGAAAAAGGTTTTATTTCAATATCTATCATACTAGGCATGTATCTTCTTCTTGCCATACATGAGTATATAAAAAATGATTCAGCTTTTTTGATATTACAATGCTCAAATAAAGATTCAACTGGATTGTTCATAATAAGTTCTACATTACCAAAACCAAGTTTTACTACATCTCCTTTATATAAGTTACCTGCAAAGCTTAGACTTCCATCTTTATGTTTTTTTATAACAGCTCTTGCAATTGGTAAATTATTCCTTTTTACAATTAAAGGAAATTCAATACCAGTTGCAGGAAGTGCTTTTGCTACATACTCTCCTAAGTATTTCTCATAAAAGTCTAAAGGTTTCATTCCTGATATCTCATATACTCTATTATCTTTTACTTTATCTATTGTATGTTCAATGCCAATAGGTGACCAATTAAAGTTATAAGCATTTTGAGCTTTAAGTGTATTAGAGTTTAAAGCAACAGCAACTGCCCCATTTGTTAAGATCTTGTTCTGTGAAGAGATGAATGTCTGTTTGAAGTTTGCATTGTCTCCTGCCATTCCTCCTGATACTGGAATAGTATTATTAACAGCTTCGATACCTTTTAGAAAAGCTTCTCCATTTGTTTTAGCACCATCAGTAAATGTAATAAGAAGTTTTGTGTCTTCTTGGCATAACTCTTTAGCTAAATCATATCCATTTTTAAAAGAGTCTTTATTTTTTACGAAATATGTTTTTAGACTTGTATTTTTAAAAACAGATATAGAGATAATAGTTTTCTTTGTAGATACTTGATCATTATTGATTTCGCCATCAGTTGATGAACCTATACATATAGATTGTGGAAGTTCCTCTATTAATGTATTTACAATATTTTGTAAAACAGATTTTTTACTACCACAAAATATTTGTATTAAAACAGATTTTTCGTTTTTAAATAATGAAAAGTCTATTAATTCTGTTAATGGCTCTTGTTTTAGTGTATAGTTAAATGTCTTCATAAAATATTGTAACACATAAATTTAAATTTATGAAGTTTTTTTTGCCTTGGAAGCTCGAAAAATTGGTAATTTCTTACAAAAAAACACATCGCTATACTCATGCTATATTGGGGCTATAATTAGGCTATAAATGTCATGTAAACTTTCAGTAAGCAAAAAATATAGCGCTTTTAAATAGCATATATTTTTTAGAAAAAATAATTAATTAAAAGGAATAAACATGTCAACAGAAGAAAAAGTATTACCATTAGCAAAACCAGAGTATAAAGCACAATATGAAAACTTTATTGGTGGTGAGTGGGTAGCTCCTACAAGTAATGAGTATTTTGATAACGTTTCTCCAGTAGATGGTGAAGTTTTATCTAGAATTCCTAGATCAAATGAAGCTGATGTTGATGCAGCAGTAGACGCAGCATCTGTAGCTTTTGAAACTTTCAAACATTCAACTGTAATTGAAAGATCAACTATGTTAAATAAAGTTGCTGATGCAATTGAAGCTAACTTAGAAGCTTTAGCAATGGCTGAAACTTTAGATAACGGTAAAGCTATTAGAGAAACAATGGCAGCTGATGTTCCTTTAGTTATTGATCACTTCAGATATTTTGCATCTGTAATTAGATCTGAGTCTGGAACTGTTTCTGATTTAGATGAAAATACAATTTCTCAAGAAATTCATGAGCCATTAGGTGTTGTTGCTCAAATTATTCCATGGAACTTCCCATTATTAATGGCAGCTTGGAAAATTGCACCTGCATTAGCAGCTGGTAATACAGTAGTATTAAAACCTGCATCTGCAACTCCACAATCAATTTTAGTATTAATGGAAACTATTCAAGATGTTCTTCCAAAAGGTTTAGTAAACATTATTAATGGTTCAGGTGGAAAAATTGGTAAACATTTATCAACTCACCCAGATGTTAAAAAAGTAGGATTCACAGGTGAAACTACAACTGGTCAGTTAATTATGCAATATGCAACTGAGAATATCATTCCTTCTACATTAGAACTTGGTGGTAAATCTCCAAATATCTTTATGGAATCAATTATGGATGCTGATGATGAATTCTTTGATAAAGCAATCGAAGGTTTAGTACTGTTCGCATTTAACTCAGGGGAAGTTTGTACTTGTCCATCAAGAGCATTAATTCAAGAATCAATTTATGAACCATTTATGGCAAGAGTATTAGAAAGAGTTAAAGCTATTAAATTAGGTGATCCTTTAAATCCAACTTGTATGATGGGTGCTCAAGCATCTACTTCTCAAAAAGAGAAGATCTTAGAATACATTAAAATTGGTAAAGAAGAAGGTGCAGAGTTATTATGTGGTGGAGATGCTTATGATTCAGAAGTTCATCCAAATGGTAACTACATTCAACCAACATTATTTAAAGGTCACAACAAGATGAGAATCTTCCAAGAAGAAATTTTTGGACCAGTACTTGCTGTTACAACTTTCAAAACTGAAGAAGAAGCATTAGAGATTGCAAATGATACTATCTACGGATTAGGTTCAGGTGTATGGTCAAGAGATGCTCACCAATTACATAAATTCTCAAGAGGAATTGAAGCTGGTAGAGTTTGGGTAAATTGTTACCACATGTACCCATCACATGCATCATTTGGTGGATACAAAAAATCAGGAATTGGTAGAGAAACTCACATGATGATGTTAAACTCTTACAGACATACAAAAAATATTTTAACTTCTTACTCAAAAGATGCATTAGGTTTCTTCTAGGAAGTATTGTTATATCAAAAAATAAAACTAAACTTGTGAAATGCCTCCCTTTTTCACAAGTTTTTAAAAAGGTGAAATTATGGCAACACAAAGATTAGCAGTTACAAAAGACGCAGCTTTAGTAATTGAGAAATTAAAAGAGGAACATGGACCTCTAGTTTTTAATCAAAGTGGTGGTTGCTGTGATGGAACCGCCCCTATGTGTTATGAAAAAAGTGATTTTTACGTACCTTCAAGAAATGTAAAATTAGGTGAGATTTGTGGATGTGAGTTTTTCATGGACAAAGATCAATTCGAATATTTCAAACATTCTCACATAACAATAGATGTAAAAAAAGAGACAGCCTTTGGTAATTCATTTTCCCTTGAAATAGATATGGGCTATCAGTTTATTACAAAATCTAGAATATTTACAGATGAAGAGTATGCTAATTTAGAAATCAAATAGTTTGAACTCATTTAAATAAAAAAGGATCAAAGACTGCATATCTTTGATCCTTTTTTTATGTCTTATTTTTTCTCTTTATCTTGGTTAGTTATTAAGGCTAAGTTTGTTAAATCATATTTTTGTAGTAAATCAAGTACTTTAATTACTCTTTCGTATTCTACTTTTTTATCAATTCTAACTATTACAGCTTTTTGTTTATTTTCAATTGCTTTTAGATTATCTTCTAGTGATTCAAATGATACTTCAATACCTTTGATTGCAAGTTTGTTTTTATTTAGTTCAATAAATACTTGTTCTTCATCTACTTTCATCTCTTTTGCATTTGCATTAGGCAGATCTAAAATTAAAGCTAATTCATCTTTTTTAAATACAGAAGTTACCATAAAAAATAGAAGTAAAATAAACACAACATCAATAATAGGTGTTAAGTCTAATCCTAATGGTTCTCTTCTTTTCATCTATTTATCACCAATCTCTTTTTTGGCTTTTAACTCAATAGAATCAAGTTGTGAAATAAAATGATTATAAGCTAAGTGATGAGGTATTGCAACTATTAATCCTGTGATAGTTGTAATTAATGCAATAGCTATACCATTTGAGAAGATTGTCGGATCTCCTAAGCCACTTTTAGAAATAGCCTCAAAAGACTTATAAACACCAATTACTGTTCCTAATAGACCCAATAGTGGAGCAACAGTAGCTATGTTTTTAATATAAGTAAGTCCAGCTTCTAGTTTTTTTACTTCATACTCTATTTGAGCGTATGTTGAACTTTGAGCTTTATCTTCTAATTTTTGTTTGATTTTATTAATCATTGCATTTTTTCTAGGTAGGGTGAATAACTTCCATAAGATAATAGTAAAACCTATAATATTTAAAGCAATCAGAATATATACAATAATTCCGCCTTTATCAATGTATTCCATTAAATCCATAAATACCCCATTTAATTTTTTTATAATTGTACTAAACTTTTATTAATAGATGGTACAATTTCCTATGACATATACTAATTCCCCAATAGAAAAAATAAATTTTAATAATCATGAAATATTTATAAAAAGAGACGATTTATTAGATGTGGATTTCTCTGGAAATAAAGCAAGAAAGTTTTATTACTTCTTAAAACATGATTTTCCCAATATCACAAATATAGTATCCCACGGTTCTGCCCAATCAAATGCAATGTATTCTTTAAGTGTATTATGTAAATTAAGAGGCTGGAAATTTGATTATTATGTAGATCATATTGCTTCATATCTAAAAGAATCTCCAAGTGGAAATTATAAAGAAGCTTTAGAAAATGGCATGAATATTCATGAAGAAGACTTGCCAAAACAATTAGATGAAAATACTATGTTTATTAATGAAGGTGGAGCTTTAAAAGAGGCTCAATACGGGTTAGAGATTTTGGCACAAGAGATTATATCTTGGGCAGAGGAAAACT
>DKNG01000009.1:0-7653 GCA_002470185.1 Arcobacter sp. UBA7394 | reverse complement strand
TTTTTACAAAAGTTCTTGCCTTTTCCTGTATTAACTTGTGCTTGTGTAGGAGATGAAAAGTATTTAGAAAAGCAGTTTAATGAACTAGAAAAAACAAATCATCCTATAATCTTACAAAGAAAAAAGAAATATCATTTTGGAAAATTATATAAAGAGTTCTATGAAACACATAAAGATTTATTAAAACAAACAAATATTGAGTTTGATTTTTTATATGATTCATTGGGCTTTATAGTATTAGAAGATTATCTTAATACTTTAGAACAGAATGATTCAAAGATTTTATATATACATCAAGGTGGAATTTTAGGGAATATTTCTATGCTTGAGAGATACAAACACAAATATGAAAAAGAAGTATAATTACTTCTTTTTCATATAATTAGAATTTTTTACAAAACTCTATAAAGTCATCTTTTCTTAAGGCTTTTGAGTATAACCAGCCTTGTATTTCATCACAATCTTGTGATGCTAAGAACTCTTCTTGTTCTTTATTTTCAACACCTTCTGCTATTACTTTAAGTTCAAGTCCTTTTGCTAGGGCAATTACTGTTTTGGCAATTGCAATATCTTTATTGTTATTTGGTAATTCATCTACAAAAGATTTATCAATTTTTAGTTTATCAATAGGGAATTGTTTAATATAATTTAATGAAGAGTATCCAGTACCAAAATCATCAATAGATAAACTAACTCCAATCTCTTTTAATTTTTTAAACATTGCAATTGATTTTTCAACATCTTCCATGATGAATGTTTCAGTTACTTCAACTTCAAGGTATTTAGGCTCAATATTATATTTATTCAAAGTATTAACTATAGTTTTTGTGATTTCACTATGTTTAATTTGTTCTCCTGAAATATTAACTGCTATTTTACCCTCTGTAAAAATATTTAAAGAGTGAAGTTTTTTAATAAAAGCACATGTTTCATCTAAAATATATTCCCCTAATGGAATAATTAGTTTATTATCTTCTGCATGTGGAATAAAATTAATAGGTGATAAAACACCTAAATCTTTATGATTCCACCTAACTAATGCTTCTGCACCAATTAGTTTTTTTGTTTTTGTATCAATTTGAGGTTGAAAATATACTTCAAACTCTTTCTTTTCAATAGCATTTTTTATCTCTTGTTTCATTAATACTTTTTCAAAGATTTCAGATGTCATTTGATTTTTATAAAATTGAAATTGATTTTTACCTGCAGCTTTTGCACTATGCATTGCAGTATCTGCATGCTTAATTAAATCTTCGTAAGATATACCATTATTAGGATATAAAGAGATACCAATAGTAATTGTAGTATCGAAAATATACTCTTCTAGTTTAATTGGTTCAGTAAAGTCATGTATGATTTTTTGAGCAATTCTTTCTGTATTTTCTTTGTTTATATCTTCAATTACAATTACAAATTCATCCCCACCAATTCTAGAAATAGTATCACCTTTTCTTACATTTTTTTGTAATCTTAGAGATACTAGATTGATGATTCTATCTCCAATTGTATGTCCATAAGAATCATTCACAAGTTTAAAGTTATCAATATCAATAAATAGTACAGCTAGACTTTGATGTTCATTGTTAGCTCTTTCGATTGATTGCTCTAATCTAGCATTTAATAGAAGTTTATTAGGAAGATTAGTAAGTGGATCATGGTGTGCTAAATACTCAATTTGTTCATCTGTATCTTTAATTTTTGTAATATCAGAGAATATGGCAACATAATTAGTAATTTGACTATCTTTATTTGTAACTGTACTAATATTTAACCATTCAGCATAAATCTCACCATTCTTCTTTCTATTCCAAATCTCACCCTTGAAGAAGCCATTTTTATTAATATCTTGCCACATTTGAGTATAGAATTCTTTAGTATTTTTCCCAGATTTTAAAATTCTAGGATTTTTACCATAAATCTCACTAAGGTTATAACCCGTAATTTCAGTAAAAGATTTATTTACAGATACAATCTTATTTTTTTCATTTGTAATTATAATACCTTCTGTAGTATTTTCAAATACAATGTCAGAAAGAATTAGCTCTTTTTTGATTTTTTCTTTTAGAGTAATATCTGTAATAAAACATATAAAATATTGTGGCTTACCTAGTTTATTATAAGATAAAGAAGCAGTTGTACTAACCCAAATAATTGAACCATCTTTTTTCATACATCTTTTCTTTAGATTAATGTCTTTAATATCTTCATTCTTTAGTAAAGTTGTTAGTTTTTCATTTGTTAAGTCTAAATCTTCTTTATGTGTCAAATCAGAAATATCTTTTTCTAATAAATTATCTTTTTTGTAATCTAAAAGTTCACAGATTTTTTTATTTGCATCAAGTATTTTATTTTCTAGTGAAATATGAACTATTCCAACACTATTTTGTTCAAAGGTTTCATTATATTTACTATTGATTTCATTTGTTTTATTTACTAACTCAGAAATATTTGTAAATAAAAGTTTAATAATTGGTGTTTGAAGTATTTTTACATGTAGGATTGTAAGTTGGTAAATGCTTCCTTTTAATTCTATAGTTTGTTCTTCAAAACTCTCATTATTCTCTATTTTTTCATAGATGTTTTTCCATCTTTGTTTTGGAATGATTTTTGTTACATCATCATCTACTTTTAAATCGAATAGCCTAGTTGCTTTTGAGTTAAACCAGCTTATTGTGTGCTCAGATTCGTCATTGATAAATACTTCGATTACTGCTTCATTTAGTGAGTTAAAAGTATTTTTTGCATCAGTTAGTTTTGATTCTAAAAATAAACCGTAGTTTCCTTTGATGTTATTTAGTAAATCTTTTGAAGTTACAATATAGTGTTTATCTAAACTATTGTTATAAATAACAACTCTTCTAATATTGTTTTCTTTCATAGCATTTACAATTTCATATACATAAGTATCACTATCAAAAGTAATTACAGGAGCATGCATATGTTTTTCAACACACTCTTTTGTATCTACATGTTTTTGTGCTAAATCTATAATATCACTTTCTGTGATTATTCCAACTGGTAGGTCTTTATTATAAATTAAAATTGAACCAATATTATGCTCTGCCATAATCTCTATTGCTTCTTGAATTGTTGCATCTTTTTGAACATGTAAAACAAGATTTGAGGTTTTTACAATTTCACTAACTTTAATATGTGATTTATAAATATCTTTGTCTAATTCATAAATAATTGTCTCTTGTAAAATACACCCTAAATAATTATTTTGTGAATCTGTAATGATTACTCTTCTAATATTATGATTGATCATTAATGATAAAATATAGTCAACTCTTCTATTTTCTTTACTTATAATTAAATCTTTTTTAGCAAAGTTTAAAGCTTGTTGATTGAAGTCTATATTTTGAGCATAAAGGAAAAGAATATCCCTTTCTGTAATAATTCCAAAGGGTTTTTTGTCTTTTAATAAAACAAGATATTTTATTCTATTTGTTGTCATTATGTCTAAAACATTTTGTAAACTTATATCATGTTCTACATAATCATTTTCTGATTGAATTAATTTTGTAATCATACATCAAGGCCTTTATATAAAAATTATATTATAGCAAAATCTTATAGGAACAAGATAAATACAAAGTAAATAGCCGAAAATTTACATAATTTTAGATATAATCTCTAACTATGAAAAAGAAGAATATTATATTAATTGGTTTTATGGGTGTTGGTAAAGGTACGATTGCAAGAGGATTAGTTCAATCTTCTGATATGTTTGCAATTGATACTGACGATTTAATCGAGAGTATGCAGAATCAAAAGATTAAAAAAATCTTTGAAGAGCATGGTGAACCATACTTTAGAAATTTAGAAAAGAAAACTGCTTTATGGTTAGAAAATAGTATTGATAATACTATTATTTCAACTGGTGGCGGATTTTATAAACAAGAAAATATTAATAAAATTGGAAAAGTAATCTATCTTAAATCATCTTTCCAAGGGATACTAGATAGAATTAATGCCGCTCCAAATGCTGCAAGAAAACTTAAAAAAAGACCGCTTTTACAAAATTTAGATGAAGCAACAGCTCTATTTGATTCTAGGGTTCCAGATTACGAAAGAGTAGCTGATATTGTTGTAGATGTAGAGAAAAAACCTTTAGAAAAAATTGTAGAAGAGATATTAGGACAAATTTAAATGAAGATTATTAGCACAAATGATTCAAACTTCAAAGAAGAGTTTGATGGTATTTTAGCAAGAGCAAAAAGTGATATAAAAGGTGTTTCATCAATCGTTATGAACATAATTGATGAAATTGTTGAAGATGGAAACACTGCACTTAAAAAGCATATTGAAAAGTTTGATAAGTGGGAAGTTAAAGAAGACTCTGATTTAATGCTTTCATGTGAAGATATGGAAAAAGCTTACAATAACATTGATGAAAAATTAAGAGCTTCACTGCATACTGCATACGATAGAATCAAAGCTTACCATGAAAAACAACTTCCAAAATCTTGGTTAGATTTTGAAAAAAATGGAACTATTTTAGGTCAAAAAGTATCTGCTGTTGATAGAGCTGGTTTATATATTCCTGGTGGAAAAGCTGCATATCCAAGTTCACTTTTAATGAATGCAATTCCTGCAATTGTTGCTGGTGTTGAAGAGATTGTAGTATGTACTCCAACTCCTGATAATGAAGTAAATGAACTATTACTTGCAGCTTGCCATCTTTGTGGAATCAAAAAAGCTTATAAAGTTGGTGGTGCATCAGCAGTTGCTGCTATGGCATATGGAACTGAAACTATCCCAAAAGTTGATGTTATTACAGGTCCTGGAAATATTTTCGTTGCTACTGCTAAAAAATTAGTATTTGGTGAAGTAAATATTGATATGATCGCAGGACCATCTGAAATTGGGATTTTAGCTGATTCTACGGCTAAACCAAAATACTTAGCTATTGATTTATTATCACAAGCTGAGCATGATGAAATGGCTAGTTCAATTATGATTACAACTGATGCAAATATTGCAGAGCAAACTAGTGTTGAAGTTGAAAACTACTTACAAACATTAGAAAGAGAAACAATTGCTAGAACTTCTATTGATAATAGAGGTGTGATTATTGTTACTGATACGATGGAAGAAGCACTTGATTTAATGAATGAAATTGCTCCTGAACACTTAGAAGTAATGACACAAAATGCTTTTGAATTATTACCATTTATTAAACATGCAGGTGCAATTTTCTTAGGTGAAAATACTCCTGAACCAATTGGTGATTATATTGCAGGTCCAAATCACACTTTACCTACAGGAAGTACGGCTAAATTTTATAGCCCATTAAATGTTGAAAACTTTATGAAAAAAAGTTCAATCATCAATTTCTCAAGAAAAGCAATTGATGAAGTAGGTGAAGCCTGTGCATTATTAGCAGATACAGAAGGGCTTACAGCTCATGCTAAATCTGTTAGAGTAAGATTAGAAAAATAAAAAATTATAAAAAAGAAAAATAAGGAATTTTAAATGTCTATGTTTGGAGAATGGTTTACAGAAGACGAAGATGATATGTTTATGGGAAGCCCAAAGTCAAAATTTTTTGATGTTAGTAGAGAAGCTTCACAAGATGTAGTTGAAGATGAATGGGATAAGATTGTTGAAAAAGTAGCTATTTTAGAGATGATGTTATCTGAAGGTAAAGACGAAAACTTTGACGTAAATGATGCTATGAAAGAATACAAATTAAATAATGAACAACTAGTAAATAACATGAAAAAAGGTCTTTATGTTGAGTTTACTGGTGAAATTATTTGTAGATTAGACGCGTAAGGCAATATTTGTGGAAGAGTTACAAGACGTTAAAAACCAAATAAAGACATTTGTAGAAGAGTGTAAAGATGAAAAAAGCTTAGTTTTATTAGATAAGTTAGCAACTGGAAAGATGTTAAGGTCTAAACTAATCTTAAAAATTGCAGGAGTTAGTGAAGAGTCAATTAGACTATGTGCAGTAGTTGAAATGATTCACGCGGCATCATTATTACATGATGATGTTATTGATGAAGCAGATACAAGAAGGGGAGCTCCTTCGGTAAATGCACTTTATGATAATAAAACATCAATTATGTTTGGAGATATTTTATACTCTAAAGCCTTTACTGAACTATCACTAATGGACAGAGAAATTGCCCATACAGTTGCAAATGCTGTTACACTTTTAAGTATTGGTGAAATGTTAGATGTTGATTTAACAGAAACATTTAATAGTTCATACGATAAATACAATGATATGATTTATAAAAAAACTGCATCCCTAATAGAAGCATCTGCTAAAGCAGCTGCTATTTTATGTGGAAAAGATGCTAATAAATATGCTTTATATGGTAAAAATTTAGGTCTTGCCTTTCAGATGATTGATGATATTTTAGATATCACTCAAGACTCTGAAACTTTAGGGAAACCAGCTATGCTTGATTTCGTTGAAGGTAAAGTAACTATTCCATATTTATTATTACACGAAAGATTAGAAGACAAAACAAAATTAGAATCTTTATATAAAAAAGAATTATCTCAAGATGAAAGTTCTTGGATAAAAGAAGAAATGAATAATACAAAAGCATTAGAAGATTCTATAAAATTAGCTAAAGATTTAGGAAATGAAGCTATTGAAGCTGTAAAAGACGAATCAGATAGCGAAACATTAATTTTCATTATGAAAGCGATGATAGAAAGAGAGTTTTAGATGAGTTATTTAATAATTAGTTTTTCACATAAAAACACTGATATTGAAATGAGAGAAAAACTAGCATTTGGTACAGAAGAAGATAAGAATAGATTTTTAAAAGCTATTTTAGAAGATGGTACGACTAAAGAAGCTGTATTATTATCTACATGTAATAGAGTTGAAATCATAACTAGATCTTCAAATATAAAAAACAGTTCAGAAAAGATACTTGAGAAATTAGCAGGTTACTCTTCTTTGGATTTTGATACTTTATATGATAGAGCTGATATTTATGATAATGATGGAGCTGTTCATCATCTATTTACAGTAGCTTCTGCTTTAGATTCACTAGTAATTGGTGAAACACAAATTGTTGGTCAATTAAAAGATGCCTTTAGATTTTCACAAGCAAAAGGACATTGTTCTGTAAATATTACAAGAGTAATGCAATTTGCATTTAAATGTGCTGCTAGTGTTCGAAACGCTACATCTTTAGGTACTGGTTCTGTATCAGTAGCAAGTACAGCAGTTGCAAAAGCAAAAGATATCATTGGTAATACTTCTGGTGTAAAAGCTTTAGTTATTGGTGCTGGTGAAATGAGTGAACTAACTATTAAACATCTTTTATCTTCAGGATTTGATGTAGTTTTAACAAGTAGAGATACTAAAAAAGCTCAAAATCTTGCTGATACTTTTGACTCTCCTGTAGTCGTAGAACCTTATAGTGAACTATCAAATTTATTAGGTCAAATTCCTGTAATGATTACAGCAACTTCTGCTCCATATCCAATCATTACAAAAGATAATACACCAAGTGCTTCATTTAATAGATATTGGTTTGATATTGCAGTTCCAAGAGATATTGATGAAATTAATATGTCTGGATTATCAATTTATTCTGTTGATGACTTACAAGATATAGTAAATGAAAATATGACTTTAAGAGCTGAACAAGCAAAAACTGCTTATGGAATTGTAAG